>JADLEG010000264.1 GCA_020846275.1 Alphaproteobacteria bacterium
CATATCCGTGGGGTAGCGCTTGAGCTTGTTCCTGATCTTGGCCATCCGGCCACGCGTCTCGGGGGTCCACATGCCAAGCTTGAATCACGCCCGGGCCCCTATCACAAGCCTTTTTCAAAAGGCCTCTAAGAGCCAAGATAGCTTATTGATCTCCCTGATGTACTAGCGATAGGCAACGAGACTCATCAGATCGAGCTCAATCGCCAGCTCATAGATTGAGGTCGCAAAGCGCGAATCATTGGCAAGAGCCGCAAAGTCGAGACCGGTTACGCCGTCCTCCAGATAAGCGATGAGCTCCTCGACGATAGCGGAATCAAGGGGAACAACGGCGCCGCAGGTCATCATAAAAGTCTCTATGCGGGCGATCCTCATCGCAAAGATCGCGCCAGTCTCGGCGGACCGCTCCAATCCATTGTCCAGTAGCCAGACCTCCTGTCGTCTTAGCAAATCCTCGAGAAGAATTCCGACGGGCTCCGGCTTCTCAATCACACGAAACAAGGAGAAGCGAGACTCGCACAAGCCTGACAGAACGAGCGCCTCGCTCGGCGCTGCCGTTGCCAGTCGCCTCCGAGCGAGCCGATCGATGGCGCGAGTTCGCCCCGGCTTGGCGGTGTATACGGCAAGGTCGAAAACAAGTGTCAGCTCGATCTGGTCATCCGTGAAAAGGACCTTGCCGTCCGATAGACCGATTCGTTTGGCATGGCCCAGGATGCTTGATTGCGGAACGTTCTTCAAAGCTGCCGTTTGAAGATCGCTTCGCATGTCGCTATAAAGCCGATAGCGGCTAAGGACATCAGCACGGTTCGGCGCATGCATCTTGCCGAAGACATCAAGCGCCGATTGCAACGCAGAATCCATCTCTATCGCTCTGCCTCCCTGTTCGAGTGACGACGTTCCCCGTCAAACCCGCCGGCAAATCTGCACGCACGAGCGCGCTGACACTGCGCCGATTCGATCATTGCTGTCACGCACGAACAGACACAGGGGCTGGGGTTATCGCGACTGGAGATGACGAATGTTCTCCAGCTTCTCTTGCGACAACCCCCGAGCCGCGCCTCACCCAAATAACCCTTGCGAATGAGTCGAACTAAGATCAAACGTAGCCGCGAGTAGCGATAGTCCGATAGATCGTCAAGTACCTGTCGTTGCTCGCGTAGATGGTCTTGGACAGCCCATATATCAGACGGCGTCGCTGCTGCGGCGGCCATCGCCTTGAACTCGGCCATGAGCTTCTCAAGTATCGACTCAACAGCTCGCACGTGAACACTGCGCGCAATTTTCTTCTCGGAGGCAGACCATCCGGGATCGAACATCCGCCATTCATCCGTCTAGTGACAATCCCCCTACCCCTCACTCCCATTCGATGGTCCCTGGCGGCTTCGAGGTTACGTCGTAGACCACGCGGTTGATGCCGCGGACCTGGTTGATGATGCGCGTGGCGACGCGCGCCAGGAAGTCGTGATCGAACTGGTACCAGTCGGCGGTCATGCCGTCGGTCGAGGTGACGGCGCGCAGCGCGCAGACATGGTCGTAGGTGCGCCCGTCGCCCATCACCCCCACGGTGCGTACGGGCAGCAGCACGGCGAAGGCCTGCCAGATCTTGTCATAGAGCCCGGCCTTGCGAATCTCGTCGATATAGATGGCGTCGGCCCGGCGGAGGATATCCAGCTTGTCGCGCGAGATCGGGCCGGGCACGCGGATCGCCAGGCCCGGCCCCGGGAAGGGGTGCCGGCCGACCAGGCTGTCGGGCATGCCCAGTTCGCGGCCCAGCGCGCGCACCTCGTCCTTGAACAATTCGCGCAGCGGCTCGACCAGCTTCAGCTTCATGCGCTCGGGCAGGCCGCCGACATTGTGGTGCGACTTGATCGTGACGCTGGGGCCACCGGAGAACGACACCGACTCGATCACGTCGGGATAGAGCGTGCCCTGAGCCAGGAACTCGGCGCCGCCGACCTTGTGCGCCTCCTCGTCGAACACGTCGATGAAAGTGGCGCCGATGATCTTGCGCTTGCGCTCCGGGTCGTGGACGCCGGCCAGGCGCTGAAGGAACAGGTCGGCGGCATCGCGATGCAGCAGCGGAATGTTGTAGTGGCCGCGGAACAGGCCCACCACCTCCTCCGCCTCGCCCTGCCGCAGCAGGCCGTGGTCGACGAAGATGCAGGTCAGCTGGTCGCCGATCGCCTCGTGCAGCAGGACTGCCGCCACCGAGGAGTCGACGCCGCCCGACAGGCCGCAGATCACCTTGCCCCGGCCGACCTGCGCGCGGATCGCCTGGATCGCGTGCTCGCGGAAGGCTTTCATGGTCCAGTCGCCGCGGCAGCCGGCGATGCGCAGCGCGAAGTTCTGCAACAGCCGCCCGCCGTCCGGGGTGTGCACGACCTCGGGGTGGAACATCACGCCGTAGAAATGGCGGTCCTCGTCGGCGAGGATCGCGTAGGGCGCGCCGGGGCTGGTGGCGATGACGCGGAAGCCCGGCGGCAGTTTGGTCACGCGGTCGCCGTGGCTCATCCAGACCTGGTACTGGCCGCCCGGCTTCCACACCCCGTCGAACAGGGCGCTCGGCGCCTTCACCTCGACATCGGCGCGGCCGAACTCGCGATGGTCGCTGCCCTCGACCGTGCCGCCGAGCTGCGCGCACATCGCCTGCTGGCCGTAGCAGATGCCCAGCACCGGCACGTCCAACTTGAACACCAGATCGGGCGCGCGCGGCGTGTCGACCTCGGTCACCGATGCCGGCCCGCCGGACAGGATCACCGCCTTGGGCGCGAAAGCGCGGATCGCCTTGTCGTCCATGCGGTTGAACGGATGGATCTCGCAATAGACGCCCGCTTCGCGCAGGCGGCGCGCGATCAGCTGGGTCACTTGCGAGCCGAAATCGAGGATCAGAATGCGGTCGGTCATGCGCCCTTCAAGCCGGCAGGTGTGCGTTCAGGAATGGTCGTCGGCGGACGGCGGCGGCGCCACCGCCATGCGCGGCGAGGTCAGCGCCGCGCGCAGGTCGTGCCAGCCATAGGCGCTTTCGTCCATCAGCACGCCCCACAGCGCCTCGGTGCGGTCGGCCACCAGTTCGCCGCCCATCGCGCGATAGAAGTAGCGCGAGGGGTTGGTCGCCAGCACCCACACGGCGGCGGTCGGATAGCCGCGCTCCAGCAGCGCACCGAAGCAGCGCGCCAGCAGCCGCCGGCCCACGCCGTTGCCCTGGTGGTCCTGCTGGACATAGAGCGTGTAGACCTCGCCGGCGAAGGGTAGGTTGCTGCCGCGCAGCGCGCCGCAGCTCGCGAAGCCCACCACGCCGTCGCGCGGGTGGTCCGCCACCATCACCATGTCGCCGCGCGGCTCGGCGACCGACCGCCGCCACATCTCGGTGTGGCGCCGCTCGGACATGCCGATCAGGATCGAATCCGGCACCAGCCCCGGATAGGTGCTGCGCCAGGTGGCAACATGCACCCGGGCGATATGCTCGGCGTCGCGGGCCTCGGCATTGCGGATGGTCGTCATGGCCTTGGGTAGCATGATTCGAAAAGGGCGCCTAGCGTGCCATGGGAAACCGCTGCAGGAGCAGCCTATTTGGCGCTTCGTTGAGGAATGCTCTGGCCGATGCTACTCTGCACGCTCGTTTGAGGAGTTTGCGCCATGGCAGCTGGCAGGACCACCAAGAGAATACTGATGGACAAGGCGAATCGGCCCGTCGCCATCCAGGTGCCCTATGCCGAATGGCGCCGTATCCAGCGTTTGCTCGCGCGACGAAAGACGCTGGCGCGGCGCGGCACCCGCGCGGCCGTGCTTGAAAAGCACCGCGGTCATGTGAAGCTGGCCGGAGACGGGCTGGCCTATCAGAAGCGATGCCGCGCCGAATGGCGGTAAGGTGGGTTCTCGATACCAATGTCGTCATTTACCTTCTCGAAAATCGCTTAGCTGATCCCCTTCCCGACGGCGAATATTTTGCATCGGTGATCACGGAGATGGAGTTGCTGTGCCATCCCGCGCTCAGCCTCAGAGTCTGACTCAAAATGATTTTTCTGTATTCAGGGCCTTGAGAGGCGTCGGATGAGGAGTTGGACGCTTGCGATCAGGAACCAGGCCTCTGCGCTGGCGATGGTTCGTTCGAAGTCCTTGGC
>JADLEG010000265.1 GCA_020846275.1 Alphaproteobacteria bacterium
CGCCGCGCCAGTCGTCGGTCAGGTTGACCCAGTCGCCCGCGATGCCCTTCTTGCGCCCGAACGCCTCCAGGTCGCGGATGATGCTGGTGCGCCAGTCCACCACCGTGCCGAACACGTCGAAGGTGAGCGCCTTGACGCTGGAAAGGTCGGTGGCCATGGGTTTCCTCAGATCGCGGGTTCGACGTCAGTCTGCGCGAAATCCGCACCCTTGAACAGCAGGGGCTCGCCCGCGAGCATCGCCGTGGCGTAGGCGCAGCAGTCGCCGAAGTTGAGCCGCGCGGGATGGCGACCCTTGCCGTAGCGCAGCCAGGCGTCCCTTGCGATCCGGTAGTGGTCGGCGGTGAAGGGGACGATTTCGAGCCTGTTATCGAGAATCGATAGGTCGACCTCGCGCAGACCTGCATCGCCATGTCTTGCTCCGACGACCATCGCAACTTCCAGCGCAGCCGTGCACGGCAGCAAGCGCGTGTCGGTGGCCGCGACCGCAGCGGCGAATTGGTGTGCCTCCGGCTCTTTCAAAAAGACAGCCAGGAGGGCTGAGCTATCGATGACCATCGGGCGGCATGTCGAACGCATCCTCGAGAATCTCGTCCGGCGTGCGCGTGTCGAGCAGGGGGAGCGCGGACAGACGCTCGCCAACCGCCAGCAGCCTCTCGGCGACCGAGGCCGCCTTCCCGCCCTCGACCCGCTTCAGCCGGTCGCGCAGGGCCGTCGTCACGGCGGCCGTGATGCTTTCGCCGGTCCGCCGCGCCAGTTGCCGCGCCAGCTTCTCCGTCTCGGGATTTTTGATGCTCAGGGCCATAAGGTACCTCAGCAGGTATATTCTACCTAGACGGACAAAAAGTCAATTTAAACAACGAAGTAACCTAACGCTGCTTGGACTCCCATGCCGGGTGGACGAAGAACGGCGCGTTGCTGGGCGGAAGCGGCGCGCGGCCCAGGATCATGTCGGCGGCCTTCTCGGCGATCATGATCGTGGGCGCGTTGAGATTGCCGCTGACGATACTGGGCATGATCGAGGCGTCGACCACGCGCAGGCCCTCGAGGCCGCGCACCCGGCACTGCGGGTCGACCACGGCCATCTCGTCCGTGCCCATCTTGCACGCGCCGCAGGGATGATAGGCGCTGTCGGCGCGGGCGCGGACATAGGCGTCGATCTCGGCGTCGGTCCTGACATCGGAGCCGGGCAGCAGCTCGCGCCCGCGATAGGGATCGAACGCCTTCTGGCTGAAGATCTCGCGCGTCAGCTTCACGCAGGCGCGCATTTCCCAGCGGTCGCGCTCGTTCGCCAGGTAGTTGGGATCGATCAGCGGGTGGACGGCCGGATCGCTCGACCGCAGGCGGATCGCGCCGGTGCTGGTGGCGCGCATCGACCCGACATGGGCCTGGAAGGAATGGCAGGTGCTGGGCACGCGGCCATGGTCGTTCACGACCGAGGGCAGGAAATGATACTGGATGTCCGGGTGCTTGACGCCCGCCTCGCTGCGGATGAAGGCGCCCGATTCCAGATGCGCGGAGGTGCCGAGCCCTGATTTGAACAGGAACCACTCGATGCCGACCTTGGCGCGCACCAGCGGGTTGTTGACGCTGTGCAGCGTGATCGGCTGGGTACATTCGTGCTGGATCCAGAGCTCCAGGTGGTCCTGCAGGTTCCGGCCCACGCCGGGGAGCTGATGCACCGGCGCGACGCCGACCTCGCGCAGGTGGTCCGCATCGCCGATGCCCGACAGCAGCAGGAGCTGCGGCGAGTTGATCGCGCCGCCCGCCAGGATCACCTCGCGCACGGCGCGCGCGACGGCCGGCCGGCCGTCCTGGCGATACGCCACGCCGACGGCGCGGCCGCGTTCGACCAGCACGCGCGTGGTGAGCGCGCGGGTCTTCACCGTCAGGTTCGCCCGTGCGCGCGCGGGGTGCAGGTAGGCCATCGCGGCGCTCCAGCGCCGACCCTGATGGATCGTCATGTCCATCGGGCCGAAGCCTTCCTGCTGGAAGCCGTTCATGTCGTCGGCATAGGGGTAGCCGGCCTGCTTTCCCGCCGCGATGAAGGCGCGGAACAGCGGGTTGCGCATCGGCCCGGTCGACACCCGCAGCGGCCCGTCGCCGCCGCGATACGCATCCCCGCCCTTGGCGCGCGTCTCGGCGCGGCGGAAATAGGGCAGCACCTCGCCATAGGACCAACCCTGCGCGCCCCCGGCGGCCCAGCGTTCGTAGTCCAGCGCGTTGCCGCGCACATAAACCATGGCGTTGAGCGAGGACGAACCGCCGATCACCCGGCCGCGCGGCCAGTACATGACCCGCCCGTCCATGTGGGGCTGCGGCTCGGTTTGGTAGAACCAGTTGAAGCGGTCGTCGATGAGATTATGCACCAGCGCCGCCGGCATGTGGATGCGCCAGGAGTTGTCCTCCGGCCCCGCTTCCAGCACCAGTACCTTGCGATCGGTTTCGGCGGACAGGCGATTTGCCAGCACGCACCCCGCCGAGCCGGCGCCGACGATGATGTAGTCGTAGGTTTCCTCGGCAGCCATTCGCCTGATCTACTCCTGAGCGCAGCGGCGATCCTCGATCGCCGACCCTGGCCGCCCGCGCCGGTCCCGACCCATCGTGGCCTCGGCGCGGCGTCCGGCGATGATATATCCGGCGGCTCGCGGGGCGACAACGCCGGGCTGCATCGACAGCGGTTCGCGGGGCGATCAAACTGTCGCGGCACGTCCAGGGGATCCACCGACCATGGCGAGTCAGATTACCCTCCTCTATGCCGGGCTGGCGACGCTGCTGCTGCTGGTTCTGTCGATCCACGTGATCCGGCTGCGCTGGCGCTACCTGGTCGGGCTGGGCGACGGGGGCCAGCCGGTCCTGGCCCGCGCCATCCGCGTGCACGCCAACTTCGTCGAATACACGCCGATCGGCCTGATCCTGCTGTTCCTGATCGAGCGAGCCGGCTACGCGTCCTGGGTGCTCCATGCGCTGGGGGCGGCGCTGGTCGTCGGGCGGCTTGCCCATGCCTGGGGCCTGGCGCGCGACGACGGGCCGTCGATCGGCCGGGCGCTGGGCTTCACCCTGACGTTCGGGATGCTGCTGGCCGGCGCGCTGCTTGCGCTATACTCGGCGCTCGGGCGCTGACGGGGTCGGAGCGGGGATGATGAACGGCTGGCGCGGCGTGCTGTTCGACAAGGACGGGACGCTGATCGACTTCCACGGCACCTGGGTGCCGGCGACGGTGAACACGGCCGCGGCCATGGCCGTGCTGGCCTTGCCGGATTCCGGCGAGCACGAGCGCGCCGCGCTGGTGCGCCGCCTGGTGGGCATGATCGGCTACGACTACGACGCCCGCACCCTGGATCCCGAATCGCTGCTGGCGCGTGGTTCGCTGGGCGAGATCGCGGCGCTGTGGGCGCGCGCGGCCGGGCTCGACGGCATGGAGGGCGCGATAGAGCGCATCGGCGCCGAGTTCCGCACCCACGCTGTCGGCAGCGCGACGCCGCTGGTGGCCCTGGGCCCGTTCTTCGAACGACTGCGCGGGCGCGGCATGTTGCTGGGCGTCGCCACCATGGATACCACCCTCTCGGCCCGCATGACCTTCGCCAACCTCAAGGTCGAGCACCTGCTGGACTTCGTCACCGGCTTCGACGGCGGGCACGGCGAGAAGCCGGGACCGGGCATGGTGCAGGGGTTCTGCCGCGCGACCGGGTTGAAGCCCAGGGAAGTCGTGGTGGTGGGCGACAGCCTGCACGACCTCGCCATGGCCAAGGCGGCCGGCGCCGGGCTGGCGGTGGCCGTCCTGAGCGGGGTCGCCGGGCACGAGCATTTGTCGGCCGACGCCGACCACGTGATCGCCGGCATCGACGAGCTGGAGGCCCTGCTGGACCGGGTGCGCGCGCCCGCCCTGGCTTAAGGCGCGCCCTGGTGTCGGCGATCGCCGAAACCCTGGCCAGCCTCGCCCGCGCCACGCTGGGCGAGGGGGCGTCGATCGCCAACGGCAAGGACGTACTGCGGCTGGTGGAGACGCTGGGCGAGCAGCGCAACCGTCCCGACGTGCGCGCCTTCGCGGAATTCTGCCGCCTGTTCCTGCGCGCCTACGAGAACTGCAACTACGACATGCGGCGCAACGGCGAGGCCTGGCTGTTGCAACGCCTCGCGCCGTTCCAGCCGCAAGTCGTGTTCGACGTCGGCGCCAATGTCGGCGACTGGTCGATCCTGGCGGCGGGGCTGCTGCCCCGGTCCACCATCCACGCCTTCGAGGTCGTGCCGCTGACCCATGCCCAGCTCGCGGCGCGCGTCGGCGCGCTGGGGCCGCGCATCGTCGCCAACGCCTTCGGCCTGGCGGACAAGGATGGCACGATCGACATCCACGTCATGGCGGACGACAGCACGCTGTCGAGCCTGGTGGCGCTGCACGAAGGCCAGCGCACGACCATGGCCTGCCCGGTGCGCACCGGCGACGATTACATGAAGGCGGCGGGGATCGAGCGTATCGACCTGTTGAAGATCGACGTCGAGGGCGGCGAGCACCTGGTCCTGATGGGGCTGGCGCCGGCGTTGAGCGAGCGGCGCATCGACGTGATCCAGTTCGAATATGGCCGCGCCAACATCCTGACCAAGTTCCTGCTGCGCGACTATCACGAGGCGCTGGAGGACCTCGGCTACCGGGTCGGCAAGCTCTACCCCGATCGCGTGGATTTTCGCCAATATCGCCTCGAACACGAGGATTTCATCGGGCCGAATTTTGTGGCCGTGCGGGCCGACCGCAACGACATCTTGGGGGCGCTCGCCGTTTCCTGATGCGCGCAATACGTGCTAAATTCGCCTAAAGTAATTCTCTAAATGAAACGGGTCATTTTTACCAATAATTCACCAATACTACAATATTCGCTTGACTGTTGTTTGTAACAGGAAGATATAAGGTAGTGCTTCCGCAAAGGGTGCGGAGCAATTTTAGGAGATTCGTCAGAACGACGAACGCGAGGCCCGTGTGATGCAGGTCCAAAGTAACTTGGGACCGGCGGGCATTGGCGGAACGAACGCAGCGGTAAGCGCCCAGGCGCCCGACGCTACGCCACCCCCGCCGCCGGCCGAGACCACAACCCCGCCGCCCGCGCCGGACAGCGCCGACAAGGCCGTTGTCGCCCGCGAGGAGAACCCGACTCCCCCGCCCGTTCCGACCCGGAGCGGGCAGAAGGAAGTGCTGCCGCGCGCGCGCCTGAACTACGACGTCGAGCGCGAGGAGGTCTTCGTCGAAGTCCTCGACCGCCTGACCGGGAAGGTGCTGTTTACCTTCCCCGCCAAGGAATCGGACTCCGCCCGCGCAAGCGGGTTGGGGCAAGGCTCGCTGGTCGATCAGCTCGCCTGACCGGCCGCGGCGCGCGGGAATCCGCGCGCGTTTACTCATTTGTGTCGCCCGTATAGTCTGGCCAGCGAAGCTGCGCTCGCGCGCGATCGCCGCCCATCAGGGGACGCGATGGCCGCGGTCGCGCGAACGGCGTTCGCAGGTGCACGGCCATGACGCGTCCGGTTGTTCTGGTCCTGATCGACGGCCTGGGCTACGAGACCGCGATCCAGCGGCTGGGTTACATGGAGGGGCTTGCCGCCGCCGGCGTGGCCCGGCGCTGGCGCATGCGCACCGAGCTGCCAAGCCTGTCGCGGCCGCTCTACGAGACGGTCCACACCGGCGTCGCCCCGCACGAGCACGGCATCACCAGCAACGACACGGTCCGGCTGTCCAGCCAGCCAAGCGTCTTTTCGGTCGCCCGCGCGGCCGGCCGCAAGACGGGGGCCGCCGCGTATTACTGGTTCTCCGAGCTCTATAACCGCGCGCCGTTCAAGGCGCTGCACGACATCGAGATCGACGACCCCGGCCAGATCATCCAGCACGGGCGCTTCTACCAGCATTCCGACTTTCCCGATTCCGAGCTGTTCCACCGCGCCGCGCTGCTTGCCGACCGGTTCCGGCCGGACTTCCTGCTGGTCCACCCGATGGGCGCGGACACGACCGGCCATCGCTTCGGCGGCCGGTCGAAGCAGTACGAGACGGTCGCCTTGCAGATCGACAACCAACTGGCCGCCCACCTGCCGCGGTGGCGCGAGGCGGGCTACGACGTGATGGTGACCGCCGACCACGGGATGGACGAGCACGGCAACCACGGCGGCTCGGTGGACATCCATTGCCTGGTGCCGTTCTACCATGTCGGGGCGGGGGTGAAGGGCGGCATCGTCCCGGACGAGGTGTCGCAGACCTCGGTGGCGCCGACGGTGCTGAACGCCATGGGACTGGCCCCGCCGGCGTCGATGAAGGCGCGGCCGCTGACCTAGGAAGGAAGCTCGCCTTGCGCCTGGTCGCGGCCATGTTCAAGCACGAGACGAACACGTTCTCGCCCGTGCCGACGCCGCTGGAACGCTTCAATCCCAGCTTCGCCAACGCGGCGCGCGACGCCTATCGCGGCACCAACACGCCGCTCGGCGGCTACATCGCCCAGGCCGAGGCGTTGGGCGCCCAGGTCTCGGTGCCGGTGGCGGCCGAGGCCTGGCCCAGCGGGCCGGTGGATGCGACCGCCTTCGAGACGCTGGCCAACGCGATCCTCGAGGCGGTCGACCGCGGCTGCGAGGCGGTGCTGCTGGACCTGCACGGCGCGATGGTCGGCGAACGACACGACGACGGCGAAGGCGAGCTGCTGCGCCGCATCCGTGAACTCAGGCCGGGCATACCGATCGCCGTCGCGCTCGACTTGCACACCAACCTGACCGAGCAGATGGTCGCCAACAGCACGGCGATCGTCGGCTACAAGACCTATCCCCATGTCGACATGCGCGAGACCGGCGAGCAGGCCGGGCGCATCGTGCTGGACATGCTGGCGGGCAAGTGCAGGCCGGTGATGCGCTGGGGCAACCGGCCGATGATCCCGCACATCATGCGCCAGGCGACCGACGACGAGCCGATGCGCAGCCTGATTGCCGAGGCACGGCGGCTGGAAACGGGCAAGGTGCTGGCCGCGACCGTCTTCGCCGGTTTTCCGCATGCCGACATCCATGACGCGGGCTTGAGCGCCGTCGCGGTCGCCGACGGCGATCCCGCCGCCGCCGAGGCGACGCGCGACCGGCTGCTCGACATGGCCTGGGAGCGGCGCGAGGCGTTCGTCTATCGCGGCGAGCCGCTCGCCCAGGCGCTGGCGCGCGCTCGGGCCGCGGCGGAGAAGCCCGGCAAGGGCCCGGTGATCCTGCTGGACCACTGCGACAATTGCGGCTCGGGCGGCACCCAGGACGACATGACGGTGATCGGCGCCGTGCTGCGCAGCGGGCTCGCGGACGTGGCGGCCTTCTCGGTCGCCGATCCCCAGGCGGTCGCCGAGCTGATCGCGGCCGGCGTGGGACGCCGCGCCAGCGTGTCGCTGGGCGGCAAGCGCGACATGCCGTCGATCGGCGTCAGGGGAAAGCCGCTCGCGGTCGAGGGCGTGGTGCGCGCGATCACCGACGGCGAGTTCACGATCCGCGGCCCGATGTATACGGGCGTGCGCGTCGGCATGGGCCGCACCGCCGTATTGGACACCGGCACGATGGAGATCGTCGTCACGGAGCGCAACCACGAGCCGTGGGACCTGGGCTGCCTGCGCAGCGTCGGCATCGAGCCGACCGAGAAGCGCTTCGTGCTGCTGAAAAGCCGCGTCCATTGGCGCGCCGGGTACAAGCCGATCGCCAAGGCGGTGGTCGACCTGGCCGGGCAGGGCGTCACGACATCCGACTACGCGATCCTGGCGTTCAAGAAGCTGCGCCGGCCGATCTATCCGCTGGATGCGACACCGGCGTAATTGACCAGGGCCGGGCGGCGGTCCATCTTCCGCGCCGCCAAAATCCTACATTCCGGGGGTCCCATGCTGATCGGCGTTCCGAAGGAAATCAAGAAACAGGAGAACCGCGTCGGCCTGGTGCCGGCCAGCGTGCGCGAGTTGGTGCATCACGGCCACAAGGTCCTGATCGAGCGCAATGCCGGCGCCGGCATCGGCATCGACGATGCGGCCTACAAGAAGGCCGGCGCCCAGGTCGCCGCCAACGCCGCCGAGGTGTTCGCCAAGGCGGACATGATCGTCAAGGTGAAGGAGCCGCAGCCGCAGGAGTGCAAGATGCTGCGCAAGGGCCAGGTGCTGTTCACCTACCTGCACCTCGCCGCCGACAAGGCGCAGGCGCAGGGCCTGGCCAAGTCGGGCAGCATCGCCATCGCCTACGAGACCGTGACCGACGTGCGCGGCGGCCTGCCGCTGCTGGCGCCGATGAGCGAGGTCGCCGGCCGCATGGCGGTGCAGGTCGGCGCGCATTGCCTGGAAAAGGCCCAGGGCGGCTCGGGCGTGCTTTTGGGCGGCGTGCCCGGCGTGCCGGCGGCGCGGGTTACGATCCTGGGCGGCGGCGTCGTGGGCACCAATGCCGCGCGCATGGCCATGGGCCTGGAAGCCTCGGTCACGGTGGTCGACAAGTCGCTGCACCGGCTCTACGAGCTGGACCTGCAGTTCGGCGCCAAGATCAACACGCGCTATTCCACGGTCGACGCGATCGAGGAGCTGGTGGTGGCATCCGACCTGGTGATCGGCGCCGTGCTGGTGCCCGGCGCCGCCGCGCCGCGTTTGGTCACCCGCGGGATGCTCAAGCACATGCGCCCCGGCTCGGTGCTGGTGGACGTCGCGATCGACCAGGGCGGCTGCTTCGAGACCAGCCACGCCACCACGCACGACAAGCCGACCTACGTGGTCGACGGGGTGGTGCATTACTGCGTCGCCAACATGCCGGGCGGCGTCGCCCGCACCTCGGCCTTCGCGCTCAACAACGCCACCTTGCCGTTCGTGCTGGCGCTGGCGAACAAGGGCTACCGCAAGGCGCTGGCCGACGATGTCCACCTGCGCCGCGGCCTCAACGTGCACACCGGCCGGATCACCTACCAGGCCGTCGCCGAGGCGCTGAAGATGAAGTACCAGCCGGCCGAAGAGGCGCTCGGCCTCTAACGGTGGGGCTATAACATTGCCCGGCCCGGTCGCGCTGCCGCTGCCGCCGTCCCTATGGGCGGCAACGGCGCCGCCCGGCCCGGCGGCGCCGCCGCTCGCCGGTACGCTGAAGGTCGACGTGGCGGTCGTAGGCGCGGGCTACACGGGCCTCACGGCGGCGCTGCACCTGGCCGAGCGGGGCACCACGGTGGCCGTCCTGGACGCGGGCGAGCCCGGCTGGGGTGCCTCGGGGCGCAATGGCGGGCAGGTCATCCCCGGGCTGAAATACGACCCCGACGAGCTGGAGGCGCGGTTCGGGCCCGAGCAGGGGCCGCGCCTGGTGGATTTCGCCGGCCGGGCGGCCGACCTCGTCTTCGATCTGATCGAACGACATAACATCGCCTGCGATCCCGTGCGCACCGGCTGGCTGCAGCCCGCCCATTCCCCGGCGGCGCGCGTGTCGGTCGAGCGCCGCGCGGCGCAATGGGCGCGGCGCGGCGCCGACGTGGCGGTGCTCGACCGCTCGACCATGGCCGAGATGCTGGGCAGCGAGGCCTATTGCGGGGGCTGGATCGACCGCCGGGCTGGCAACATCCAGCCGCTGGCCTTCGCCCGCGGCCTGGCCGCCGCGGCCGTCGCCAAGGGGGCGGTGATCCACGGCGGCACCCCGGCCCAGACCGTCCGGCGCGAGGAGCGCGAATGGCGCATCGAGACGCCGGGCGGCTCGGTATTGGCCGGCACCGTCCTGCTCTGCACCAACGGCTATACCGACCGCCTGTTTCCCGGGCTGGAGCGCGAGGTGATCTCGACCAACTCGTACCAGGCCGCGACCCGCCCGCTGCCCGAACGGCTGCGCGCCGCGATCCTGCCCGGCCGCCAGGCGGCGTCGGACTCGCGCCGCGTGCTGCTCTATTACCGGCTGGACCGCGACGGGCGCTTCATCATCGGCGGCCGCGGCACGGCGGCGGACGAGCCGGCGCCGGCGCTGTTCGAACGCCTGCGCCGCGCCGCGCGCGATCTCTATCCCCAGCTCGCGGAGGCGGAGTGGGGCAACCACTGGTCCGGCCGCGTGGCCTTCACCGTGGACCACCTGCCGCATTTGGCCGAGCTGGGCCCGGGCCTGATCGCCGGCCTCGGCTACCAGGGACGGGGCGTGGCGATGGCGACCAACATCGGCAAGGTCCTTGCGGACCGCCTGCTCGGCGCCCGGCCGGAAGAATTGCCGCTGCCGATCGTCAAGGGCCTGCGCCCCTTCCCCGGCCACTTCCTGCGCGCGCCGGCGCTCTATTTGATCACGCGGTGGTACCGGCTGCTGGACATGGTGGGGTAGCGGCATCGAAAGGCGGCGTGCGGCGGATCGCCCCGATCGGAGAATTCGGCGCGAGGCGCCTCCGTTGACAAGCCCGGGGTCGGTTGGCTGAATGCGCTGGGGTTGCGGTCCTGTTTTTCGTCGTCTGGCCCGGGCCATGACGGGCAAGGGCCGTAGAGCGGGGAATGCGATGCGACAAATCGTGAAATCAATCGGCGCCGCGGCGCTGGCACTCTCGCTGCTGACCGGCGTGGCCGAGGCGCAGTCGAAGAAGGAAGTCTACGTCTACAACTGGTCGGACTATATCGACTTCAAGATCCTGGAGGACTTCACCAAGGAGACCGGGATCCAGGTGATCTACGACACCTACGATTCCAACGACCTGCTCGAGACCAAGCTGATGGCCGGCAAGACCGGCTACGACGTGGTGGTGCCCACGTCGAACTTCCTGGCGCGCGAGATCAAGGCGGGCGTCATCGCGCCGCTCGACAAGTCGAAGCTGCCGAACCTGAAGAACCTCGATCCCGCGATCATGCAGCGCATGGCGGCCTACGACCCCGGCAACGCGCATGGCGTGGTGTACATGTGGGGCACCAGCGGCATTGGCTACAACGCAAAAAAGGTGGCCGAGCGCATGCCCAACGCGCCGGTCGACTCCCTGGCGCTGCTGTTCGATCCGGCGGTGGCCGCGAAGTTCAAGGATTGCGGCATCATGGTGCTGGACGCGGCCGACGAGCTGATCCCGGCGGCGTTGCGCTACCTGGGCCTCAATCCCGACGCCAAGGACGCCGAAAGCATCGCCAGGGCCGAAGCCGCGCTGTTGAAGGTGCGGCCCTATATCCGCAAGTTCCACTCGAGCCAGTACATCGAGGATCTGGCCAATGGCGCGATCTGCATCGCCTTCGGCTTTTCCGGCGATATCGTGCAGGCGCGCCAGCGCGCCAAGGACGCCAAGAAGGGCGTCGAGATCGTCTACAGCGTGCCGAAGGAGGGCGCGCTGATGTGGTTCGACAACCTGGCCATCCCCAAGGACGCGCCGAACAAGGACAACGCGCACGCCTTCATCAACTACATGCTGCGGCCCGAGGTGATCGCGCGGGCGTCCAACGCCGTGTTCTATCCCAACGCCAACAAGGACGCGGACCGGTTCGTCGACAAGGAGGTCAAGGCCGACAAGGGCGTCTATCCGCCGCCCGAGGTGGTCAAGACCCTGTTCACCGTGACGCCCTACGACCAGGCCAGCCAGCGCGCGCTGACGCGGAGTTGGACCAAGGTGAAGCGGGGGAAGTAGGGGCATCGGCGTGGCGGATTTCCTCGTCCTTCGAGACGGGCCTTCGGCCCTCCTCAGGATGAGGAAATCGGATTGGGCTTGGTCTAGCCGCCTCACCCTGAGGAGGCCCCGCAGGGGCCGTCTCGAAGGGCGAGGCGGCGGCACTGCCAGGTCGTGACCTTCCTCTCCCTTCGGAACGTCGCGAAATCCTTCGGCGGCGTCACCGCGGTCGACGGCGTGTCGCTCGACATCGAGCGCGGCGAGATCTTCGCGCTGCTGGGGCCCTCGGGCTGCGGCAAGACGACCCTGCTGCGCCTGGTCGCTGGGTTCGAGCAGCCGGACGCGGGCGCCATCCGGCTCGATGGCCAGGACATCGCGCCGCTGCCGCCCTATCGCCGGCCGGTCAACATGATGTTCCAGTCCTACGCGCTGTTCCCGCACATGACCGTGGCGGGCAACATCGCCTTCGGACTGAAGCAGGACCGGCTGCCCGCCGGCGAGATCGGCGCGCGCGTCGCCGAGGTCCTGAAGCTGGTGCGGCTGGAGGGGCTGGAGGCGCGCAAGCCCCACCAGCTCTCGGGCGGCCAGCGACAACGGGTTGCCCTCGCGCGCGCCCTGGCGAAGCGGCCGAAGCTGGTGCTGCTGGACGAGCCGCTCGCCGCGCTCGACCGCAAACTGCGCGAGGAGACGCAGTTCGAGTTGCTGGCGATCCATCGTCGGCTGAGCCTGACCTTCGTCATCGTCACCCACGACCAGGAGGAGGCGATGACCCTGGCCCAGCGCATGGCGGTGATGGACCGCGGCCGGGTGGCCCAGGTCGGCGCGCCGCGCGACGTCTACGAGCACCCGGCCTCGCGCTTCGTCGCCGGCTTCATCGGCACCGCCAACCTGTTCGAGGGGACTGTTGCCGGACAGGACAATGGCCTGGTGCGCGTGCAATCGCCCGCCGCCGGCTGTGCAGTGGCCGTTCGGCATGCCGGCACGCTTTCCGCCGGCACGGCGGCCTGCGTCGCGGTGCGCCCGGAGAAGCTGCGCCTCGGCGATGCGGGCTGCGACAACGGCTTCGCCGCGACCGTCGAGGAAGTGGCCTTCCGCGGCGAGGCGACGCTGTGCCGCGCGCGCCTCGCCACCGGCCATGCGCTGACCCTGTCCCTGCCGAACCGCGCGCGGGCCGGCGGCGATGCGCCGCGGGCCGGCGCGGCGGTGCGGATTGGCTTCGCGGCCGACGACGCCGTGCTGCTGACGTCATGACGGGGCGCGCGCGGACGGTCACGATCCTGCTGGCCTTCGCGTGGCTGGCGGCGCTGGTGCTGGCGCCGTTCCTGGTGGTGGCCAAGATCAGCCTGGCCGAGGTGGTGATCGGCCGGCCGCCGTTCACTGCGCTGCTGGAATGGGGCGAAGGCGCGATGCCGCCCGCCCTGCGGGTGAATTGGGGCAACTACGCGCTGCTGTTCGGCGATGCGCTCTATCTCGAAGCCTATCTCGGCAGCCTGCGCCTGGCGGCCATCGCCACCGCGGTCGCGCTGGCGATCGCCGTGCCGCTGGCCCACGCCATGACCCGCGCGCCGGCGCGCTGGCGGCCGGCCCTGCTGGTGCTCGCGATCCTGCCCTTCTGGACCTCCAGCCTGATCCGGGTCTATGCCTGGATCGGCATCCTGGGCGCGGACGGTCCGCTCAACCGGATCCTGCAATGGCTGGGCATCATCGACGCGCCGCTCGCGATCCTCAATACCGATATCGGCATCGTGTCGGGGCTGGTCTATTCCTACCTGCCCTTCGCGCTGCTGCCGGTCTATGCCAGCCTGGTGCGGATCGATCCGGCGCTGGGCGAAGCGGCGGCCGATCTCGGCTGCCGGCCGCTCAAGAGCTTCTTCCGGATCACGCTGCCGCTCGCCCTGCCGGGCATCCTCGCGGCGGGGCTGCTGGTCTTCATCCCGGCTGTGGGCGAGTTCGTGGTGCCCGACCTGATGGGCGGATCGGACACGCTGATGATCGGCAAGACGCTGTGGACCGAGTTCTTCACCAACCGCGACTGGCCGCTGGCGAGCGCCGCGACCGTGCTGCTGGTCCTGCTGCTGGTCAGCCCGGTCGTCGTGCTGGAACGCCGCCTGTTCCTGCGCGGCGAGGGGCGTGCGTGATGCGCCGCGCGGGGATCCTGCCGACGCTGCTGCTCCTCGCGGGCTTCGCGCTGCTCTACCTGCCGATCGTGGCGCTGGTGGTCTACTCGTTCAACGACGGGCGGCTGGTATCGGTGTGGTCGGGCTGGTCGCTGCGCTGGTACCGCGCGCTGTGGGACAACCGGCAGATGCTGGATTCCGCCGCGGTCACGCTCAAGGCCGGCTTCGTCTCGGCGACGCTCGCGCTCGTGGCCGGGACCCTGGCCGCGATCGTGCTGGCCCGCGCCGGCCGGTTCGCCGGCCGCTCGGGCTTCGCCGGCCTGGTCTACCTGCCGCTGGTGATGCCGGAAATCGTGCTGGGTCTTTCGTTGCTGCTGCTGTTCGTCGAGCTCGACCTCGACCGCGGCTTCGCCACGCTGGTGCTGGGCCATGCCGGCTTCTCCGCGGCCTTCGTCGCCGTGGTCGTACATAGCCGGCTGGTCGCGGTCGACCGCTCGATCGAGGAGGCGGCGATGGACCTGGGCGCGCCGCCGCTCAAGACCTTCCTGTGGATCACCGCGCCGATGATCGCGCCGTCGATGGTCGCGGCCTGGCTGCTCGCCTTCACCCTGTCGCTCGACGACCTGGTGATCGCCTCCTTCGTCACCGGGCCGGGCGCCACGACCCTGCCGATGCGCGTCTACAGCCAGGTACGCCTGGGCGTGACGCCCGAGATCAACGCCATTTCCACGCTGTTCGTCGCCGCCGTCGCCCTCGTGATCCTCACGGCAAGCCTCGTCAACAAGGGCCTGATACCGGGCCGCAGCAACGGAGATTCCGCATGACCGTCGACGCAACCCTCGCCAAGCGCGCGCGCGAGACCCTCTATACCGGCGTCATTTCCGACGTGCTGGACCAGCTGGGATATCCCGAGCACGCGATGAAGGCGCATGTCCGGCCGCTCGACGAAAGCCTGGTGATCTGCGGCCCCGCGCGCACCGCGCTCTACATGGAGATGCACTACGTGGAGCAGGGCACGAACCCCTACGAGCTGGAAATCCAGCTGATCGACGACCTGAAGCCGGGCGAGGTGGCGGTGATGGCCTGCCCGCAGACGGGCCGCGTGGCGCCATGGGGCGAGTTGCTGTCCACCGCGTCGAAGGCGCGCGGGGCGGCGGGCTGCGTGACCGACGGGCTGGTGCGCGACGTCAAGCTGATCCGCGAGATGAAGTTCCCGGTCTTCGCCGGCGGCATCGGCCCGCTCGACAGCAAGGGCAGGGGCATGGTGATGAAGATCGACGTGCCGATCGAGTGCGGTGGCGCGATCGTCCGCCCGGGCGACTGGATCTTCGGCGACGTCGACGGGGTCTGCGCCATCCCCGCCAAGATCGCGAAGCAGTGCTTCGAAAAAGCGCTGGGCAAGGTCGACGCCGAGAACACCGTCCGCCAGGAACTGGAACGCGGCGACAAGCTGGCGACGGTGTTCAAGCGGCACGGGATTTTGTAGGGCTTCAAGCCCAGCCGAAGAAGCTGAAGTTTTGACAAAACGCGGACTATCCGTATAATTTGGACAATACGGAGAGGAACCTGCCATGGCCCGTGCAACCGCGCTGCAATTCCAGCGCAAGATAGGCGAGTACCAGCACCGGGCCCGCCGCGAGCCGGTGGAGATCACCCGGCACGGGCGTCGTGAACTCGTGCTGATGTCGGCCGACCACTACGACTGGCTGGTGGCGGCTTCGCGACGGACGGGGCGCACGGCGGAGGCGCCGGATATCGTGGTGGACGCGGTGCGGCGGGCGCTGATGGACTCGAAGCGCAAGCGACACAGCCAACCGTTAGCGCCGCGGTCCAAATCCTAACGCGCACCTTTGCTGCTATTGCAGCGTCGATGCATGAGTTGGGCGTTTTTCAATGTAGTCTTCCCCCCACGAGCGTAAGCAACAATATGATCAACCGAGAAGTCGCTCCAAGCGAGCGGCTTGTGACACCGTGCGCAGATTTGCTTGTCCTCGCTATTCCAAATTAACCGTCGTTGCTCCACCGTAAATGCTCGGCGCTCATCCTGTCGGTCATAGAGTGAAATCAACAGACCTCGGAGGATTTCTCGGCGACGTTGACGGTTGGCACTGCTATCCGTATCGCCTTGCACCGTAAGCAGATAGTCCGCGTACAATCGTTGTGAGGGGCGAGCCGTGCGTAGTTTGCGTAGTTGATCTCGGAGTTCGTCAACGCCGTTTGAAAGTTTTTTGAGCAATTCGAACGCGGCGCGATTCCGGCGTGAGTCACGGAGAATGAAGCCATCCTGCTCCATTTCCCAGACAACGAGAAAGAGCGAGTAAAAGTCGGCGCTGTTATGCAGTCGCGTTTGATGTAGTTTTGGGAACATTCTTCGCAGCAAGCGGATCGTTTTCGTGAACTCCCGCGCTAAGCGACCAAGCGTATTGCCGTTGACCGCGTCATTGCCAATTGCCCGATCGAGAGAGGTCTTCTTGTTAATTGGGCCTCCGTTATGAATTGACATCAGAAGTTCAGCAAATAACTCAGTGCCCTTCATGCGCTCGATCTGCGCCGGCGATAGAATCTGCTGATTGCGGAGGTAGGCATGGTGCTTGGTAACCAAGTGCTCTGCTTGTTTGAGGAATGGGCTCCTATAAAATTTCGCGTGGCGCTTTTCTCCTGAGGTCAATCTCTTACCGGTGGAGTTGATTCGGACAAAGAGATCAACGATATCTGCTAGCTCTCCTTCCACCTCTGTGGTTTGTATTTTGTAGCCCTCAAATGCGGCACGTTTGTCTGGTTCTCGGCGAAGGGTACTCCAATCGTGCCATTCTAGCCCATCCCCTAAATCAAGTTTGGCATCAAACTTTTGACGCCGAAATCGTCCCGTGGCAGTAAACATCAGAATCGTTTCTATGCGTTGCTTTCCATCAATTACGTCATAAACTAAGCGTCCATTGTGGTGGCGCTTATACAGAAAGACGCTAGGAAGCGGGTAGTTCGAGACAATCGATTGGATGAGTCGCTTTCTGTCTGATGGCGTCCATACGGAGTTTCTTTGAAAGCCAGGGTCAAGATTGATCTGCCTATTTTTGAACCGAAGAAGCAAATCGTTGATTGATTGCTCTCCAAATGTCGGCAGAAGCGGCATGTTCCCCACCACTCTTGTAGCTTTCGGCAATTCGCTTTCAGTCTAGCGGCATTCGTCAAGCTATGGAAACGGGTTGAAGGCCATGCGCCATGTATACTTAAAAATGAGTTTGCGTGACTTTACCCCTTCCTCGGTACGATCAGCGCATCCACGGCGATGGCGCCCTTGTGCAGCACGATGAACGGGTTGATGTCGATCGACTCGATCGCATCGGCGTTGGCGGCGGCATAGGCGGACAGGCGCACGAGCGCGTCGGCCAGCGCGTCCTGGTCCATCTTCGGCCGGCCGCGGGCGCCGTCGAGCAGCGGGAAGCCCTTGATCGCGCGGATCATCGCGCGGGCCTCGTCGTGGCCGAAGGGGGCGAGGCGCAGGACCGAGTCCTTCATCACCTCGACGAAGATGCCGCCCAGGCCGAATACGACGACGGGGCCGAAGACGGGATCGCGGTTGACGCCCAGGATGCACTCGACGCCGCCCTGGACCATCGGCGAGACCAGCACGCCCTCGAGCCGCGCATCCGGGCGGTGCCGCTTCGCGCGCGCCTGGAGGTCGGCATAGGCTTTGGCGACGGCCGCGCGGTCCGCGAGGTTCAGCGCCACGCCGCCGATCTCGCTCTTGTGCTGGATATCAGGCGAATTGACCTTCAGCGCGACGGGATAGCCGAGCCTGTCGGCGGCCGAAACGGCCTCGTCGGCCGAGCGCGCGACCATGTCCCGGACGACCGGGATGCCCGCGCTGGCCAGGATGCGCTTCGCCTCCGCCTCGCCGACGGCAGTGGACGGCGGCGACAGCACGCCCTTGGGCAACGGCGGCACGGGGGCCGATGGCCCCCGTTCGAACGCTTTTCCAAATTCAACCAGGGCGGCGATGGCGGCAATGGCGCGCGAGGGATCCTCGAAGCACAGGAAGCCCTCGGCCTCGTATTTCTGCCAGATCGCCGGCGGGGCCAGGATCGACAGCGCGATCGGCGTCTGCGGGTATTTCTCCGCCACGGCCTTCACGGCGGCCAGCAGAGTCGGGCTCATGCTCGGCGAGCTGGCCCACGAGGTGAAGAACGTTGCGATGGCGTCGTAGCCGCCCTCGGCCAGCATCCGGCTCATAAAGCCGGTGACGATGCCGTGCAGGTCGTTGAAGGCCTGGCCGGTGATGTCCACGGGATTGCGCGGGTTGGCAAAAGGCACGATCTTCATCAGCTCGGCCTGCGCCGTCTCGGGCATCGGCGGCAGGGTCAGCCCGTGGTCCGAAGCCGCGTCGGCCATCAAGACGCCGGCGCCGCCGCTGATGGTCATGACGCCCAGCCGGCCGCGGGTCGGGAACTGGCGGCGCTGGGCGGCGTAGGCCACGTCGAACATCTCGTCGGCGGTATGGGCGCGATGCACGCCGAACTGGCGGAACACCGCATCGCACACCGCATCGGACCCTGCCAGCGACGCGGTGTGCGCGCGCGCGGCCTGGGCGCCGATCTCGCTGCGCCCCACCTTCATCATCACGATGGGCTTGCGCGCACGGCGCGCGGCTTCCAGCGCCGCGAACAGGCGTTCGCGCTCCTTCAGCCCCTCGGCATAGGCGGCGATGACATGGGTGTCGGGGTCTTCCGCGAAGAAGTGGATCGCGTCGGCCACGTCCACGTCGGCCTCGTTGCCGGTGGTGATCCAGGCGCTGAGGCCGATGCCGCGCTGGCGCGCCAGCACGAACAGGTGGCTGCCGAAGGCGCCGGACTGGC
>JADLEG010000266.1 GCA_020846275.1 Alphaproteobacteria bacterium
AGGCGCCCAGCACGATGCCGCCGTTCCACGAGTTCTCGGCGACCAGCTCGCGCACGTCGAGCTTCTTGTAGTCGGCGCCGCGATCCTCGATCACCTCGAAGGCGGGGCACACGGCCTCGACCGCGCGCGCCACGTCGGCGCGCGTGTAGGCGGCGTTGCGCGCCGGCAGATCCTCGCCCATGCGGATGCCGACCTCGAACTCGAGGCCGGCGTGCACGAACTGCGACAGCGCGATCGCGCCGCCCGTGCGGTGCACGCGGCCCCACAGCACGACGCCGGCGATCGGCTGGTCGATGCCGCACATCGCCTGCATGCGGGGCGAGGTGAGGCCGACCTTGTAGCCGACGGGCCTGGCCCCCTTGCGCGACAGCCGCGCGACCAGCGCGTCCTGCACCGCATAGGCGCCGGCGATGTCGGCAATGCCGTGGGCCGGCCCGAAGGTTTCGAAGCGCTGCTTGCGTTCGTGCGCCAGCGCGAGCAGTTCGGCGGCCTTCTCGACGGCGACGGTCATGGCGTTTCTCCCAGCGCCTTGGCGGCGGCCTGCAGCGGCAGGCGCACGCAATCGAAACGGCTCTTGTGCCGGCTGACCGGCAGGAACAGGGCGAGCTCGGGCCAGGAGCCATAGGCGGGCGCGTCGCCCGTCTTGAGCATCGCGTCGAGCGCCGCGGCGTTGGCGGCGATGGCATCGCGGCTGGCGCCCGGCGCGTGCAGGCCCAGCATCGAGGCCGAGGCCTTGCACAGCAGGCAGCCCTTGACGTTGTGCGACAGCGCCTTGATCCGGCCGTCCGCGAGCGTCACCTCCACCGTTACGCGGTCGCCGCAGAGCGGGTTGTCGATGGTCGCGCTGTTCCCCTCGCCCGCGGGTTTGCCGGCGCCATGCGCCGCTCGGGCCAGCGCGACGATCGCATCCTCGTAGAGTTCCTCGCTCATGCCAGATGCCGCCTGGCGTCGGCGACGCCTTCGAGCAGGGCGTCGATGTCGGCGTCGGTGTTGTAGGGCGCCAGGCTGGCGCGGCTGGTGCCGTCCAGGCCGAAGCGCCGCATCAGCGGCTCGGCGCAGTGGTGCCCGCCGCGCAGCGCCACGCCGAAGCGGTCGTTGACCCACTGGCACAGGTCGTGCGGGTGCACGCCTTCGAGCGCGAAGGAGACCACGCCGCGGCGCGCCTGCAGGCCCGTGGGTCCGATGATCCGCGTCCCGGCGATGCCGGCGAGCCCGTTCAGCATGCGTCCGGTCAGGCGCAGCTCGTGCGCCACCACGCTCTCGCGGTCCAGCGCCTCGATCCAGCGCGCGGCGGCGCCCAGGCCGACCGCCTGGGCGATCGGCGGCGTGCCCGGCTCGAAGCGCTTGGGCGGGTCGGCATAGGTCGTCGCGTCGAACGTCACATGCCGGATCATGCCGCCGCCGCCGAAGACCGGCGGCATCTGGGCCAGCACCTCCTGCCGGCCCCACAGCACGCCGATGCCGTTCGGCGCGAACATCTTGTGGCCGGAGAGCGCATAGAGATCGATGCCCAGCGCTTGGACGTCGATCGGCCCGTGCGGCACGGCCTGCGCGCCGTCCAGAAGGACGCGCGCGCCGACCGCGCGCGCCGCCTCGACCACGCGGGCCACGTCGGTCACAGCGCCCGTCACGTTGGAGGCATGGGCCAGCGCGACCAGCTTGCAGCGCTTCGTCAGCACGCGGTCGAGCGCCGACAGGTCGATCCGGCCGTCATCCGTCACCGGCAATACGCGCAGCACGATGCCCGTGCGGTCGCGCAGGAGCTGCCACGGGACGATGTTGCTGTGGTGCTCCAGCTCGGACAGCACGACCTCGTCGCCCGGCTTGAAGCCGGCGCCCAGCCCCTGGGCCGCGATGTTGATCGCCGCCGTTGTGCCCTGGGTGAATGCGATTTCGTCGGGCGAGGCGGCGTTCAGGTAGCGGGCCATCGCGCCGCGCGCGTCCTCGTAGGCCATGCTCGCGCGCTCGGCCAGGATGTGCACGCCGCGCGCGACATTGGCCCGGCTCTCGGTCTCGTGCCGCGACACCGCATCGAGCACCGCGCGCGGAAGCTGCGCCGTCGCCGCGTTGTCGAGGTAGTGCAGCGGCCTGCCGCCCGGATGGGTGGACAGGATCGGGAATTCGGATCGCAGCTTGTCGGGATCGAACCGCACGGTCGCTCAGCCCTTGACGATGCTGGCAAGCGCCTGCGGCGTGTCGATATCGATCAGCACGCCATCGTCCTGCGCCGCCACCTCGGCCACCGCCTCGGGATAGACGCCGATCAGGTGCTTGGCGCCGACATCGCCGGCCAGGTTCTGTATCTCGGCGAAAAAGCGCCGGCCCCACAGCACGGGATTGCCGCGCTTGCCGCCGCTGAGCGGCACGCAGATCGCGCGTCCCTCGACGGGATTGAAGGCGGCGATCAGGCGGTCGAGATCGCGCGGCGCCACGCGCGGCATGTCGCCCAGGCAGACCAGCGCGCCGTCGCAATCCTGGGGCACCGCGGCGATGCCGCGCTTCAGCGAGGCGCTGAGGCCCGCGGCGAAGTCCGGGTTGTGCACGAAGCTGACCTCGCGCCCCGCCAGCGCGGCGCGCAGCTTGTCGGGCTCGTTGCCGGTGACGACGATGACCGGCCGCGCCTGCGAGGCCAGCACCGCGTCGACCACGCGCGCGACCATCGCCACGCCCTCGATCGGCGCCAAGAGCTTGTTGCTTCCCATGCGGCGCGCCAGCCCCGCGGCCAGCACCACCGCCGCGATGCGCGGGACGCGGGGCGCGTCGGCGGCCGGCTTCGCCTCGGCCTCGGCGCGGGGCAGGGGGCGCGTGGGGATTTCCTTGAGCAGGCCGCCGGCCCCCAGCCGCATGATGTCCGCCCGCCCGACCGCCACGTCCGCCATCAGCCGCTGCAGCAGCCAGTCGAAGCCGTTGAGCCGCGGCGAGCGGGCGCAGCCCGGCAGGCCCAGCACCGGCTTGCCGGTGATCTCGCCGAGCAGGATCAGGTTGCCGGGATCGACCGGCATGCCGAGATGGATCACGCGCCCCCCGGCCCGCTCGATCGCGGCGGGGATGACGTCGCGCCGGTCGGTGATGGCGGAGGCGCCGGAGATCAGCAGCAGGTCGGGCTCGCTTCGCAGGGCCGCCGCGATCTCCGCCGCCAGCGGCTCGATCCGGTGGTCGCAGCGGGTCGCGCGGTCGAGCCGGCCGCCCAGGCTTTCCATGCGCTTGGCCGTCACGGCCTCGGTGCCGTCGAGGATGCTGGGCTTGAGGCCTTGCGTCGCGGTCTGGATCAGCGCCGCGGCCTTGGGCGCGAAGGCGGCGACGCGCAGCAGCGGCCCTTCCTCGCGCGCGACGGCTTCGCAGCGGGCGATGGCCGATTCGGGCACGGCATAGGGGATGATCTTGATGGTGGCCGCCATCTGGCGCGGCTCGACCACGTCGAAGGGCGGCAGGGTGGCGACCGTGATGGCCTCGTCCACCAGGTTCAGCCGGTCGAGCCGCTCGCGGTCCAGCACCAGGATGCCCCGCGCGGTCGCATAGAGGTTGCAGCGCCCGGTGAAGGGGGCCGTGGCGGTCAGGTTCGGGCCGCACAGGGCAGCCGCCAGCCGCGCGGCCGCTTCGTCCTCGCCCATATCCCCCGGCTCGATCCGCGCGGCGACGACGCTGGCAATCCCGGCAGCGCGAAGCTGGGCAATGTCGGTGCCGGACAGAACCCGGCCCTTCTTCAGCATGCCCCCGGCGAAACGCAGCCCGTGCGCGAGCACCGCGCCCTGGGCCTGGTCGACCGGGGTTTCGGCGAACTTCATGCGGCGGCGGATGCAGGCTCGGGCCTGGCCCTGCGGACCTGGGTGATCTGGCCGAGGATGCTGACGGCGATCTCGGCCGGGGTCAGGGCGCCGATCGCAAGCCCGACCGGCCCGTGGATGCGCGCCAGTTCGGCATCCGAGAAGCCCATGCGCTTGAGCCGGTTCAGCCGCGCCTGGTGGGTCTTCCGGCTGCCCAGGGAGCCCACATAGAAGCACTGTGACTTCAGCGCCACGCTGAGGGCCGCGTCGTCCAGTTTGGGATCATGGGTCAGCGTCACGACGGCCGTGCGGCGGTCGGGCTTCAGCGCCTCCAGCCCATCATCCGGCCATTCATTCAGCAGGGTGATGCCCGGGAAGCGTTGGTCGGTCGCGAAGGCCCGGCGCGGGTCGATCACGGTGACGCCATACCCCGCCAGCGCCGCCATGGGTGCCAGGGCCTGGGTGATGTGCACCGCGCCAATGACGATCAGACGGGCCGGCGGATTGAAGACCTGAACGAAAATATCCCCGTACGGGTCCGGCAGGCGTCCCGGTCGATCTTCAGAAATCGCATGAAGTACGAGCTGCCTAATGTTAAAGTCGATTGTTAAGTCACCGGTAGTTTCGTTATCGGAAACAAAGGCTTGCGTCCCTATTTTTAGGTCGCGAACGAGCGCACTCGCCAGGCCGTGCCGGCGAGCGGAAAGGGTGGCCGCAAGGACTTCCCGCTTCATTCCACGCGCTCCACATAGACCTGGACCTTGCCGCCGCACGCCAGCCCAACCTCCCAGGCCTGCTCGTTGCTGACACCGAAATCCAGCAGGCGGGGCTTCCCGTCGGCAATCACTTCCTGGGCTTCCTTTACGACGGCGCCCTCGATGCACCCGCCCGAAACCGAGCCGATCATCTGGCCGGCCTCGTCCACGGCGAGCTGGCTGCCCACCGGTCGTGGCGATGAGCCCCAGGTCGTCACCACGGTCGCCAGGGCCACGCCCTTGCCCGATTCGCGCCAGCGCGCCGCCTCGGCCAGCACATCCTCTCGTGCATCCATCGTCATGCTGCCTTCTCCCGCCATCTGGCCATGCCCGTATCGCCTGCCGGAACGCTGAGCGCCGCCACGAGTTCGGCCAGGGACGCCAGGTTGTGCGCCGGCCGGAACTCGTCGACATGCGGCAGGATCGCCCGGATGCCCAAGGATTTGGGTTGGAACTGGTCGTAGCGCAACAGCGGGTTCAGCCAGATCAGCCGGCGGCAGGACTTGTGCAACCGCTCGATTTCGCGCTCCAGCCCGGCGGCGCCGGCGTCGCGGTCCAGCCCGTCGCTGACGAACAGGACCACCGCCCCTTGGCCCAGCACGCGGCGCGACCAGCGGCGGTTGAACTCCTCCAGGCAGCGCCCGATCCGGGTCCCGCCCGACCAGTCCTCGACATGGGCTCCCACCTTGTCGAGCGCCACGTCCACGTCCTTCAGCCTGAGGTCGCGCGTGATGTTGGTCAGCCGCGTGCCGAACACAAAGCTGAACACGCGGTCGCGGTCGTTGGTCAGCGCGTGCATGAAATGCAGCGCCATGCGCGAATACTTGCTCATAGAGCCCGAGATGTCGCACAGCACGACCAAGGGCGGCGTGCGGGCGATGCGCTTCTTCCAGCGCAGCGGGATCACGTCGCCGCCCGCGCGCAGGGCCGCCCGCAGCGTGGCGCGCAGATCGGCTCGTGCCCCGCTGCGGTCGGTGCGGAAGCGGCGGGTCGGGACTTCGGCCAAGGGCAGGGTCAGGCGCGCGATGGCGCGCTTGGCATCCTCGAACTCCACGCCCGACATCTTCTCGAAGTCCATGCGGTTGAGCAGCTCGCGGTCCGACCAGGTGAGGGTGGCGTCGATCTCGACCTTCTCCTCGCCGTCCTCGGGCCTGGGCTGCCGGTCGCGCCCCGCGGCGATGGCGTCGGCCAGCCGTCGGCTCATCTCCTCGCCCGGCTCTTCGGCCCCCGCGACCTGCGGCAGCATCAGGGACAGCATCTTCTGCAGCAGCTCGGGGTTGCGCCAGAACAGGTGGAAGGCCTGGTCGAAGATCACCCGCTGGTCGCGCCGGCTGACGAAGATGGCATGCAGCGTCCAATAGAAATCGGCCTTGTTGGTGATGCCCACGGCGCGCAGCGCGTTGACCGCGTCGATCACCCGGCCCGGACCCACCGGCAGCCCCGCCGCCCTGAGCGTGCGCGCGAAATGCATCACGTTCTCGACCAGGCGGCCCTGTGCGGCTGGAACCTCACGGCCCGGGCGCATCGCTGCCACCCAATCCGCAACCTCGTCCTTCGAGACGCGCCCTGCGGGCGCTCCTCAGGATGAGGTTGCTCCTCTCCCGTCGCCTGATCCCGAGGAGCCCGCGAAGCGGGCGTCCCGAAGGACGAGGCGATGCCATGTGCGCAGCCATCACCGCGGCCGGCCCGCCGCCGCCAGCTCGGCCTTGACCTGGACCATCAGGCGGTTGGCCTCGCTACCCTGCACCTTGGCGATGTCGTCCTGGTACTTCAGCAGCACGCCCAGCGTGTCGTCGACCGTGCGCGGATCGAGCGACAGGCAGTCGAGCTGCATCAGCGCGTGGGTCCAGTCGATGGTCTCGGCCACGCCCGGCAACTTGAACAGCTCCATCTCGCGCAATTTGTGCACGAAGCCCACCACCTCGCGGCTGAGCGCCTCGGGCGCACCGGGCGCCTTCAGCGCCAGGATGTCGAGTTCGCGCTCGGCCGAGGGGAAATCGACCCAGTGGTAGAAGCAGCGGCGCTTCAGCGCGTCGTGGATCTCGCGCGTGCGGTTGGACGTGATCACGACGATCGGCGGCTCGGGCGCCTTGATCGCGCCGATCTCGGGGATCGTGACCTGGAAGTCCGAGAGGATTTCCAGCAGGAACGCCTCGAACGGCTCGTCGGCGCGGTCAAGCTCGTCGATCAGCAGCACCGGCGCGCCGCCCATGCCGGGCTCCAGCGCGCGCAGCAGCGGCCGCTTGACCAGGAAGCGCTCGGAGAAGATCGACTCCTCCATCGCGTCGCGCCCCTTGCCGCCGGCCTCGGCCAGCCGGATCTCGACCATCTGCCGCGCGTAATCCCATTCGTAGACCGCCGAGGCGACGTCCAGCCCCTCGTAGCATTGCAGGCGGATCAGGCTGCGCCCCAGCGCGTGCGCGAGCACCTTGGCGATCTCGGTCTTGCCGACGCCCGCCTCGCCTTCGAGGAACAGCGGCCGGCCCAGCTTCAGCGCCAGGAACAGCGCGGTCGACAGGCTGCGCTCGGCGACATAGTCGCCGCGCTTGAGCAGCGCGAGCGTCTCGTCCACCGATTGGGGCAGGGCCGTGCGTTGGTCGGCGGGACGTTTGGCGGCCAGGGGGGCGGTCATCCGGAGACGGCATCCTTTGCTGGGACCGCCAAGTCTACACCAGCTTTTCCCCCTTATGGCAAAGCCCTGGGATGCTATCTGCTATGCGCGCCGCGCGATCAAGTGGTCGATCGAGATCGGCCCCGGCCCGCGGGTCAGAATGTAGGCGAGCAGGCCGGCCCACAACAGGTGCTCGGCCCAGTTGCCGGGGTAGACGGCGAACTGGATCACCGCGGTCAGGCCCAAAAGGGCCGCGGCGGCAAGGCGCGCGCCGAAACCGGCCATGATCATCAGCGAGCCGAAGAACTCGACGGCGGTGCCAAGCGTGGCGGCAACCCCGGGCGGCAGGATCGGCACCTTGTACTCGTCCTGGAACAGGGCGACGGCCGAATCCGAGATCATCCAGGCGTCGTCGAGCTTGGTCAGCGACGACTTGAAGAACACCATGCCCACGCCGATACGGAAGGCGAGTTCGAGAAGAGAGAGGGGGAATCGGCCGAGCGCGGCATAGGCCGTGCGGATCGTGGCGGTCATGGCGTGGTCCTCGCTAGAGCTGCTTCATCGCCGGCGCGGCGAGCAGTGCGGCGAGCGCCGCCGGCAGGTCGAAGCCGGGATCGAGCGCAAGCCCGGCTTCGGCGGCTTCGCCGAGCGTTCGCCCCGCGATCAGCGCGCCGTCGAATGCGGCTTCGGCATCGGCAAGCGCGCGGCACACGGCGTCGCCGTCGGTGTCGCGCCAGACCAGCACGTGCTGGCCGCCCTGGCCGAGGTCGACAGCGGGGTCGGCCCCCGCCTGGTTCGCCTTCCAGATCGACAGGATCGGGTGGGACGATGTCAGCACAGCGGTCGACGGCAGCGGCGCGAGCCGCAGCGTGCCATACGCCTCGGGTGCCATCGCCGCAAGCGCGGCGGCGCTCAGGGGAGCAGCATCCGGCGCGTGGTAGGCCTGATTCAGCGCCCATTCCAGCCGCGCCACGTCGGCGAGGTACGTCGGTGCATTGGGCGCAGTTTCGAGGAAGCCCGCAAATTCCGCGCCGTATTCGGCAAGCACGGGCGAGCGCGGGGGCAGGGCCTCGATGAAGTGCCGCGCGGCGGTCGCGAAATACCCGGCACCGACCAGGCGTTCGACCACGGGAAAGGTCGCCGCCAGCGCCTCGCGCAGCGTGATGCGCGTGTGGTTGCGGTAGATCTGGATGCGCCGCGCCGGCGCCAGGCGATCCGGCAGCACCGCCGACACGATCGCGGCATCGTCGCCCCCCAGGAGCGCGCGCGAGAAATCGCGCTGGATGTCACGCAGCGACGGCATGGTTCATCCCGGCAAGGGCGGCAGCGCGGCGCGCGTCGGCTTGCCCCGCCTCGGCCACGAGAACGTCGAGCGCGGGGATGCGCGTGTCCCATTCGATCAGGGTGGGCGCCTTGGGAAAACGCCGGACGGCTTGCCGGTAGAGGCTCCACACCGTTTCCGGCACGGCCGAGCCGTGGTCGTCGATCAGGATCGTGACCCCGTCCTCCTGGGCCACGTGGTGGCCGGCGAGATGGATCTCCCCGACCGCGCCGGCGGGCACGGCGTCGATATAGGCGGCGGCATCGAAGCCGTGGTTCGCCGCGCAGACCTGGACGTTGTTGACGTCGAGCAGGACGCCGCAGCCCGTTCGCGCCGCGAGCGCGGCCAGGAACGCAGGCTCGGGGATCGGCGAGTGCGCGAAGCGCAGATAGGTCGAGGGATTCTCGATCAGCACCCGCCGGCGCAGGCGCTCCTGCAATCGGGTCACATTGCCTGCCACAACGCCGAGGCTTTCCTCGGTGTAGGGCAGCGGCAGCAGGTCATTGTGGTAGACGCCGCCGGTCACGCTCCAGGCAAGGTGCTCGGAGACCAGGAAAGGCTCGATTTCGCCGACCAACGCCGCCACGCGGCCGAGATGGCGCTCGTCCAGCCCGTCCGCGCCGCCCAGCGACAGCCCCACGCCATGCACCGAAACCGGCCGGTCGCGCCGCACCGCGTCCAGGCACCGGCGCGCCTGTCCGCCGCCCAGATAGTTCTCGGCGTGGATCTCCAGCCATCCCACCGCGGGGGGAGACGCCATGACCGCCGCGTGATGGCTCGCGCGAAGCCCGATTCCGGCCGCGCGCGACGGTTCTCGCGTATCGGCGGTGGTCATGGCGATCCCTATACGCAAACGGGCGGGCGGCGGATGAATTCCCGGCTAACTTTTCTTCGGCTGCGGGCTGGCGCCCGCGATCTTGGCGCAGGTGCCCGCCGGGACGTAGATCCAGGCATCGGCCTGGGCATCCTTTTTCGACGTGCCGGCGCAGCTCGAGCTGGCGGTCTGGCAGTCGTTCTTCCCCGCCTTCGCGATGCCGTAGCACTTCTCCTGCTTGGCGTCCTGGGCTTCGGCCTTGGTGCCGCCCAGCGAGAGGGCCAGCGCGACCGCCGAGGCGATCAGCAGGGGATTGGCGTTCATGGTCGTGTCCTCCGGTGATTGACGACGCGCGATCGGATGCGTCCGGAGGATAGGCAGGCGACCACGGAAGGGAAATGCTTCCCGCTTATGATTTCGATGCTTTGGGTGGCGTGCGGCCGCGTTCGGCTTCAATAGCCCGTGAAGGCAGTCGTGAGCTTGTCCGCGGCGGGGCTAAGAGAACGCCTTGAAGGTGATCAGCGTGAAGGTGTCCTTCACCCCCGGCAGGGTCTGGACATGCTGGGTCACGAAATGGCCGATGTCCTCGCCGTCGTTGAGGTAGCACTTCATCAGCAGGTCGTACTGGCCCGAGGTCGAGTAGACCTCCGACACCTGCTCGATCGTCTGGGCGGCCTTGTCGGCCACGCCGTAGGCCTTGCCCAGCTCGCATTTCACCATGATGAAGATCGTCTGCATCGCCCGCGTCTGCCCCGTCAGCCGTAGGCCTCATCCCTCGACTGGCTCAGGATGAGGCGCAAATACCAGCGCGCACCGCTTCGCCCTCGTCCTGAGCTTGTCGAAGGACGAAGAGCGCGGGCCAGTCTACGCGGAGTTGGCGGCGGCGCGAAGAGGGCGGGTCAGCCCGCCTTGCGCGTCAGGAAGGCCGGCAGGTCGTCGCCGAACCCGACGACCGGCGGACCGCCGGCATCGTCGCGCTGGTGCCGCTCGCGGGGCTGGCGCTCCGGGCGACGTTCGTGGCGCGGCGGGCCGAGGCGCTCGACATTGTCGCTGTGGCGGCCGTGGCCGGTTCCGCGGCCGCCTTCGCGACGCTGGCGCGACCGCTCGATGGCGCTGTCGTCCGAGCGGCCGTGGCGCGGCGGGCGCTGGCGCTCGCCCTGGCGTTCGCCCCGGCGATGATCGCCGCGGCGCTCGTCACGGTGCGGAGCCGCATCGTCGTAGTGCTGACGCTCGTCGTCCTGGCGCGGTACAGGTTGCGCGGCCATGTGCTGCGGGGGCTGTTGCGCCGCGGCTTGCGGCGACCCAGGCGCTGGCGCCGAGGGCAGATGCCCGGAAGCCGCGGCGGCTTCCTCGCGCGGCGCATGCTCGCGCCGCGGACGCCGGTCGCGATGCTCGCCGCGCGGTCGGTCTTCGCGGGGCCGGTCTTCGCGGGGGCGGTCGTCGCGCCGCGGCGGCGCGCGTCGGCCGCGCCCGCGATGCTCCCCGGCTTCATCGGGCGGCGGCGCATCGAGCCCTTCCACCTGGATCACCGGGATCGGCTTGCCGATCAGCTTCTCGATCGCGCTGACGAAGCGGGCGTCCGACGGCGTGGCGAGGGTGAACGAGCGGCCCTCGCGTCCGGCGCGTCCCGTGCGGCCGATCCGGTGGACATAGTCCTCGGCATGGATCGGCACGTCGAAATTGAAGACATGCGAGAGATCGGAGATATCGAGCCCGCGTGCGGCCACGTCGCTGCACACCAGGAAGGTGATCTCCTCGCGCTTGAATCGCTCCAGCGTCTCGGTGCGATGCGACTGCGCCATGTCGCCGTGCAGTCCGGCGGCGTTCAGGCCGTGGCGCACCAGGCTCTTCACCAGGATGTCGACGTCGCGCTTGCGGTTGCAGAAGATCAGCGCGTTCTTGACCTGCTCGGCGCGGATCAGCCGGCGCAGCGCCTCGCGCTTCATGGCCGGCGCCACGATCGTCAGGTGCTGGATGATGGCGGCCGCGGTCGAGGCGGGCGGCGACACCGAGATTTCCTTCGGGTTGCTGAGGAACGCGTCGGCCAGGCGGCGGATCTCCGGCGGCATCGTGGCCGAGAAGAACAGCGTCTGGCGGATGCGCGGCAACATGCCGACGATGCGCTCGACATCCGGGATGAAGCCCATGTCGAGCATGCGGTCGGCTTCGTCGATCACCAGGATCTTCACGTCGTTCAGCAGCACGCCGCCGCGCTCGAAATGGTCGAGCAGCCGGCCGGGCGTGGCGATCAGCACGTCGACGCCGCGGTCCAGGATCTTCTCCTGGTCGCCGAACGA
>JADLEG010000267.1 GCA_020846275.1 Alphaproteobacteria bacterium
AGTTCAGCGCCGAGGCCGACCGCGACCGCTTCTATGTCGGCATGCGCATGCTGGCCGACCGGCGCGACGAGGCGGTGGACATGCTGGCCGTGGCGCTGGCCGAGCCGCGCTTCGAGGCGGCGGCGCTCGAGCGCGTGCGCGGCAGCATCCTGTCGTCGATCCAGCGCGATGCCGAGAACCCGCAGTCGATCGCCGCGCGCACCCTGTGGCAGTCGCTGTTCCCCGACCATGTCTATGGCCGCCAGTCGCGCGGCACGCTGGAGTCGGTCAAGATCCTGTCGCGCGAGGACCTGATCGCCTTCCACCGCGCGCGGTTCGCGCGCGACGGGCTGATCGTGGGCGTGGTCGGCGACATCACGCCCGAGGAGCTGAAGCCGCTGCTCGACCGCGCCTTCGGCCGGTTGCCGGCCGCCGGCACCAACGGCGCGGTGGCCGAAGCCAAGGCGAGCGCGCCGGGCACCACCACGGTGATCCGCCGCCCGATCCCGCAGAGCGTCGTCGCCTTCGGCCATTTCGGCATCAAGCGCGACGATCCCGATTTCTATGCCGCCTATGTGGTGAACTACATCCTGGGCGGCGGCGGCTTCAATTCGCGGCTGATGGAGCAGGTGCGCGAAAAGCGCGGGCTCGCCTACTCCGTCACCAGCTACATGTCGACGATGAGCCGCGCCGGGCTGGTGCTGGGCACCGTCGGCACCGAGAACGCCCAGGCCGCCAAGAGCCTGGACCTGATCCGCGCGGAATGGCGGCGCATGCGCGAGGAAGGGCCGACCGAGACCGAGCTCAAGAACGCCAAGACCTACCTGACCGGCTCCTTCGCGCTGCAGCTCTCCTCGACCGGGCGGATCGCGCGCATGCTGGTGTCGATCCAGGCCGAGAACCTGGGCATCGACTACCTGGACAAGCGCAATTCCTACATCGAGAAGGTGACGATCGAGGATGCCCGCCGCGCCGCCAAGCGCCTCTACGATCCCGACCAGTTGACCGTGGTCGTGGTCGGCGATCCCGCCAATCTCAGCACGACGAACTAGACGATGAGCCGCGGGGCGGGTCTGGCGCTGGGCTTCGTCGCGGGGTTCCTGGCCGTCCTCTTGTTCCACCAGCCCTTGATCGGCCTGTTCTACGCGACGGGGCTCGGCGGCAACGCGCCCTATGCGCTGCAGCCCATCCCGCCGCTGGGCGTGCCGCGCGTCATCTCGCTGGCTTTCTGGGGCGGGGTGTGGGGGATCGTGTTCGCGCTGCTCAGGCCCTGGCTTCCCGCGCGCGGCTGGGCCCTGCTGCTGGCAGGCCTGGTGTTCGGCGCGCTTGCCCCCACGCTGTTCGGCCGCTTCGTCATCACCCCGCTGCGCGGCCAGGCGATCCAGGCGCTGACCTTCGCCAACCTGTGGCGCGGGCTCCTGGTCAACGGCGCGTGGGGACTGGGCACGGCGGCGGTCATGCTGGCCGCGGGCCGCGGCTTTCGGCGGCGTTGACGCGAGCCGCCGCGGCTAGGATTGTCTGACCTCCATGGCCGTCCCCTCTCTCGAGCGCGGCGACCGCGTCGCCAATTTCGTGCTGGCCGATCTCGGCGGCGCCTACCGGCTGTTCTACGACTTCACCAAGGGCGCGCCGGGCCTCGTGCTGCTGGCCGATGCCGGCGATGCCGGCGCCGCGGCGGCGCTGCGCGCACTCGTGGCCGAAGCCGGCGCGTTCGGCGCGCTGGGCGCCGAGACCTTCGCGGTGCTGCGCGGCCCGCCCGCCCGGGTGGCGGCCCTCGTCCAGGCGGCCGGCGGCGAGGCCGTGTCCTTTCCGGTCTTCGTCGACGCCGAGGGCAAGGCCAATGCCGCCTTCCCGGTGGCGGGCGAGACGCAGGGGCGCAAGGCGGTGGTGATCGACGCCAACCAGCGCGTGTTGGCGACCCTCGCCGACGGTGCGCCCGAGGCCTGGCCGGCCCGCGCGCTCGACTGGCTGAAGGCGCGTTGGCATCCCGCCCCGCCGGTGCGGCCCGGCGCGACGCCGCCGATCCTTTTGGTTCCCGACGCGTTCGACCCCGGCTTCTGCCGCCAGCTCGTAGAGGCGTGGCGCAAGGACCACCAGGAGCTGGGCGTGTCGGGCAGCACCGACGCGCTGCTCTACGACCGCAAGAAGAGCCAGGACCACGTGGTCAGGGACCCGGAGCTCAACCGGCGGATCAGCGCAACCTTGAACCGGCGCATCGCGCCCGAGGTGCTGAAGGCCTTCACCTTCCGCGGCCCCTATGGGTTCGACGCGCACATCGTGCTGGGCTACGACGCCACGCGGCGCGATTTCTTCGGGCTGCACCGCGACAACCTGTCGCCGCGCACGCGCCATCGCCGCTTCGCGATTTCGCTGAACCTGAACGACGATTTCGACGGCGGCGAGCTGCGCTTCCCCGAATACGGCGGCGCGCTCTACCGGATGGAGGCCGGCACGGCCTGCGTCTTTTCCTGCTCGCTGCTGCACGAGGCGCTGCCGGTCGCCAAGGGCCAGCGCTTCTCGCTGACGACCTTCATGTGCGACCCGACCGAGCCCGCCCCGCCCAAACGCTGAAGCCTAGTCGCAGATCACGCTGGTGTTGAACTTGCCGCAGTTGCGGCCGCTGTAGGTGCCGGGGGCTTCCTGCTGGCCGGTCGGAGCCTGCTGCTGCTTCTCGCCCAGGCGGCGGAACCGGTCGTCGACGCCGAAGACGCGCAGATCGTCGTGCTGGTACTGCACAGGGCCGGAACGGCCGATGTTCTGGACCGCGGGCTTGCCGTCGGCCGCCGCCGCCGAGGAGGGCGAGGAGGCCTGGGTCTGCTCGAACCGCGTGCCGTCCTTGCAATAGGTCGTGGCGCCGATCGTCTGGCAGCTGACCGCCGGCTGGTTCTGCGCCGGGGGCGGGGTCTGCGCCGCGATCGGGCCGATCCATGCGACCAGCGCCAGCGCCGCCGCCCATGCCAGCGCCCCGTCGCCCTGTCCGCCGCCCGCCTGCTTGCGCATCGTCCCGCTCCCTCGTGGCGCCGCCGCCGCCATCCTGCGTCGATTCGGCTTACACAACAATAATATGGGGCTTTCCCGGGCCGTCCTCAAGGCGCCTGGCGCGTCCGACGGTGCCTCGTCATCGAATTGTCCCGGCCGTGATGCGTTCCGCCGCCCCCCTCTGGTATGATTGCCTTCGTGTCCGCCCAACCCGACCTGACAACCCCCGCCGATCCGGCCCGGCGCCCGCGCCGCGAGGCTTCCCCGGCCGCGGCCAGCCCCTTGAGGCGCCTGCCGGAGACGCTGATCAACCGAATCGCCGCCGGCGAGGTGATCGAGCGCCCGGCCGCTGCGGTCAAGGAACTGGTCGAGAACGCCATCGACGCCGGGGCAAGCCGCATCGAGGTCGTGCTGCGCGAGGGCGGCGTCGGATCGATCGTCGTCAGCGACGACGGAAGCGGGATGACCCGCGACGAGCTTTTGCTGGCGGTCGAGCGGCACGCCACCTCGAAGCTGCCGCGCGACGATCTGGACGCGATCGCCACGCTGGGCTTCCGCGGCGAGGCCCTGCCGTCGATCGGCGCCGTCGCGCGCCTGTCGATCACCAGCCGCCCGCGCGACGGGGCGACGGCCGAGGCGTGGCGGCTCGACGTGGTGGGCGGCCGGGTCGGCCAGCCGGCGCCGGCCGCGGGGCCGGCGGGCACGCAGGTCGCGGTGCGCGACCTGTTCTTCGCCACCCCGGCGCGGTTGAAGTTCATGAAGGAGCCGCGCACCGAACTGGCGCACGCCTTCGATGCGGTCGAGCGCCTGGCCATGGCGCATCCCGCGGTCGCCTTCTCGATCGTCGAGGAGGGACGGCCGGCGCGGCGCTATCCCGCCGCCACGGGCGACCTGTTCGATGCACGGCTGAGCCGGCTTGCCGCCGTGCTGGGCCGCGACTTCGCGGTGAACGCGGTGAAGATCGACGCCGAGCGGCCGGGCATGCGCCTGAGCGGCCATGCCGGCGTGCCGACCCTCAACCGCGCCACGGCGCAGCAGCAGTATCTGTTCGTCAACGGCCGGCCGGTGCGCGACCGGCTGCTCAACGGCGCGGTGCGCGGCGCCTACCAGGACTTCCTGGCCCGCGACCGCCATCCGGTCGTCGCGCTGTTCCTGGAGATCGACCCCAGGCTTGTGGACGTCAACGTGCATCCGGCCAAGGCCGAGGTGCGCTTCCGGGATGCCGGGCTGGTGCGCGGGCTGATCGTCGGCGCGCTGCGCCAGGCGCTGGCGGCGGCGGGGCACCAGGCCTCGACCACCGTGGCCGAGGCGGCGCTCGGCGCCTTCCAGCCCGGCGCGGCCGGCGGCGGAGGGCCATCACAGGGCTGGCCGCAGGCGGCGCGGCCGTCCCAGGCGCTGCGCGAGGAACTGGCGGCCTGGCAGGGACCCGACCGTGGCGGCCTTCCCGGCCTCGACTCGCGGCCAAGTGCGGCCACGCCGCCGGCGGATGCGGCGATCGCGCCGGAGCAGTTCCCGCTGGGCGCGGCGCGCGGCCAGCTCCACGAGACCTACATCGTGGCCCAGACCGCCGACGGCATCGTCATCGTCGACCAGCACGCGGCGCACGAGCGACTGGTGCACGAGCGCCTGAAGCGCGCCTTGGCCGAGCGCGGCGTCCAGCGCCAGGTGCTGCTGATCCCCGAGGTGGTCGAACTGGGCGAGGCCCTGTCGGAGCGCCTGCTGCAGCGTGCCGACGAACTGGCCGAGCTGGGGCTGGTGGTCGAGCGCTTCGGCCGCGGCGCGGTCGTGGTGCGCGAGGCGCCGGCCATGCTGGGCCAGCTCGACACGAACGGCCTGGTGCGCGACCTGGCGGAGGAGATCGCCGAGATGGACGGCCACCTGTCGCTGAAGGAGCGGCTGGAGGAAGTGTCGGGCACGATGGCCTGCCACGGCAGCGTGCGCGCCGGCCGCCGGCTCAATGCCGACGAGATGAACGCGCTGCTGCGCCAGATGGAGGCGACGCCGCATTCCGGCCAGTGCAACCACGGCCGGCCGACCTATGTCGAGCTGAAGCTCGCGGACATCGAACGCCTGTTCGGGCGGCGCTGATTCCACGCACGATTTCCTTGGCCGCCCGAATCCCGGCGTGATACCATATCTATGCTTGGAGATTGATATGCCTACGACATCTCGTGGGCCGCGGGGGCGGGCCAGGGGATCGAGGCGACGAGGATCGGGGTCCATGGCGCTCAGACTGCACACCATCACGGAAAGCGATTCCGCCAGCGTCCTCTTGCGCCGGCCGAAGACGCGCTACCAGGCTTCCACCGTCATGAGCATCTACCTGCCGGAGAACCTGTCGGACGCGCTGGACGAGTTCCGCCGCCCGCACGCGCTGACCCGCAGCGAGGCGATCGCCGCCATCCTGCGCGGCTTCTTCACCGAGGAGCGGCCGGCCGACGCCTGACCGGCGCCGCGGCTACTTCCGCAGGCCCGCTTCGCGGTAATAGCGCTCGGCGCCGGGATGCAGCGGGACGGCGAGGCCGGTCAGCGCCGTTTCCAGCCGGATCAGCTTGGCCTTGGGGGGACCCTTGTCGAGAAGCTGGCGGGTCGTCTCGTTCCACAGGGCGGTGGCGATTTCGTAGACCAGCTGCTCCGGCACGTTGGACGAAACGATCCATTGCGCGCCGACGCTCAAGGTCTCGGTGCGGGTGACGCCCTTGTAGGCGCCGATTGGCACGAGGTCCTGGGCGAAGAAGCCGTACTTGTCGCGCAGCGCCTGGGCCGGAGCGCCGTTGAGCGGCACCAGGTCGATCGCGACCGTCTCGGCCAGCTCGCTGATCGCCGGGGCGGGATAGCCGGCGAAGAAGAAGAACGCGTCGAGCGTCTCGTCCTTGATGCGCTGGACCGCCTGGTCGGCCGGCACGTAGACCGCCTGCACGTCGGATTCCTTGAGCCCGTAGGCCTGCAGGATCAGACGCGCCGCGACCAAGGTGCCCGAACCCTGCTCGTCCATCGACACGCGCTTGCCCTTGAGGTCGTGCGGCGTGGCGACGCCGGCGCCCTTGCGGACGACGAGGTGCAGGTGCTCGGGATAGAGGTTGGCGATGGTGCGCAGCTGGTCGAGCTTGGGCTGGCCCTGGAACACCCCGCTGCCGGTATAGGCCCAGTAGGCGATATCGGCCTGGGCGAAGCCGGAATCGAGCGTGCCGGCGGCGATCGCCTTGATGTTGGCGACCGAGCCGTGCGAGGACTGCGCCACCGCGACCAGGCCCGGCACGCCGCAGCTTCCGCCCTTGTCGCAAGGGCGCGAGCCGGGCGGATTGGAAATGGCGAGCGCCAGCATCCCGCCGATCGGGTAGTAGAGGCCGCCCAGCCCGCCGGTGCCGATGCGGAAGAAACGGGCGTCTGGCGCGCGCACGGCCTGCGGCCAGGCGCGCACGGCCCAGGCGGAGCCTACGCCCGCGGCGGCAAGACCGAGCAGATGGCGGCGGGTCAGGATCACCGGGACCAGTCCTCCCCAGCCGGCGGCCGCGCGGCCGCGATGGGATCGTTCACACCATAAACGCCTGGCGTGCAAAACCCATCCCTAATCGATGCGATTTGTCTCATTTTCGGGTCGGCTCCGTCGCGCCAAGCGGGCAATTGTCGCGCGCCGGGTTTGCTTCTATGACGGCAGCGTCGTTAGCCATGATGGAACCGCTCCGATGACCGACGCCGATCCTGCC
>JADLEG010000268.1 GCA_020846275.1 Alphaproteobacteria bacterium
GCGAGCGCGACCAGGGGCCGAAGCGCCGGCTGGTCACGCTGACGGTCGACGCGAAGGACGCCGACGTGATCGGCGACGAGCCGGTCTGGCACGACGGCAAGGTCGTGGGCTGGATCACCTCGGGCGGCTACGCGCACCATGTCGGCAAGTCGGTGGCGCTGGGCTACATCCCGGCCGAGCTCGCCAAGTCCGGCGGCGGTTTCGAGGTCGAGATCATCGGCGAGCGCCGCAAGGCGACCCTGGCGCCGCGCCCGCTCTACGATCCCGACGGGCTGCAGATGCGGGGTTAGCTACGTTGCCCGCCGCGGACGGGAGAGAGGCCATCCTTCGACAAGCTCAGGATGAGGAGCATTTCATCCTCTGAGGAGCATTTCATCCTCGTCCCGAGCCTGTCGAAGGACGCCCCTACTTCGATCGCGGATCGACCACCAGGTTGGTCGGCCGGCCCTTCAGGAAATTCTCGACATTGACGACGGCGGTCATCAGCCCGCGCGCCACGACCTCGTCGATGTTGCTGCCGTTATGCGGGGTCATGACGACGTTGGGCAGGCCGAGCAGCGGGTCGTCCGCCGCCGGCGGCTCGGCGTGGAACACGTCCATCCCGGCGGCGGCGATCCGCCGTTCCCGCAGCGCCTGCAGCAGCGCATCGCGATCGACCAGCGCGCCCCTGGCGGTGTTCACCAGCACCGCGTCGCGCTTCATCAGGCCGAAGCGGCGCGCGTCGATCATCGCGCGCGTGGCGTCGCTGACGCGCAGATGCAGGCTGACAACGTCCGCCCTGCGCAGGAGGTCGTCGAGCTCGACTGCCACGGCACCGGCCCGCGCGGCGCGCCCCTCGTCGGGCCCGAAGCTCCAGGCCAGCACCTGCATCCCCAGCGCGCGGCCGAGCGCCGCGGTGCGGCTGCCGATGGCGCCCATCCCGACGATGCCGAGCACAAGGCCGCGCGCGCCGCGGATGCGCTCGTTCGACCATTCGCCGGCGCGCATCGAGCGATCCATCTCGGGAATCCGCCGGAGCGCGCAGAGCATCAGCGCGATGGCATGCTCGGCGATCTCGTCGGCGTCGTTGCCGCGCAGGTTCGCCACCGCCACGCCCAGGCGCCGGCAGGCATCGAGGTCGACGCCCTCGACGCCGGTGCCGGTGCGCGAGATCAGCTTGAGGCGCTTGAGCCGCGCCAGCACGGGCTCGGGAAACCGGTACCGGCCGTAGATGTTTATGACGACTTCGGCGTCGGCGCAGCGCCGCACCAGGTCGTCGGCGTCGCGCGGGGCCTCGCGGTTGTGGATCACGACGTCGCCCAGGCTGCGCAGCTTCGCTTCGGCGGGCGTGCCGGAAAGATAGGGGGGAAAATCATCCGGCACGACGATCGATGTCACGGAACTCTCCTTTCGCCAGGAAGCGCGATACTGCCGCCACGACCGGGGCCGGGCAACCGGCCGCCGCCGCATTGCCGCCATGCGGTCAAGGTGCCATGCGGCACGCTGCCATGCCGGCCGGCCACGAAATCGGCCCCGTAGCTATTTCTTGCCGGCGAACGGGTTCTCGCCCTGGCGCAGGGTCAGGCGGATCGGCGTGCCCGGCAGGCCGAACTGCTCGCGCAGGCCGTTGACCAGGTAGCGGCGATAGTCCTCGGGCAGATCGGCGGCCTTGCTGCAGAACAAGGTGAAGGCCGGCGGCCGCGCGCCGGTCTGCGTCATGTAGCGCGGCTTGATGCGCCGGCCGCCCACAAGCGGCGGCGAATGCTGCCCCACCATGTGCTGCAGCCAGCGGTTCAGGATCGGCGTCGGCACCTTCTTGTTCCAGACCTTGTGCGCGGCGACCACCGCGTCGATCAGCGCGTGCACGCGCTGGCGCGTCAGCGCCGACAAGGTGACGACCTTGATGCCCTTGACCTGGGGCAGCGAGACCTCGATCCGCCTGACGAGCGACTTCAGCGCCGCGGCGGGTTCGGTCACCAGGTCCCATTTGTTGACCGCCAGCACCAGCGCGCGGCCCTCGTCGATCACCAGCCGCGCGATGGCCAAGTCCTGCTTCTCCAGCATCTGCTCGGAATCCACCACCAGCACGACGACCTCGGCAAAGCGGATCGTGCGCAGCGTGTCGCCGGTGGACAGGCGCTCGAGCTTGCCTTCGACCTTGGCGCGCCGCCTCAAGCCCGCCGTGTCGACCAGGCGGATCGCCCGGCCCTTGTGGGTCCAGTCGACGGCGATGGCGTCGCGCGTGATGCCGGCCTCGGGGCCGGTCAGCATGCGTTCCTCGCCGATCAGCGCGTTGACCAGCGTCGACTTGCCGACATTGGGCCGCCCGACGATGGCGAGCTTCAGCGGCCCGGCCAAAGCCGCTGGAGGCTCTTCGGCTTCCGGATTTTCCTCCCCAGGCGGCGATGCGCCGATCCGCGCCGCGATGGCGTCGCGCAGCTCGCCCATGCCCTCGCCGTGCTCGGCCGAGATGGCGACCGCCTCGCCCAGGCCAAGTCCCCAGCCCTCGGCCAGGGCGCCGGCGGCCGTGCCCCTGGCCTCGCACTTGTTGGCGACCAGCACGACCGGCTTGTCGAAGCGGCGCAGCCAGTCGGCGAAATGCCGGTCGAGCGCCACGATGCCGGCGCGCGCGTCGATCACCAGCAGGACCAGGTCGCAGTCCTTGA
>JADLEG010000269.1 GCA_020846275.1 Alphaproteobacteria bacterium
GGTGAAGTCCGCCCCCGAATTCGCCGGCGGCGTGATCTTCAGCCCCGCAAGCTGCGCCGCCGTCAGCGACCAGCTCCCGTTCCCCAGGTTCGTCCCCGCCGACAGCGTCGCGCCCGTCGGCACGCCCCCGATCGTCACCGCCAGCGTCTCCGACCCGTCAAGGTCCGTCAGCGCCGCCGCGATGTTCAAACCGATCGCCGCGTTCACGACCCCTTGCGCCGGCGACACAGACAGCGAGGGGGTATCGGCCGCAGCCAAAACCGTGACAGGCAGCGTCGCGGTGGTCACGGCCTTGGCGCCGCCATTCGATTCGGTTGAAGTCGCGGTGACGGTCAGGCTGAAATCCGCGTCTGAATTTGCGGCAGGCGTAACAGTAAGCCCAGCAAGCTGCGCCGGGGTCAGCGACCAGTTCCCGTTCCCGAGACTAGTGCCGGCCGACAGCACCGCGCCGCTGGGCACGCCGGCAATGGTCACGGCGAGGCTTTCCGAACCATCGGTATCGGTGAGTGCCGTCGCGATGTTCAGCGCAATGGCCTTGTCTTCCTGGCCCGAAGCAGGGCCGACCGTCAGCGTGGGCGCCGAGGCTGCTGAATCGCCGCTGGCAATGGACACCGGCAGGGCGGCGGACACTGACGAACTGGCCCCATCGGCCGCCGTGGCTCCCGCCAGAAGTTTTGCGCCCGAGACAGCCGCATTGGCCTCGGTCGAGGTGGCGGTGATGGTGAGGGTAAAGCCGGTCGTGGCGTTCGAAGCCGGCGTGATCGTGAGGCCGGGCAATTGCGCTTGCGTCAACGACCAGCTGCCATTGCCGAGATTCGTCCCGGCAGAGAGCATGGCGCCGGTGGGCACGCCCGCCACGGTCACGGTCAGGGTCTCCGAGCCATCGGTATCGCTGAGCGACGCGGCGATGTTCAACGCGATCGCCTTGTTGGCCAGGCCCGAGGCAGGCGAAACGGTAAGGATCGGCGCGTCGGCGACCGCGGCGACGGTTACCGGCAGGGAGGCCGTGATGGTCGAGGTTGCGCCGCCATTCGCTTCCTTCGACGTCGCGGTCACGGTCAGCGCGAAGTCCGCATCCGCATTCGCCGGCGGCGTGATGGTGAGGCCGGCGAGCTGGGCCTGCGTCAGCGACCAGGTGCCGTTGCCCAGGTTCGTGCCGGCAGAAAGCGTCGCTCCGGTGGGCACGCCGGCGACCTTCACTGAAACCGCTTCAGAACCGTCGAGGTCAGTCAGCGCGGCAGCGATGTTCAGCGCGATCGCCTTGTCTTCGAGACCGGACGCCGACGATACGGTCAGCACCGGCGCGTCGGCGACGGCATTGACCGTGACCGGCAGCGTTGCCGTGGCGGTGGACTTGACTCCGCCATTCGATTCCGTGGCGGTCGCCGTCACCGCCAGCGAGAAGTCGGCGTCGGAATTCGCCGGCGGCGTGATGGTCAATCCGGTAAGCTGGCCTGCGGTCAGCGACCAAGTGCCGTTGCCCAGGTTCGTGCCCGCGGAAAGCGTCGCTCCGGCGGGCACCCCGGCCACGGTAATGGCCAGTGTCTCCGACCCGTCAAGGTCGGTCAGCGCGGCGGCGATGTTGAGCGCGATTGCCTTGTCCTCTTGGCCCGAGGCAGCGCCGGCAGTCAACGTCGGCTTCGATGCGGTCGTGTCGGCCGGCGGGGGCGGCGGTGCCGCGAGGTCGGCAACCGAAACCTTCTTGTCGGCGAACTGCAGGTAGGTGAACCCCTTCAGCGTGTCCGTGCCGTCAGCCCCGGTTCGATCGAGAACCGTCAGCGTGCCGTTGCTGGCCAGGGTGAACGAATAGTTCGACGACACGCCGGCGAAGACCGCCGTATCGGTGCCACCGCCGCCAGTCAGGAAATCGTTGCCCGCGCCGCCCTTGATCGTGTCGTTGCCGGTGCTGCCGATGACCGTGTCGTTGCCGCTGCCGGCGTCGATGCGGCTGATGCCCGTGAGCTTGGTTGCACTGAAATCCCAGATATCCGAGCTGTTGCCGCCGACGATCGACACGCCGGACTTGCCGTTCGCGCTGATCTCCTCGATTCCGCTATCCCGGCCGAAGCCGCTGGCGAGGCCGAACTGGGTGCTGGAGGCGGAGGCGAGGATCTTGTCCCAGCCGCTGCTGCCGCTGTCCTTGAAGACCGAATACCCGCTGGCAGCGCCGGAGAACACATATGTATCGCCGCCGCCCGCCCCGTTCAGGACGTCGCTGCCGCCGTTCGAGTAGATCGTGTCACTGCCCGATGTTCCAGTGATGGTGTCGTTCTTTGAAGATCCAAAAAACTTACGACCAGCAGCCATTGGGACCCCGCGCACAAAAAGTGTTGTTTGCAGCTTCTTCAGTAATGAGTAAGACCTTATCCCTTAAAGAACTACTACTTGCGTCGGTAAATGGACCGTAGTCACAGTATTATTACAGAAAACTCGAATATATAAAAAGTATTCGATATGTCGCATATTTCGGTCGGTAACCATGAATATGCGTGCCGGCGCTGCATCGCGTGGATTCACGCGGAATGCGCCGGAGAATTGCGTCAGATTTGCTTCAAGTGCGCAGGGCCATTCTTGGCGCGCGCGCGGCTGCCAGGACAATGACCTTGCTGTGACCGGCCGTGTCCGGCGGCGGATCTACGGGGCGTTCGCCGGTGGCTTTTCTGTGAGCAGCGGCCGGCCGGCATAGAGGGCGTCGTAGGCGGCAATCATGGCCGCCTCGTCGTACTCCGCGCGGGCCTTCTCGGCATTGGCCGAGCCGATCCGCTGGCGCAGCGCGGCATCCGCCAACAGGCCAGCGATCGCCGCGGCAAGCGCGCCGTCGTCGACCGCCGTCACATAAGGCCGGTTGGGCTCGGCGAGCATGATCGCGATGTCGCCGACATCGACGGCCGCAACGGGCAACCCGGCCGCCATCGCTTCGATCAGGCTGATCGGCATCTGCTCGGTATCGGATGAGATGGCGTAGATTCCGAATGCGCCGAGCAGGCGTTCTACCTTTTCGAGATGCCCGACGAATACGACGGTGGCCGCGACGTTGAGGTCCTTTGCGAGCTGCCCGAGGGCGTCTCTCTCGGCGCCCGTCCCTACGATCAAGAGCCGCGCAGGTTGCCGGGCCACGACCCGCGCAAAAGCGCGGATGAGACGGCCGAGATTTTTCTCTGGGCGAAGGGCGGCGACCGTGCCGATCACTGGCGTGCCGTCACCCAGTCCCAGACTCGAGCAAAGCAAGGGATCGGCCGGGCGGGCATATCGCTGGCAATCGACGCCGTTCGGAATATAGGCAAGCCGGCGGGTCGGAATCCGCCATACATCGGTGGCGATCCTGTACAGGCTTCTGGAGGGCATTACCACCGGTCGCGCGCGCGCCAAAGCCAGTCTGCGGAACCAGACCCGCCGAGGCAACTGCCGCTTCGTTTCCTCCGGGCCAAACCCGTCCTCGATATGGACATGCGGGATTCCGCCCCAAAGGTTGGCGAGCGCCCATTCAGTGGCGCCCCAGTTGTAGGTGATCAAACGTTGGGCGTGGGATGCAAGGATTGCGCGGCGATAGTGGCCAAGATTGGCAAGCGTGCGGCGCTTATCAAAATCGAAACTACGCAGCACAAAGTCGACGTCCGGTCCGAGCAGGCTTGCTGCATCGTGCCGGTTGTCGACCGCGATGATCACGTGCCGGTAGCGTCGGCCTAGTCTGTTGGCAATCGTCGCAAAGCGTACCTGCGGCCCGCCGACGGCGAACGTGGAAAAGACATGGAGAATAGTCGATTGGTTCGGCGTGCTTTCCATCTATGCCGTCAGGAAGGGGCGTGCACGTCTATCGCGCGTGCAATGAAGATGGTCCGATCCGAGACGGGTACCCAGCCGAGGTCTCGCTTGGCATCGCTGCAGTCGAACGTGGCCGGCATCCCGCGCGAGCGTATGTCGCGCATGCTCGGGAAAGCGGCAGCGCGTCCTACGGCTACCTTGATAAGCCATTTCTCCAACTCGATCGCGAACAGCTTTGCGATGGACTGCGGATGGTAGCGAAGCGGACGCTGCATCGCCCGTGCGAGCTCGGCGATGTATTCGCGTGCGCTCAGCCGGACGTCGCCCACTAAATTATAGCACTTGCCGTCGACTTCGGGTCTCGCGATAGCGCCGTGGATAGCCGTGGCGATGTCTTCCACCAATACAAATGGCAAGGGATTGAGCCCCGCGTTCCAGCCAAGGCAGTGCTGATCGTTGTTGAATGAGCCAATGCCGCTGTGAAATGGAGAGCTGCCGGCGCCGACGACCACGCCCGGCCGCAAGATGCACACCGGCAGCGCCCGGTTCGCGTGCAGTTCCAGCAACATGCGATCGGCAAGAGCCTTGGCGCGAGAATAGTCGGCGCGCGCGTCGAGCTGGGGATCGACAGGGGTCGCGCCGGTGATGGCGTCCTTGCCGTTGCCGAGATAGAGGGCAGCGATGGAGCCGACATGGACAAGCCGCTTTGTACCGAGCCGGAGGCAGGCCTCCGCTACCTCGCGGGCGCTTCCGACTACGGCCTGTTCGACCTCCTGGCGATTGCTGCCGCCACCGCCATGCGCAAGGTTGACGACCACCGGACTTCCCGCAATGGCCTTCTCGACGTCGGCCGTTCGGCGCATGTCGGCCTGCACCAGGCGTACCCCATCCGCGTAGAATTCCGGCGGAAGGTTCGCCATGTTGCGGGCGGCGACCGTCACGGTCATTCCCGCATCGACGAGGTGCCTGACCGTGCGTGCTCCGATGAAGCCGGTGCCGCCGAGCAATGCCACCTCGGTCTTGGCCGGGGCGGCACCGATGCTTGCCGGCTTGGCCGCGACCGCGGGCCGCCCGCCATATGCGGCTGCCGCGACCCGCTCGCAAGCATCGACCAGCGCGGCGCCGAAGGCGCCGTCGGATTCGGGGCGTTCTCCACGGTCGAGCGCGGCATGGAACGCTGCGATGCTTCCCCTCATGCCGCCAAAGAAGGAGTCGGATCGCGGGCGGATCTTCGCGAGGCCGAGGGCATAGCCCATAAATGCGGCAATACTCTCCGAGGCATAGGCGGCGCCGGTGCGAAGGCCCGAAGCGACAAGGTCGATCGGATCAACCCATTTCGTTCGCGCCTGCGTAGCCAGGCGGCCGTTCAGGACATCGGCGACGGCTATCCCATCGTCACAGATAGCCACGATCGTTTGTGCCGGGAAGGAGCGGCCGACGGCGAAGTGAAGCTGTGCGCCGGCGATAGTTCCGCGCAGCGTAATCGAAGTTTCCGCGAAGAAAAGCCGCCCTGGCGAAATCGTGATGGGAGGTGCCGCCGATGCCGTGATGTCCGTGATACCGCCAACCAGTGCAGCGAGCTGGGAGAGCGGATGGACGGCCTGCTCCAGCAGAATGTTGGTGCGGTCCTGGAACATCCAGTGGCCGAACTGGCGCGCACTGAGTTGGCGCAGTGGCATGCTGTAGAGCGCCTGAACGGCCAGCAGTCGACCCAACTTTCGCGTTTCCACCAATTGGCGCAGTCGCAGGAAGGTTGGCGAGTAGATGTAGTTCTGATTGACCCCAACGAGTGTGCCGCGGTGGCTCGCCAGATCGTTGAGAGCCGCACAATCCTCGCTGCTCGTCGCCATCGGCTTTTCGACCAGAACCGGATAGCCCGCATCGAGGATGGGCTCAGCCGCAGCCCGGTGAAGTGGCGGCGGCACCAGCACGTGGGCACAGTCCAACGCGTTTTCCGCGAGGGCCGCAGTGACGGAGGGAAAGGTCTGGGGGATATGCCAGCGTTCAGCAAATTTCCGGGCAGCATCGGCATTGACGTCGACCACCGCATGCAAGCTCACACCGGGTATGGTGCTCAACGCCTCGGCGTGGGTGTGCGCGATGGAGCCAGCCCCTATCAGGCACACGCGGCGGACGGACATGCGGGGAATCCTTTGCTCCCGAAAGCCCTGATGGAGGGCAATTACTATAATCTGATATGGAGCATCACAAGGTTAAACAGAAATGAATCAGTGGCGCCCAAAAATACGATCGAGCGGACATAGGAAAATCCTGCCGCTGGTAGCAATGCCGCCCAGGGCTTGCCAGCGTTCGGCCGGCATGCCATTGCTGCCAACGTGCAGGTCGAGGGGCTCGGAGAAAATTCGCATGTCTCTTGGTTCGACAATATTGTCGGTTTCCATGGCTGAGATTGGATCGGACCGCGCCTCCCGGGTGATTCCCGGCTAGGCAGCTCCGGCGCCGCATATGATATCGCCATCCCGGTCCGCGACTGTCCCGCCTGCTTGGATACCCGGCAAGCCGACGCTCGCCGCGCTTGGTTGGCTCGCGGCCAATCTGGCGCTGCTGTTCGTGCTGTTCCGCGAATCGGCCGAGCGGGCGGTCCGATTGTGGATCGACTCGCCGACCTACAGCTACGCTTTTCTGATCGTGCCGATCTCGATCTACCTGATCGCCGACAAGGCAGGGCGGGCGGCGCTTCCGGCCATCCGTCCGTCGCCGGCGTTGCTGTTGCTGCATGTGCCGATCGCGCTGATCTGGTATGCCGCCGTTGTCGGCGAGGTGGTCGAGGCCCAGCAGTTCTGCCTGCTCGCGGCCGGCTATGTCGCCATCGCGGCCCTGTTCGGGCTTGCGGTCGTCCGCGCGCATCTGGTGGCCCTGCTGCTGCTGGCGTTTCTGGTGCCCAGCGGACAATTCCTCATCCTGCCGCTGCAGGTGAGCAGCGCGCAGGTCGCCGCCCTCCTGCTGCGCCTCTCCGGGGCGCCGCTCTTTTTGGACGGGTTCGTCATCCAGATGCCCGAGGCGTCCTACAACGTCGAGTCGGGCTGCGCGGGGCTGAACTTCGTGCTGGTCACGATCGTGCTGGCCCTGATCGTGGGCGAGCTCTTCTACACGAAGTTGCACAAGAAAATCGCGGTGATGGCAGGGCTCCTGGCCGTGGCCTTGATCGCCAATCCGGTGCGAATCTACGCGATCATCCTGGTCGACTGGCTGACCAACCGGACCACCGACATCGTGTCGGACCATCTGACCTATGGCTGGGCGTTCTTCGCGGCGGTCTTGGCAGCGGTCCTGCCGATCGCGCTGCGCTACCGGGACGATGTCCCGGCGCGGCCTGCGACACCGCCCGACACGGCGCCGGCGATGCCCGTACCGCCGCCCAAGACGGGGCTGATGCAGCGGATCGCCGTCACGGGCCTGGCGGGGATCGTGTTGTCGGCGGTCGCCCCCCTGGCCGTGCTCGGCCTGGGCATGCGGGCCACCATGGCGATCGGGTCGTTGCCTGCCCTGCCCGGAGTCGTCGACAAGGCCAGGGCCGAGACGGTCATGCCCTGGCAGGCCACGGACGGCGCCATGGCGCGCTCCGGCGCGATCTACGTCACGGAAGGCCGGCCGCCCGCGACCGTCGACGTGACGCTGCGCCTGGCGCCCACGGCCCGGGCGCGGCTGGTCGATCGCTGGCAGCCGCTGGCGATGGACCCGGTGCCGCGGTTCACGGACACGGCTACGGCTTCGGCGGGACGGGCGGCGCTATACCAGTCGGGTGCGCTGGTCGACCGGAAGCTGTGGGTCGTGTGCTTCCTGGTCGATGGTACGTGTTATCCCGATGGGGGCAGCCATCGCCGGGCGGTGCTGTCGGCGATGGCGCGCGAGCCGCTGGCGCGGGCCGGCTTCATCGTCCTGTCGCAACCGGGCGAGCTTGGGATGCCGGGCAATTCGATTTCCGCGCAGTACCGTGCCATGCTGGCGCTACTCGACCGGGTCGCCGCCGATGTTTCGGCCGGCCTGGCGGCGCAGGGAAAATAGAGACCGGCGGGGCGCGTCGCGTGCTCGAACTGCTCTTAGTTTCCTGTTAACATCTTGCTGTCTAAGTCGCTTTTGGGCCGGCCCGGTTCTGCCGGGGCCCTGGAGTCGAATGCATGCAGCTGGACCTCAAGCCCAGGGAAGCGACTTCGCCGGTGTCGGCGCCGGACGGGCGATGCAACGCCATGTCCGTCGACGTCGAGGAACATTTCCAGGTCCACGCCTTCGCCAGGCAGATCGAGCGCGATGCCTGGGCGGCACATGAAAGCCGGGTCGAGCGCAATACCGAGCGCGTGCTGCAGATCTTCGCCGACCACGGCGCGCGGTCGACCTTCTTCGTCCTGGGCTGGGTCGCGGAACGCTGCCCCGCGCTGATCCGGCGCATCGTTGCCGAGGGCCACGAGCTCGCCAGCCACGGCTATTGCCATATCCGCGCGGACGCGCAGTCGCCCGAGGAATTCCGCGACGACGTGCGCCGCACCAAGGGGCTGCTCGAAGACGCCGGCGGCACCGGCATCATCGGCTACCGGGCGGCGAGCTTCTCGATCGGCAAGCGCAACTGGTGGGCCTTCGACGTCCTGGCGGAAGAGGGCTACCGCTACAGCTCCAGCATCTTCCCGATCCACCATGACCAGTACGGCGTGCCGACCGCGCCGCGCGACCCGTTCGCGCCGTCGCCCGACGCGCCGAGCCTGGTCGAATTGCCGATGTCGACCGTGCGGGTGTTCGGACAGAACCTGCCGTGCAGCGGCGGCGGCTACTTCCGCATTTTTCCCTATGCGCTGTTCCAGCTTGCCGTGCGCCGGCTGAACCGAGCGGAAAACCGGCCCTGCATGTTCTACTTCCATCCCTGGGAGGTCGATCCCGGCCAGCCGCGCATCCCCGGCGCATCGCTGAAATCGCGGTTGCGCCACTACACGAACCTCGACCGCATGGAACCCAAGCTGCACCGGCTGCTGGACGAGTTCGCCTGGGACCGCGTCGATCGCGTCTATGGCCTGACCTCGGAGACTCGGGCAGCGCAATGACCGCAGCCGGCCCGGTCGAAATCAGGCAGCTCGATGACGGTGCGGAACAGGCGTGGGACGCCTATGTCCTCGCCAATCCCAGGGCCACGTTCTTCCATCGCGCGCCGTGGCGCCGGGTGATCGAGCGCGGCTTCGGACACCGGCCGGTCTTCCTCTACGCCGAGCGGGCCGGGCAGGTGGTGGGCGTGCTGCCGCTCTACCACGTGCGCAGCCTGCTGTTCGGCAGCGCGCTGGTGTCCACGGCCTATGGCGTCTATGGCGGACCGGTGGCGGATTCCGACGAGGTGCTGGCGCAGTTCTACGACCGTGCGGCGGCGCTGGCGAAGGAACTCGGCGTCGATCACGTCGAGTTCCGGGCGAGCGGCCCCGACCGCGCGGGCTGGAAGCGGAAGGAGGGGCTTTACGCCACCTTCCGCCGCGAGATCGGACCGGACAACGACAAGAACCTGCTGGCCATTCCGCGCAAGCAGCGCGCAGTGGTGCGCCAGAGCCTGGAGACGGGGCTCGAGCCCCGCGTGGTCGAGGATGTCGAGGTCAACTACGACCTCTATGCCGTCAACGTGCGCAACCATGGCACGCCAGTGTTCCCGCGCGGGTATTTCCGCGCGCTGAAGAAGGAGTTCGGCGCGGATTGCGAGGTCTTGAACGTCTACAAGGGCGACGAGCCGGTGGCCGGCTGCCTGACCTTCTATCACCGCGACGAGATCATGCCGTACTACGCCGGCGGTACGCCGCGCGCACGCGAGTTCAAGGCGCATGACTTCATGTACTGGGATCTGATCCGCCGCGGCGCGGAACGCGGCTGCCGGATATTCGATTTCGGCCGCAGCAAGGTCGGCACCGGGCCGTTCAGCTTCAAGAAGAACTGGGGTTTCGCGCCGACGCCGCTGGTCTACGATTTCTACCTCAACAAGGCGCAGGAGGTTCCCGACGTGAACCCCCTCAATCCCAAGTACCGGATGTTCGTGTCGCTCTGGCAGAAGCTGCCGCTGCCGGTGGCGAACAC
>JADLEG010000270.1 GCA_020846275.1 Alphaproteobacteria bacterium
ACGGCGCCGAGCAGATCGCGGTGCGCGCGCGGGACTGCGGCTTCGAGGTGGTCTACGAGGGCATCCGCCTGACCCCCGCGCAGATCGTCAACGCGGCGCTGGAGGAAGGCGTGCACGTGGTCGGGCTCTCGATTCTCTCGGGCAGCCACGTGGCCCTGGCGCGCGAGGTGCTCGCGGGCATGAAGAAGGCCGGCATCGGCGAGGTGCCGCTGGTGCTCGGCGGCATCGTGCCGCCGGAGGACGAGAAGGCGCTGAAGGACGCCGGCGTCGCCCGCGTCTTCACCCCCAAGGACTACGATTTGACCCGCGTGATGGACGAGATCGTGACGATCGTCGAGGGGGCTCAACCCTCGCCCGCGCCAGCGGGAGAGGGTGGACGCCGCGCAGCGGCGGCCGGGTGAGGGCCTTCGGGCACGACCGGCGCCGGCCCTCACCCGCCCTGCGCTTCGCTCCGGGCACCCTCTCCCGCCGAGGGCGGGCGAGGGTTCAGGACGCCAGCGCCTTGACCCCCGGCAGCTCCTTGCCCTCGAGCCATTCCAGGAACGCGCCGCCGGCCGTGGAGACATAGCTGAACTTCTCGCCCACGCCCGCGTGACGCAGCGCGGCCACCGTGTCGCCGCCGCCCGCCACGCTCAAGAGCTGCTTTTCCTGCGAGCGCTGCGCGACGTGGCGCGCCACCGCCGTGGTGCCGGCGTCGAACGGCTTCACCTCGAAGGCGCCGAGCGGGCCGTTCCACACCAGTGTCTTGCAGCCGTCGATCGCCGCGTCCAGGGCGGCGATCGATTTCGGGCCGATGTCCAGGATCATCTGGTCTGCCGGCACCGAATTGATGTCCACCGCGCGGCTGGGGCTGCCTTCCTTGAACTCGGGCGCCACCACCGCGTCCACCGGCAGGATGACCTGGCAGTTCTTCCGTTTCGCCGTGTCGAGGATCTTGCGTGCCGTGTCGGCCAGGTCCTTCTCGCACAGGCTCTTGCCCACGTTGACGCCCTGGGCGTTCAGGAAGGTGTTGGCCATGCCGCCGCCGATCACCAGCTTGTCGACCTTGGCCACAAGGTTGCCCAGCAGGTCGAGCTTGGTGGAGATCTTGGCGCCGCCCACCACCGCCATCACCGGCCGCGCCGGCTTCTCCAGCGCCTTGCCCAGCGCCTCCAACTCCTCCTGCATCAGCCGGCCGGCCGCCGACGGCAGCAGCTTCGCGATCGCGGCCGTCGAGGCATGGGCGCGATGCGCGCAGGAAAACGCGTCGTTGACGTAAAGGTCGCCGAGCGAGGCGAGCTCCTTGGCGAAACCCTGGTCGTTCGCCTCCTCCTCCGCGTGGAAGCGCAGGTTCTCCAGCAGCGCCACCTCGCCGTTCTTCAAGCCCGCGACGGCGGCCTGGGCCTTGCCGCCCACGCAGTCCTCGGCGAAGGCCACGCGCTTGCCGCCCAGGACCTTGCTGAGGGCGGGGGCCAAGGGCCCCAGCGACATGGACGGCACGACCTTGCCCTTGGGCCGGTCGAAATGCGAGATCACCACCACCTTGGCCCCCTTCTCCGCCAGTTCGCGGATTGTGGGCGCCAGGCGCTCGACGCGCGTCATGTCGCCGACCTTGCCGTCGCGCATCGGCACGTTCAGGTCGGCGCGCAGGATCACCCGCTTGCCGGCAACCGCGACGTCGTCGATGGTCTTGAAACCGGGCATGTTCCTCTCCATGGCCGGCCGGCGACTTGCCACAGGGTTGCGGAAAAAGCAACACGGTGCGGCATTCTCAACATTGTCCCGCGGGGCAGAGGCGCGCTACAAGATAGGCCACGTTCTCAGGGCGGGGCGGAAATCCCCACCGGCGGTAGGCATGGCCAGTCCCCTCGGACGACCCCCATGCGAGCCCGCGAGCGCCCGGCAGTCCATCGCCGGGGTCAGCAGAGTCGGTCGAAGTCCGACGCCGACGGTCACAGTCCGGATGAAAGAGAACGGGACGGCCTTGGGCCGATGCGGCCGCGCGTCCAGTGCGCGGGGCATTGCCCGCTTCCCGTGCGCGCCCTGGTTCTGGTATCGGCTCTTTTGGAGAAGACCCATGAATCAGCGCAGTTCGACCGCCTCCCTCCCCAACGACGACGGCAAGCGCATCGCCTTCGTCCAGGCGTGCTGGCACAAGGACATCGTCGACCAGTGCCGATGCGCCTTCGTCGCCGCCATGGGCCGCGCCGGCTATCCGGCCAGCAGCATCGACGTCTACGAGGTGCCCGGCAGCTTCGAGATACCGCTGCAGGCCAAGCTGCTGGCGAAATCGGGCCGCTACGCGGCGGTCGTGGCGTCGGGCCTGGTGGTGGACGGCGGCATCTATCGCCACGAGTTCGTCGCCGACGCGGTGATCGGCGGGCTGATGCAGGTGCAGCTCATGACCGAGGTGCCGGTGATCTCGGCCGTGCTGACGCCGCAGCATTTCCACGAGCACGCCGAGCACCAGCGCTTCTTCCGCGAGCATTTCGTGGTGAAGGGCGAGGAGGCGGCGCAGGCCTGCGCGCGCACGATCGAGAATCTGCGCGCGGCGCGGGCGGCGGCTTGACCCCCTCCCCATCCTCCCCTGCAGGGGGAGCGGCGAAAGCACTTTGCGCATCTCTTGTCTTCCTTCCCCCTCACGGGGCGGGTAGGGAGGGGGTATGACCGCCCCAAGCTGCTGGGTTCTGACCGACGGCACGATCGGCATGGTGAACCAGGCGCTCGGCTTCGCCGAGGCCATGGGGCTGCGGCCCGTGATGAAGACGTTCCGCGCCCGCGCGCCGTGGCGCTACCTGGCGCCGCAGCTCTGGCTGATGCCGCACTGGGCCGCCACGCCCGAGAGCGACCCGATCGGACCGCCCTGGCCCGACGTGATCGTGGCCTGCGGGTCGAAGTCGATCCCGCCGCTGCTGCGAATCCGGCGCAAGGCCATGGGCCGCACCAAGGTGATCTACGTGCAGGACCCGACGCTCAGCCCCGCGCGCTTCGACCTGGTGGTGGCGCCGATGCACGACCGCCTCGACGGTCCGAACGTGCTTGTCGTGCGCGGCGCGGTGAACCGCGTGACGCCGGCGCGGCTCAAGGACGAAAGCGCGAAATTCGCGGGGAAGTTCGACCACCTGCCGCGCCCGCGCGTGGCGGTGACGATCGGCGGCAACAGCGCGGCCTATCGCCTGACCCCGGCGATCATCGAGAAGCTGGCGAGCGACCTGGCGGGTTTGTGCCGGCGCGACGGCGCCGGGCTGATGGTCACGACCTCGCGCCGCACCGGCGCGGAGGCCGAGGCGCTGCTGCGCGACAAGCTGGCCGGATTGCCGGCCTTCCTGTGGGACGGCACGGGCGACAATCCCTATTTCGCCTTCCTGGGCCTGGCCGACTACGTGATCGTCACCGGCGATTCGGTGAACATGGTCAGCGAGGCGCTTGTGAGTGGCAAGCCGGTGCTGGTCGCCCATCTCGAGGGCGGTACGCCGAAGTTCCGCCGCTTCCACGAGGACCTGGAGCGCGAGGGCCTTACCCGGCCGTTCAAGGGCAAGCTCGAAACCTGGATCTACACGCCGCTCGACGACACGCAGCGCGCGGCGGCGGAGGCGAAACGAAGGTTGGGGCTTGGCGCGAAAAGACGCCCGCAGCCGAATCCTGTATAGTTGCACCGTGCAATGCACGAGGAGAGCATGTCGAAACGCAATTCGTCCGCCACCGCCCGTGTCACCAGCCGGTTTCAGGCCGTGATCCCAAAGGCGATCCGCGACCAGGCGCGGATCAAGCCGGGCGACCTACTGCATTATCGCGTCGAGAACGGCCGTATCGTCGTGGAAAAGAAACCGGCCGGCGCGGGATTCGATTTCGATCCATTTGGCGCTTTCGTCGAATGGCAAAGCGCTGAAGACGACAGGGCGTTCCGCGACTTGTAGGATGCCGCGCTTTAGCCGATGGGACGTGGTGACGGTCCCTTTTCCATATGCCGAAGGCGATGGATCGAAGCACCGCCCTGCCGTCGTCGTTTCCGCCAGCGAACTTGCGGATCGCCATGGCCTTTATTGGCTGGTCATGATCACGAGCGCCGGGCAAGGGCAATGGCGAGACGACATTGCAATCGACGATCCCAAGACGATCGGTCTTGGCGTTACCTGCGTCATCCGGCCCTGCAAAATTGCCACCGCCGAGGAAGACCGGATCGCCCGAAAAATCGGCACTCTGCCGACACGGTTGCGCAATGCGCTGCAAGCAGTGTTGAAACGCTACTGTCCCTGAACGGACTTGCCTAAGCGATCGCGCCGGCCGCCCGCAACCCGGCAATCTCCGCCGCTTCCATTCCCAGCACTTCGCGCAGCACCTCGTCCGTATGCTGGCCCAAGGTGGGCGGCGCCATCGGCTCGCGCACCGGCGTGTCGGAGAGGTTCAGCGGCGAGCCCATGATCCTGATTGATCCCGCCAGCGGATGCGGCACGTCGCGCACCATGCGCCGCGCCTGCGCCTCGGGCGAGGTCAGCGCCTCCTTGACGTCGCGCACCGCGCCGCCCGGCACGCCCGATTTGAGCATCCGCTCGATCCACCAGGCGCGCGGTTTCGCCTTCATGACGGCGGCGATCTCGGGCAGCAGCGCCGCGCGGTTCTGGCTGCGCAGCGGGTTGGTGGCGAAGCGCGGGTCGGCGGCAAGATCGGGCCGTGCGATCACCTCGGCGCAGAACTTGCGATACTGGCCGTCGTTGCCCACGGCCACCACGATATCGCCGTCCGCGGCGGCGAAGGTCTGGTAAGGCGCGATGTCGGCATGCGCATTGCCGTAGCGCTTGGGCACGGTGTCCAGCAGCAGCGCCGAGGACGCGACGTTCGCCAGGTTCGCCATGCTGCAATCGAGCAGCGCCAGGTCGATATGCTGGCCCCTGCCCGTCTGCTGGCGCGCGATCAGCGCGGCCAGGATCGCCTGGACCGCGTACATGCCGGTCATCACGTCGGACAGCGCCACGCCGACCTTCAGCGCCGGCCCGTCGGGTTGGCCGGTGATCGACATCAGCCCCGATTCGCCCTGGATCACCGCGTCGTAACCGGCGCGCGCGGCGGCCGGGCCGGTGCGGCCGTAGCCCGAGATCGAGCAGTAGACCAGGCGCGGGTTGAGCGCGGCGACCGTTGCGTAGTCGAGCCCGAATTTCCTGAGGCCGTCGAGCTTGAAGTTCTCGACCAGCACGTCGGCGCGCTCCGCCAGCCGGCGGGCCAGCAGGGCGCCCTCGGCCTTGCCCAGGTCGACCGCGATGCCGCGCTTGTTGCGGTTGGCCGACAGGAAATACGTGCTCTCCAGCCCGGCGATGCGCTTGCCCCAGCTGCGCGTATCGTCGCCCGCGCCGGGCGGCTCGAGCTTGATCACGTCGGCGCCCAGGTCGCCCAGCGTCATGGTGCACCACGGGCCCGCCAGCACGCGCGACAGGTCCAGCACGCGAATGCCGCTCAAGGGCGGCCGCCCCGTCGTCTCTTCCATCGCGCTTCCCTCCGCGTCCAGCGGGCGCGTTATCGCCCGGCACCGGCAGCCAGGCAAGCCCGGGCGATGGCCGGACCGCCGGTTTCGCGCTAGAACAGGCGCCATGGCGAACAAGGACAAGAGCAACGGTGACGATGTCGCGATGGGCCGGCTGCAAATCCGCATGCTGGAAGTGCAGCAGGCGTACCACCGCGACCGCCGGCGCGCGGTGCTGGTGTTCGAGGGCGTGGATGCCGCCGGCAAGGGCGGCGCGATCCGGCGGCTGACCGAGCGGCTGGATCCGCGCGGGGTCAAGGTGTGGCCGATCGGCCCGCCCGACCAGCACGACCAGGGCCACCACTACCTGCGCCGCTTCTGGGCGCGGCTGCCGGAGCCCGGCACCATCGCGATCTTCGACCGATCCTGGTACGGCCGCGTGCTGGTCGAGCGCGTCGACGCGCTGGCCCCCAAGCCAAGCTGGAAGCGCGCCTACGACGAGATCAACAGCTTCGAGCGCATGCTGACGGACGACGGCATCCGGCTGGTCAAGCTGTTCATCGACATCGACCGGAAGGAGCAGCTCCGCCGCTTCCGCGAGCGCGCGCTGGTGCCCTACAAGCGATGGAAGGTCACCGAATCCGACCTGCGCATGCACCGGAACTGGAACGCCTACCAGCATGCCTTCAAGGACATGCTGAAGCGCTGCTCCGCCCGCGCCGCCCCCTGGCACGTCGTGCCGGGCAACGACAAGGCGAAGGCGCGGCTGAAGGTGCTGGGGATCGTCGCGGATGCGCTGGCCCGCGACGTGGAATTGCGGCCGCCCGAGTTGGCGCCGGAGCTGCGCAAGTCGCTGGAGAAGCTGCTGGGCGGCAGGCTCGGCTAGATCGAAGCAGTGCTCGAGGCTAGGGCTTCAGCTTGTAGCCGGATGCGAACAGACGGTGCGCCAGCAGCGCCAGCGCCAGGTTGGCCGCCAGCATCGTGGCGATGCCGCCGGCGAGCCACCCGTCGGCGTGGCCGGTCATGCCGTAGCGGAAGCCGTCGATCATGTAGAAGAACGGATTGAGGTGCGCCACGGTCAGCCACGGCTCGGGCAGGCGCTGGGTCGAATAGAAGGTGCCGCTGAGAAAGGCGAGCGGCGTGATGACGAAGTTCGTCACTGCCGCGAGATGGTCGAACTTCTCGGACCACAGCCCGCCCAGAAGCCCCAGCAGCGACAGCAGCAGCGACGCGTTGACGGCATGGAACAGCACGTAGCCCCAATGGTGCACGTGCACGCCGGCGAACGGCGTCATGGCGATGCCCACCGCCGCGCCGACCACAAGCCCGCGCGTCAGCCCGCCCAGCGCCAGGCCGGCCGTCTGCTCGGCCGGGCTCAAGGGCGGCATCAAGAGGTCGACGATGCTGCCTTGCACCTTGGCGATCACCAGCGAGGACGAGGTGTTGGCAAACGCGTTCTGGGTCATCGCCATGACGATCAGCCCGGGGGCCAGGAACTGGATGTAGGGAACCCCCGCCACCGCCTGGCCGCCGCCGCCCAGCGCGAGCGAGAAAACGGCCAGGAACAGCAGCGTGGTGACGACCGGCGCCGCCACCGTCTGGGTCGCCACGTTCCAGAACCGGCGAATCTCCTTCTGGTAGAGGGTCCACAGGCCGAGCCAGTTGACGGGGCCGTAGCGGCGCGGCTTCGGGGGCATGCGCGACAAACCTCACGGGTTCGACAGGCTCGCCATGAGGCCTCATCCTGAGCCTGTCGAAGGATGGGCCGACGCACGCGGCCTCATACGCCCGCCCGTGGCGCGGGGCAAGCCGGCATGGCATCGTGACGGCCGCATGGATCATCAGGCCAGGCAGCGCAAGGTTCCGAAGCCCGCGACGCAGGAGCGCCTGGAACGCGCCGCGCTGGCCTATCTCGAGCGCTTCGCGAGCTCGGCCGAGAACCTGCGGCGCGTGCTGATGCGCCGGGTCGACCGCTCGGCGCGCCTGCACGGCACGGACCGCGGGGAGGGCGCCGGCTGGGTCGACGCGCTGGTCGAGCGCTATCGGCGCTCGGGGCTGCTCGACGATCGCGTCTATGCCGAGGCGGCGACGCGGTCGCTGCGCCGGCGCGGCGGCTCGGCGCGCATGGTGAAGATGAAGCTGAAGGCCAAGGGAGTGGACGCCGATACGGTCGATGCCGCGCTCGAAGCCGCGAGCGAAGGCGACGCGGACAGCGAACTCAAGGCCGCGCAGGCCTACGCCCGCCGCCGCCGCCTCGGTCCCCACGCGCCGCCGGCGACGCGCAAGGAACGCCGCATGCGCGACCTCGCCGCCCTGGCCCGCGCGGGATTCTCCTACGACACGGCGCGCCGGGTGGTGGATGGGGAGGAGGAATGAGCGATCAAGAGCCTGAGCACGACGTTCAGCCGCAAACATCAGACTCAGGTCATTAATGACCGAATCGAAAAAGGCGGCGTGTTCAGTGAGCATCGGAGACGATTCTAGGATTTCTCCTTTGTCATGGCCGCGCTCGTCGCGGCCATCCACGTCGGCCTACGTGCCGACAGACTGACGAGCGAAGACGGCCTGTCGCGCGCCACACTTTGCCACTGCCCCGACGTGGATGCCCGGGCTCGTCCCACGGCTGTCCGGTTTAGGATGCGCCGGATGGCACGGAAGCGAACACCCAGCTGGCGCTGGATGAAGGCATGGGATGCCGGGACACGAAGTTCGAGTCCCCCCTGCCCTTGCGGGAGGGGGTTAGGGGGAGGGGGCTTCTCACATCGCCGCCCGCGCTGTTCGGCCCGTCCAGCGCGCAAGGAAACCACCAAGGCACCAAGACACCAAGAAGAAGGAATTGAACCACGACGACACCACGGACACGACGCCGGAAGACGGATGCCCGATACCGACGTGGTGCCGTGCTGGTGGATCTTTCTTTCTGGCCTTGGTGCCTTGGTGCCTTGGTGCCTTGGTGTCTTGGTGGTTTCCGGGTGGAAGACGAGCCGATGCGCGGCGACGTTGTGCGAGCAGCCCCTCCCCCTAACCCCCTCCCGCAAGGAGAGGGGGGACAAGAGAGAGGCACGCACGCGACAGGCGTCAACCGGACAGCCGTGGGTCAAGCCCGGCCATGACGACCGAAGGCAGTGACCCGATTGCTGGCATACCTAATGCCACGCTTTGTCAGCTTCGCTGAACAGTGCTGTGCCCGCACCTCCGATTCGGCTCTGGCAGCGGAAGACGGCGTGCGGCCAGCGCTCCGATTCGGCACCAGATTCGGCGTCCATCACGGTGGCATGCACCACGGGCGGAGGGCTGTGGATGGACGCGTGGATAGGGTGTTGATGCAATGTGGGGGCATTGCAATTTTACTCACACAAATCGCGCATCATCCCCGGGATTCGCGGTGGACCCACGGAGTTTGCCGGGCGATGCTTCACGTGCAACGCGAAAGCGCCGAAGCAGCGGTTCCGAAAATCCGGCGGGCGCGGTTCCTGCGATCAGCGCGCCGATAATCGGTAGACGGCTTCGGGGATAGGCTTGGCGGGCTCCGTTCCCTGCCTTGCTTGTCCGGTACCGGCGGTCTTGTCCATCCGGATGGTGGCCGTCGGCGACGGGGGATGAACCGGTTGGTTTCACCCTCTCGTGCGGGCCCAGCGGCGACCGCGAGGTCGTGGCGGCCCGTCCTGAAGCGGCCGGCGCCTTCGGGCGACGGCTGCCGGCGGTCATCGCCTTCGGGCGAGGGTCGCTCGCGCTTGCCGCCCTCGGGCGGCCGGCGTACGCGGGGGTCGCCTCCGGGCGGTTTTCGCGGGGGACATTGCCGGTGCGGGTCGCGACACGCGAGTGGCGCGGTTTCGGCGGTGGCGAGGGGGTGGCGGACGACCGTAAAGGCCCCCGGGTGGGGTTGGGTCGATCGCTCGCGGCGGTCGATCCCGTGTTCGGCGGCACCTGCTATCTGCCAAGGTGCCCGTGCCGCCTGAACGAGATGCCCGACCCGGTCGCGAGTGCGCGGAGCCTGGCCGGCTCCAGAGGCGTCGGGTGCGATCCGGCCGGATCGCGTCGCGTAGGGTTCCCGCCTGCGCGCCCGACGCCTCATTATTTATCACCGGCTTAGCCTGTGGACAAC
>JADLEG010000271.1 GCA_020846275.1 Alphaproteobacteria bacterium
ATGGTGCGCAAGAAGCTGAACGCCAAGAAGGTCGTCGACCTGAACGGCTCGACCCAGTGCATGGTCACGGGCGCCACGCTCGAGCTCAATGTCGCCGACTATGCGCGCTCGAAGAACGTGAAGATCGAATCGCTGCTGTTCGAGAAGACCGAGGAAGCCATGGCGGCGGCGGAAGCCGGACGCTGCGACGGCTACAGCGACGACACCGGCAGCCTGGCGGCCGCGCGCTCGACGATGAAGAACCCGGACGACTGGGAAATCCTGGCCGAGGTGATCTCGAAGGAGCCGCTCGGCATCCATGTCCGCCAAGGCGACCAGAACTGGAGCATCATCACCAAGTGGATGCACATGGCGCTGCTGAACGCCGAGGAACTGGGCGTCACCAAGGCCAATGTCGACCAGATGAAGAGCTCGCCGGATCCCTTCATCCGCCGCTTGCTGGGCGAGGAAGGCGATTTCGGCAAGATGATGGGCATCGACAACAGATGGGCCTACAACGCGATCAAGGCCGTCGGCAATTACGCCGAGATCTACGACCTGCATTTCGGACCCAAGGCCCTGGCCCTGCCGCGCGGCCAGAACGAGCAGTGGTCCAAGGGCGGGCTGCAGTACGGCCTGCCGTTGCGCTGAACGCGACTTCTTGGCTGAGTTGACCGGCAAGACGGGCGATCGCGCAACATGATCGCCCGTCTTTGGTCCAGCGAGCGCCTGCGCGGCTGGTGCCTGCAGGGGCTGCTGATCGCCGCCGTCGCGACGGTGGTCGGCTATTTCGCCGTCAATACCGTCGGCAACCTGGAGCGGCGCAGCATTCCCTTCGGCCTGGGCTTCCTGTCGCGGCCGGCCGGATTCGATTTTCCGTTCCATGTGCTGGATTGGAAGGTCACCGACACCTATGGCCGCGCGGTCGTGGTGGCGCTGGCCAACACCGTGCTGGTGTCCGTGCTGGCGATCGCCACGACGACGGTGCTGGGGCTGGTGCTCGGCATCATGCGCCTGTCGCTCAACTGGCTGGTGCGCACGACCGCGACCCTGATCGTCGAGTTCATCAAGAACACGCCGCAATTGATCCAGATATTCTTCTTCTACATCGCTGTGCTGCAGGCGCTGCCGCAGGCGCGCGAAAGCTTCCAGGCGGCCGGCATGTTCCTCAACATCCGCGGGCTTTTCCTGCCGGCGCCGGTGATGGGAGATGCCGCCGGGCTGGATGCGCTGGCGCTGCTGGTCGCCGTCGCGCTGGGCAGCGTGCTGTGGCGCGGGCGCGCCCGGGTGACCGGAACCGCGCGCCGGGCGCTGGCGGCGGTCGCCTGGCTGCTGCCGCTCGGCGCCCTGGTCCATGCCTGGGCGACCGGCATGATCGCGGCCTGGGAATGGCCCGAGCTGCGCGGCTTCAACTTCCGCGGCGGCTGGGTGGTGCGGCCGGAATTGCTGGCGCTGTGGATCGGCCTTTCCGTCTATACCGGCGTCTTCATCGCCGAGATCGTGCGCTCGGCGATCAACGCGATCGATCGCGGCCAGACCGAGGCGGCGCGCAGCCTGGGGCTGACCCGCGGGCAGAACATGCGGCTGGTGATCCTGCCCCAGGCGCTCCGGCTGATCATCCCGCCGCTGACCAGCCAGTACCTCAACGTCATCAAGAGCAGCTCGCTGGGCGCGGCCATCGCCTATCCCGAGGTGTTCCTGATGATCGGCGGCACCACCTTGAACCAGACCGGCCAGGCGATCGAGGCGATGGCGATCGTGATGTCGGTCTTCCTGTCGGTAAACCTGGTCACCTCGGCCGGGATGAACTGGTACAACCGCGCGGTCGCGCTGAAGGAGCGCTGAGCCGATGGCGACCGTCGCCCCCGATCTCGCCCTGCGCCCGTCGGCCAACATGCTGGGCCGCGCTTGGCGCTGGATGCGGGTCAACCTGTTGGGCAGCCCGCTCAACATCGTGCTCACCGTGGCCATGCTCGCGGTGTTCTGGTTCACGCTGGCCCCGCTGGTGCGCTGGGCGGTGATCGACGCCACCATCGCCGGCGACAGCAAGGCGGGCTGCACCGGGGCCGGCGCCTGCTGGACCTTCATCAAGGTCCGCTTTCCGATGTTCTTCTATGGCCGCTATCCGGTCGACGAGCGCTGGCGCGTCGACCTGGCGGCGCTCCTGCTCGCCGTCTTCGCCGTGCCGGCGATGCTCGACAAGCTGCGCCACCGCTGGATCGCCGTGCTGGCGCTGGTCGCGGTCTATCCGGTGATCGCCGGCATCCTGCTGCGCGGCGGGATCATCGGGCTGCGGTCGGTCGAGACGGCGCTGTGGGGCGGGCTGATGCTGAACGCGGTGCTGACCTTCCTGGCCGTCGCCGGATCGCTGCCCTTCGGCATCCTGCTGGCGCTGGGACGGCGATCCAAGTTCCCCGTGGTCCGCATCTTCTCGATCTGCTTCATCGAGCTGTGGCGCGGCGTGCCGCTGTTGACCGCGCTGTTCATGGGCATGGTGATGCTGCCGCTGTTCCTGCCCAACGGCGTGACGGTCGACAACCTGGTTCGCGCCGCCGTCGCGCTGACCCTGTTCACCTCGGCCTACATGGCCGAGGTGGTGCGCGGCGGATTGCAGGCGATCCCGCTGGGCCAGTTCGACGGCGCCAAGGCGCTCGGCCTCGGCTTCTGGCAGATGCAGGCGCTGATCGTGCTGCCCCAGGCGCTGCGCATCGTGGTGCCGAACATCGTCAACACCGTGATCGACCTGTTCAAGGACACCACGCTGGTCGTGATCGTCAGCCTGTTCGACATGCTGGGCGTGGTGAACCAGTCGCTGAAGGATTCGGCCTGGCTCGGCATGGCCAAGGAAGGCTACGCCTTCGCCGCGCTGGTGTTCTTCGTGTGCTGCTGGAGCATGTCGCTCTACAGCCGCCGGCTCGAGCGCCGCCTGGGCGTCGAGCAGCCCGGACGGCATTGACTGCGCCGCCGCGCCGATCGGCTAGACTGGCGGCGTGACAACGACCCTCGTCATCAACGGCGCCGCGCTGCTGGCCGATCCGTCGGGCGCCCTGTTCTGGCCGGCGGCCGCGACGCTGGTCGTGGCCGACCTGCACCTGGAGAAGGGCTCGGGCTTCGCGCGGCGCGGCACGCTGCTGCCGCCCTATGACAGCGCGGCAACCCTGCGTCGGCTGGCCGCGGCGGTCGACGCGCACCGGCCGCGCCGCGTGCTGTGCCTGGGCGATTCCTTCCATGATGCGCACGCGCCCAAGCGCCTGGAGTCCGGCGAGATTGCAATTCTCGCCGAACTTACCCGTCGCACGGACTGGATCTGGATTGCCGGCAACCACGACCCCGACCCGCCAAAAGGCCTGGGCGGACGGGTCGCCAGCGAGGTCACCGAGGGGCCGCTGGTCTTCCGTCACGAGGCGCACCCGGATGCCATCGCCGGCGAGGTGTCGGGCCATTTCCATCCCAAGGCAAGCATCCCGACCCGCGGCCGGCGGGTCAGCGCCCGCTGCTTTGTCGAAGACGGCAACCGGTTGATTCTACCGGCTTTTGGGGCCTATGCGGGCGGCTTGGACGTGTTCGATCCGGCGATCCGCGGCCTGCTGGCGCGCGACTTCGCGGTGCATGTCATCGGGCGCGAACGGGTGCACCGGTTCGCCTGCCGATAGGGGGTGCTGAACCCCGCGGGAATTGCCGCGATTGCCGGCTTTAGAGATTGGAGCGGGTGAAGGGAATCGAACCCTCGTCGTAAGCTTGGGAAGCTTCTGCTCTACCATTGAGCTACACCCGCTCGGGCGCCGGCGGTTCGCGACTCTAGGCCAATGAGCTTAATCGACGCAAGATGCGCTGCGCCCAGGGAACAATCCGTCGGCTCGCGCGTTCTTGTTCGCAATGATTTTAAGGCTCGCCACACCTGTGGTTCCTATGCCACAGACAGGGGTGAATAACCGGCAGGAATGGCCGTAATTCTCGGTTTTCTCTTGATTGGATGGTCCCCAGGGCCTATCCGAGAACAAGGGAGAGAACACGGGTAGGGTACAGCGTGAGCGTGCGCTGTGCGGTGGTATCTTCGGATCGTTGTTAAGCGGGAGTTCGGACGCATGAGAGGGTTGAGGTTGGCCACGGTTATGACCGCGGCACTGTTCCTGGGGGCTTGCGGCTTGTTGGCCGACGGTGGTCCCCGCAACGATCTGGCGGCGATGAAGCCGTCAGGAACCACGTTCAATTCCTACCTCGCCCAGGAGTACCTGGAGCTCTCGACCTACGAAGAGAAGGTCGAGTTCGACTGGCAGGACTCGGACA
>JADLEG010000272.1 GCA_020846275.1 Alphaproteobacteria bacterium
CCATGCCGATGCGGCTGACCGCGCGCGTGGTGATCGGCAGGTAGAACGAGCCGATCTTCTTCTCCGGGCTGGTGTAGGGCGTGAACAGGCCGGTGAAGCGGCAGTTCATCGACCAGCGCGTCGTCGGCACCCGGTTCAAGACGTTGCCGTGCAGGCAGTTCGGCGTGAAGACCAGCACCGTGCCATAGGGCACGTCCAGCCACACCAGGTCCTTCTCGACCATCCGGTAGAGCTTGGCCATGCCGCCGTCGCCGACCTCGTTGAGCCGCGGCGTGATGGCCTTGGTCTTGTCGTGCGGCAGGATGAACATCGACTTGGTGGCGTGGCAGTCCACCAGCGGCAGCCACATCACCACCTGGTACGGCGTCTCGCCGCCGAACACGTCGGCATGGATGTCGAGCAGCGAGCTGTCGTCGTCCGGCATCTGGATCGACAGGTTCACCTTGTTCTGCATCGCCAGCTCGTTGCCCACAAGGGATTCGATCAGGCTGCGGCCGAGCGCGAAATAGGTCGGGCGGAACCACGGCTTGGCGTTCATGGCGCGATAGACCGCCAGTCGAAGCTCGTTGAGCTTCGCCACGCCGACGGCGCGCTGGATATGGTCGAGGAAGTCCTGCGGATCCTTGGGCCGGTCGATCTTCAAGTGAGCGCAGACCAGGCCCACGACCTCGCGCCGCATCTCGTCCAGCGCGTCGCGGTCGTCGACCGGGCGGACCACATAGCCCTTCGCCAGGAACTCGGCCGACAGCGCCTGGTCCTGATCCGCGACGAAGGATTGGCGGAGCGGCATGCTCCGCTCAGGCGCCGGGCTTGATCATCAGCATGGTGCCGTTGCTGATCGGCACCAGCAGGCGCAGCCAATCCTTGCATTCCGCGGCGACGTCGAGGAAGGCCTTCACCCCCGCCCCCTTCTCGCTCTGCGGCAGCGGGTTCAGCACGTCGCCGTGGAACAGGCTGTCGTCGATCACCGCCAGGCCGCCCGGTCGCAGCAGCGGCTCCAGCGCCTGGAAATAGTGCGCGTAGCGCTCCTTGTTGCCGTCGATGAAGATCATGTCGAACGGCTTGTCCTTGGGCAGCTTGTCGATCACCGCGAAGGCATCGCCTTCCATCAGCGTGATGCGGTCGCCCAGGCCGTTGTGGTTGAAGTTGTTGCGCGCGATCCGGGCGAAATGGTCGAACTTCTCGATCGTCACCACCTCGCCGCCCTTGGGCAGCGCCCGGGCCATCGACATGGCGGAAAGTCCGATGAAGGCGCCGATCTCCAGCACGCGCTTCGCACCCGTCATCTTGACCAGCAGCTGCAGGAAGCGCAGGCCGACGGGGCTGGACGCCATCGCCTCGTACGGCACCTTGTCGGACAGCTCCAGCTTGAAGTCCTCGGTCGGCACTTTCAGGCCGCTGGTGCGCACGATCTCCTGGAACAGCAGCCGGTGATAGGCCTCGGCCGACGCGGCGTAGTGGTCGTTGTTGATCGGCTGATCCGGCAGGATCTTGTCCCAAAGCTGGACGCGGTCGTGGCCTGACATGAGGGGCGATTCTCGCTGCGGTTGGTTGACCGTGGTTTTACAATCCTGCGCCGGGGCAGGACAATCGCTAATACGCCGGCCGGCCGAAACCTAGGCTTTTGCGGCGCTTTCCTCGTCGGCGTAGCGGTCCAGCATGGCGCCGATCTCCATCGGCCTGTAGCCAAAGCGCTGGATGGCGCGCGCCGAGTCGAGCGTGAAAGCGCCCTTGCGGGCCGCGCGCACGACGATCGTCGAGCGCGATCCCAGGCGCGCCTGCAGTCGCTCGACCGCGCCGCGGATCGTCGTCATCCCGGCCGCGCCCAGTACGAGCATGTCGTAGCCCTGCCAGCCCCGGCGCAGCACGCCGCCGACAAGCGCGCCGAGGTCGGCGCAATGCACCGCGTTGTTGAACGGCGCGTCGGGGTTGAAGATCGACACGTCCTGGCCCGAGGTCATCTTGCGCGCGGCCTCGGCCAGGAAATTGCGCTTGGCCCCCGGCCCGACCACCGCCGGCAGGCGCAAGGCCAGGCCGCTCAAGCCCGGCGCAGCCTCGCTGAGCAGCGCCTCGCCGATCAGCTTGGTCATGCCATAGACGTCGGGATCGGCGACCGGCGTCGATTCGTCGACCGCGCCCGACTTGATGTCGCCAAACGCCGACATGCTGGAACAGAACACGAACCGCTTCGCGCCGGCCTTGGTCGCCAGCGCGATCAGCCGCCGCGTCGCCTCGACATTGTCGCGCGCCATCGCATCGGCCGGCACCCCCGCCCAGGCCGAGGTCGCGGCGGCATGAACCACCGCCTCGATCCCGCCGGGCAGTTCGCCGGCCGTCGCCAGGTCGAGCCGGGCTGGGTTCGCCAGGCCTTCGGGCGGCGCGTTGCGATAGGCGGCGAGCACGTCCAAACCCTGGCGCGCCAGGTCGACAGCGAGGTGCCGCCCCAGGAAGCCGCCCGCGCCGGTGACGAGGACTTTCATGCGCGCCGGTCCTCATCCTGAGCCTGTCGAAGGATGAGCAAGCGCCGTCCGTTCAGCCGATCGCCGCGTGGATGCGGTCGGTCGCGATGCCGTGCGCCGCCAGCAGATCGTCGTGGCTGCCGTAGTTGTGGATGAAGGCGTCCTGAAGCGTGAAGGTGTGGAGCTGGCAGGTCGCCTTGATGTCCCAGGCGATCTGCTTGGTCTGCGGCGCGAGGCCGCCCTGCGGCGCGTGCTCCTCGATCACCACCACCTTCCGGTGGCGCTTCAGGGCCTCGGCGATGCCCAGCCGGTCGAGCGGCTTGACCGTGTGGACGCTCACCAGCGAGACCGACTTGCCTTCGGCCTGCAACCGGTCGGCCAATTCGGCCGCCTTCTTCATGATCACGCCGTAGCTGAGGATGCAGACATCGGTTCCCCGGCGCAGGTAGCGCACCTTGCCGAACTCGAACGGCTCGGCCGCGTCCTTGGTCAGCACCGGCTCGCCGGCCTTGCCGATGCGCAGGTAGGTCGGGCCCTGGCTGCGCTCGGCGCACCAGCTCGTCGCGTCGGTGCATTCCAGCGGATCGCAGGGCGCGAGGATCTGCATGTTCGGGATCGCGCCGGCGATCGCGATGTCCTCCTGCGTGTGATGCGTGCCGCCGAGCGTCGAGTAGATCACGCCCGCGCCCATGCCCACCACCGTGACCGGCAGGTTCTGGTAGCAGAGATCGTCGCGCACCATCTCGAACGGGCGGTAGAGCGAAAAGGTGGCGATGGTGTAGGCGAAGGGCCGGTTGCCCTTCAGCGCCAGCCCGGCGCAGATCCCGATCATGCTCTGCTCGGCGACGCCCACGTTGATGAAGCGCTCGGGATACTGGGCGGAGAACTTGCCCATGCTGCCCGCGGGCGAGATGTCGGCGACGACGATGTAGACCCTGGGGTTCTTGGTCGCGGCCTGGTACAGCGCCTCGGAGAAGGTGTTCCTCATGACCGCACCATGGCTTCCAGCTCCTTCACCGCCTGCTCGTATTCCTGCCTGTTCGGCGAGCGGTAGTGCCAGATCGGCACGTTCTCCATGTAGCTGACGCCCTTGCCCTTGGTGGTGCGCGCCACGACCATCAGCGGCTTGCCGCCCTTGCGCTGCGTGACGGCGTCAAACAGCGCCGCCGAGTCGTGTCCCGCGACCTCGACCGATTCCCAGCCGAAGGCGGTGAACTTCTCGACCAGCGGATAGAAGGTGGGGTGCGTGTCGGACGTCTTTCCCAGGCTCTGGAAATTGTTGTAGTCGAGGAAGGCGACGACGTTGTCGCATTTCAGCGACGAGGCCATCAGCACCGCCTCCCAGGTCGATCCCTCCTGCACCTCGCCGTCGCTCAAGACGGTGTAGATGTTGCCGCCGGTCTTGTTGGCCTTCTCCGACAGCGCCATGCCCACGACCATCGACAGGCCGTGGCCGAGCGAGCCGGTGGCGGCGACGATGCCCGGGTTGCCGTGGTCGGGATGCACGCCCAGCCTGCCGCCCGGCGTACAATAGGCGTCCATGTCGGCGCGGCTGAGGATGCCCAGGTCCTCGAGGATCGCGTACTGGATCATGCAGCCATGGCCCTTCGACATCAGGAACGTGTCGAGGAAGCTGCCGTCCGCCTTGCGCCGCATCAGGCCGTAGTAGATCAGGTCGACGATCTCGGTGCAGGAATAGGCCGAGCCGATATGCAGCGCCGAGACGCGCTGCGACATGTCCAGGATGCGGCGGCGGAATTTCAGGCAGCGCGCGCGGGCGGCGGCGGCGTCGAGGCTGTTGGGCCGGATGGCGGCGGCAGCGGTCATCGTCAGTCCCTCAAACCAGGGTCCAGTAGTAGTCGCCGGTATAGCCGGCCTCGGCGAAGATCTTCTTCCACCCCTCGGGGTAGTCGTGGGTGTAGGCGGTCAGCACCCAGTCGAGGAACAGCGCGCGCTGCTCGGGCGTGTGGTAGCTGTCGACCTGCACATAGGCCTTGCCGTCGCGCGTGACGCGCTGGATTTCCTTCAGCGCCTCGACGCATTCCGCGCGCGGCAGGTTGTGGATCGTGTTGATGCTGACCACCGCGTCGAAGCTGTGGTCGGGGAACGGCAGTTTCTTCGCGTTGCCCAGGTGCAGGCGCCCCACCACCTCGGGCTCGCATTTCATCATCGCGTATTCCGAGATGTCGAGGCCGAACGCATCGAGCCCCGGGCAGGCCTTCATGAAGTCCTTGACCAGGAAGCCCTTGGCGCAGCCCACGTCGAGCACGCGCATGCCGGGCTTCAGGGCGAAATGGGCAATGATGTCCTCGGCGATCGGGACCCAGCGGCCGTCGTAGCGGAACCCGCCATAGCCGTACTCGCGCGGCCCGTCGAAATACTCGAAGCCGTACTGGCGCGAGATGCGGATATGGTCGTCGGTCTTGGCCGCGCTGCGGCTTTGCACGTTGCGCTTGGACTGGGGGTAGCGGCGCAGCAGGTTGATTTCCGCCATGGCAGCGTAAAACGTCCGATATTCCAGGGATTTGCGTGACCGCCCCTTGGGTCGGCGGCCGCGACGGGTTTAACGCAAAGCGTCCGGCGTGGCAACCACCCGCGCCAAGCGGGCGGACCGCCGCCCGGCGCCGTCGATGGTAGACAAAGTCAACTATCTGCTTGATGATGGCAGAAAACCAGACCGGGAGGCGACGCCATGGCGGAAACCACCCTGGACCGGCGCGTGGCCGCGGTCCGGCGCTTCAACCGCTTCTACACGCTGAAGATCGGCGCGCTGGAGGAAGGGCATTCCAAGAGCCGCTTCTCGCTGGCCGAGGCGCGCGTGCTCTACGAGCTTGCCAATCGGGCGCGGCCGACCGCCGGCGAGCTGGCGCGCGACCTGGGGCTGGACGCGGGCTATCTCAGCCGCATCCTGGCGGGGTTCGACAAAAGCGGCCTCCTGGTGAAGGAGCCGTCGGACAGCGACGGGCGGCAGAGCCACTTGGTGCTGACCCCGGCGGGCCGCGCCGCCTTCGCGCCGATGAACGCCGCGACCAAGGCCGGCATCGGCCAGATGCTGCGGGGCATCGACGGTGAGGGCCAGGAGCGCCTGGTCGCGGCGATGCGGACGATCGAGACGCTGCTGGGCGGCGATCCGGAGTCCCGCGCACCCTACCTGCTGCGCCCGCATCGGCCGGGCGACATGGGCTGGGTGGTCGCGGCCCACGGCGCGCTCTATTCGCGCGAATACGGCTGGGATCAGAGCTTCGAGGCGATGGTGGCCGAGATCGTGGCGAAGTTCATCCGCCACTACGACCCCGCGCGCGAATGCTGCTGGATGGCCGAGAAGGACGGCGAGACCGTGGGCTCGAGCTTCGTGGTACGGAAATCGGCCTCGGTGGCCAAGCTCAGGATGGTGATCGTCGATCCGCGCGCGCGCGGCATGGGCATCGGCCAGCGCCTGGTCGCGGAATGCATCCGCTTCGCGCGCCAGGCGCAGTACCGCAAGATGACGCTGTGGACCAACTCGATCCTGCACGCGGCGCGGCACCTCTACGAGCAGGCCGGGTTCACGCTGGTCAAGTCCGAGCCGCACAGCAGCTTCGGCCACGACCTGGTGGGCGAGATCTGGGAATTGAAGCTTTGAGCCTGATGCCGATCGCGGCGGCGGCCGGCACCGGGATCCAGGTCGGCCTCGCCATCGTCGCCACGCGCTATGTCATCGACCAGGCGGGACCGGCGTCGCTGGCACTCTGGCGCTACGCCATCGGGGCGCTGTGCTTGTTGCCCATCGTGTCGGCGCTGCGCGCCTGGCCGCGCTTTCGCGCCGCGGACCTGCTGCCGATCGCATTCCTGGGCATGGTGCAGTTCGGCCTGCTCATCGCGCTCCTGAATTACGGGCTGAAGACGATCTCCTCGGCGCGCGGGGCGCTGATTCTCGCGACTTTCCCGCTGCAGACCATGCTGATCGCCGCCACCTTGGGCCGCGAACGGCTGACCACGGCCAAGTCCGTCGGCGTGCTGCTGACGATCCTGGGCGTCGGCACCGCCTTGGGCGAGAAGGCGGCGGGCGGCAACGACGGCTGGATCGGCGAGGCCGCGGTCTTCGTCAGCGCGTTCTGCGGCGCGCTGTGCAGCGTGCTTTACCGGCCCTACCTGCAGCGCTACCCGGCCCTGCCCGTGGGCGCGGTGGCGATGCTGGGCTCGGTCGCCTTCCTTTCGATCCCCGCCTGGGGCGAAGGCGCCTTCGCCGCCCCGCCGCACTTCACGCCGGGCGGCTGGGCGGCCATTCTGTTCATCGGCATGAGCAGCGCCGTCGGCTATTTCCTGTGGCTATGGGCGCTGGCGCGCACGACGCCGACGCGCGTAACGGTGTTCCTGGCGTTGAGCCCGATCACCGCGATGCTGCTGGGCGCCGTTCTGCTGGGCGAGGCGGTGACGCCGATGGGGCTGCTCGGCGTCATGCTGGTGGCCCTCGGCCTGGTGGTCGCGACGCGCGGCGGGCCTCAGCCCGGGCCGACGCCCAGCGTGTAGCGCATCAGCCCCGCCCGCGCGCAGGCAGCGGCGTCGAGCACGCCGTAGGGATCGAGCAGCACGCGGCCGCGCATCGCGCGGGCGATCCCCGCCGGATCCAGCGACTTGAATTCCGGCCAAGGCGTCATGACCGCCAGCACGTCGGCGCCCTTGCAGGCCGCCAGCGCCGAGTCCGCGCCATGCGCATGGGGATGCGGCGCGGCCGAGATCGGCACCACCGGATCGTAGGCGCTGAGCGCGAACGCGCCGAGATGCCGGATGAACGCCAGCGAGGGCGAGTTCTTGATGGAGTGGGTATTCTCCTTGTAAGCCAAGCCCAGCACCGCGATCGCCGGGCTCGGCATCTGCGGCAGCACGGCACGCTCGAGGGTGCGCCAGGCCCAGTCGCGGCGATGGCGCGAATTGGCAATCCAGGCCTGCACCACGCCGGCGTCGCTGCCGACCTCTTCGGCGATGCGGCAGACCGTGGCGAGGTCGCGCTCGAGATTGCCGCCGGCAATGCCCAGGCCGGGCGCCAGGTAGGCGTATTGGCCGATGCGCTTGTCCAGCTTCAGGGCCGGGGCGATCTCGTGCCACGCGGCGCCGATGCCCTCGCACAATTCCGCCAGCGTGTTGGCGACGCTGATCGACGACACCAGGCAGCAGTTGATCGCGATCTTCGCCAGCTCCGCGCTCTCGAAGCGCATGGTCAGAATCGGGCAGGCGAAGGCGTCGAGATAGGCCTTGAACGCCGGCGGCAGCGGCTTCGCCGGATCGGGCGAGCCGACTATATAGCGCTCGGGATGCAGCGCCCGCTCGATGGCGCGGCCGAAGATCAGGGTCTCGACCTGGTAGTAGAGGTTCAGCCCCGGCTTCTGTCGCGCGCGGGTGAAGCCGGGCGGCACCTGGCTCAGCACGACCAGGGTCGCGTCGGCCCTCAGTCCTTCCTGCACCGTGCGCAGCAGCGCGTCGATTCCCGAAAGGTCGCTTTTGCCCTCGTCGTCGGTGGGCACATCGGGCGCGACATAGACCACGTCGCAGCGCTTCAGCGCGTCGACCAGCGACGTGAAGGATAGGCGCTCGGCGTTCTTCGCCCGCAATTCGGCAAGGTCCGGCTCGATCACCGGCAGTTCGCCCTTGGCGAGGCGGGCGCTCAGCGCCGCGTCGGGATCGAAGCAGACCACGGAAAAGCCGCGCTCGGCCGCCGCGACGGCGGAGTTGAGGCCGAGATGCGTCATCCCGGCATAGCCGATGACGGGCGCGCTCACGCGCCGGCCGCCTTCACCGCGTCATGCCCCAGGCGCCGCAGCGTCCTGCCAAGCCACAGGTCCCCCGACAGGTCGGTCGGCTGCTTCGCCAGGACGATGCGCTTGAAATGGGCGTACTCCGCCTCCCAGGTCGGATCGTCCTGCACCAGGGTCACGCTTTCCTCCGGCGGCCGGCCGCTGGGCAGGATGCGCGTGCGGTGGGTGAAGGTGCTGGGGCCCCATTTGCACAGCGAGCGGATATGCGCCGTGCCCTTCTCGGCCAGCACGTCGCAGGTGAAGTGGTTGCGCCACTGCAGCAGCGTCATCTCCAGCTCGATCTTCGGCTTGCCGGCCTCCGACGCGATCACCACGTGGTCGGGCGCGCGGTTCTCGAACCGGCTGGCGGAGACGACGCGGAAATCCTCGGCCAGCTCGCCGAACCAGAACCGCGCCGTGTCGAGGAGGTGCGAGCCCAGGTCGGGCAGCACCCCGGCCTCGGTATCGCGCCAGGCCGATTCGCGCACCAGCCGCGCCGTGCCGTTGCCATAGAACATGCGGCAACGATAGACGCGCCCGAGCCGTCCCGAGGCCACCAGGTCGCGCATGCGGACGTAGTGCGGCTCGAAGCGGTGGTTGTAGGCGGTGTAGCAGACCACGCCCTCGGCGCGCGCCGCGGCCTGGAGCTGCTCGATTCGGCGGTCGTCCTCGGCCCAGAGCGGTTTTTCGACCAGCACGTGCTTGCCGTGCCCCACCAGGTAGCCCAGTACGTCCATCTTCGGCTGGTCGGGGATGCAGGCGAGCGCCGCGTCGTAAGCGTCGAGCGGAACGTCCTCGACCCGGCGGTACTCGGCCTCCCCGTTCACCGGATCGACCGCGGCCACGTGGTCGGCGCCGGCCACCCGCCGCCGCTTGTGGCCCTGCACGCCCAGCCCGATCGTGATCACGCGCATCGGGCAGCCCGTCCGTCAGGCCTTGAAGTTGGCGTGCTTCTCGATCCGCTCCAGCACGCGCTCGACGTCGGCGGGCGTTACCGGCACGTTGCCGTCATGCTCGCATTCCACCGCCGCGGCGATCGAGCCCAGGGTCGAGGCCACGACCTCGTTGCCGGTAGCGATCATGCTGAGCGTCGCGTAGGCGAGCAGCGCGTCGCCCGATCCCACGGCGTCGACCACGTTCTGCGCGAAGCTGTCCACGACGAAGAAGGCGCGCACGTCCTCCTGCTGCTTCGGCACCGCGCGATAGGTGATCATGCCGCGCTCGCCCATCTTCAGCATGAGCGTCTTACATTCCGCCTGCTTGTAGAGCTCGAGCCCCAGCGGTCGCACCACGGAGTCCTGGTCGCCCAGCGCGAAGCGCGCCTCGCGCTCGTTCGGCGTGATCAGGTCGAAGCCCTTGAACTCCAGGATGTTGCCCCAGCGGCTGGCGACCTGGCTGTCGGCCACGCGGTAGACGCCCTTGGGGATCGCCTGGATCAGCTCGGGGATCGTGCGGCGGTTGAAGATGCCGTGGCGGAAATCGCAGAACACCACGGCCTGGGCGCCCGCCTCGGCGATATGCGCCTTCAGCTCGCCCAGGATGCGCTCGGAGATCGAGCGGTTGTCGAGCGTGTCGACCTTCAGCAGCCGGTAGCCCCCGGCGATGAAGGCGTTCTTGTTGGTGGTCGGGCGCGTGGGATCGACGATCGGGTTGACCGTGATGCCCGCCTTGTCCAGGTCGTCCATCACGAACATGCCGAGCTTGTCGTTGCCCAGCACGGTGGTGAAGGTGACGTCCGCGCCGGCCGCGCGCAGGTGCTTGGCGACGATGCCGGCGCCGCCGACGAAGTCGTTGTGCTTCTCGTAGCGGACCGAGAAGGTCGGCGTCTTGGTGTTGCCGCCGATCAGGGTCGTGTAGGTGTAGCTGTCGACGATCGTGTCGCCGATCACGTGCACCTTGATGCCCTTCAGCTTGCCCAGCGCCGCGCGCAGGGCGCCGAAGCCCATGTTCTCGGCCTCGAGCAGCGACATCAGCTTCTCGACCGCGATGTCCGGCGGCATCGTCTCGATGATCGCCGAGGACGAGAACACGATGTCGCCCGGCGTGTAGATGAACTCGCCGCCGTAGCTCTCGAGCACGTCGAGCTCTTCCTTGGTGCGCGGGTCCATCCCGCCCTTCACGTACTCGTAGCCCTTGGCGAAGTAGTCCGGCTGGATGGTGCCCAGGTTCTTCAGGGGCTTCGCTTCCGGATCGATGATCACGTGGTCGACCATCTCCAGCGCCGCCAGGTTCATGGCGCGCAGCTCCTCGGGCACGAACGGGCGGAAGTTCGCCTTGGCGATGTGCGCGTCGGCGGTGAGGCTGACCACCAGCACGTCGGCCTTGCTCTTGGCGTACATCAGGTGGCGCACATGCCCGGGATGCACGATGTCGAACGTGCCGTGGCACATGATGACCTTCTGCTTGCGCGGGCGCGCCCCGATCGCCGCGCAGATCTGCTGCACGTTCTTGATCTTGCCCTTGATCTTCTCGTCAACCACCATGACGGCTCTTCTCGCTAGGCTCGGACATGTAGGCGAACCAGGTCTTGGTCGCCTGGGCGATCGAGGCCGGGTCCCACAAGGGCGCCTCGCGCCAGTAGTCGATGTTGTCGAGGATGCGCTTGACGCCCTCCTCGAAGCTGACCTGGGGCTTCCAGCCCAGTTCGCGCGTGATCTTGCCGATATCGGCCCAGGTGCAGTCCGGCTCGCCCGGGCGCTTGGGGATGTAGGCGA
>JADLEG010000273.1 GCA_020846275.1 Alphaproteobacteria bacterium
AGCGCCAGGTCCGACGGCGCGTCCACCTCGCCCCAAGGCCCGGGGATCGCTACGCCGCGGACCTCGACGCCCGCGGCGATCAACCCCGCCAGCATGCCGGTGACATCGAGCCTGGCGCGCCGCTCGGGCGGGCATGACCGCACGAAGGCATCGATGCGCCGCCAGCCGGCGGGCGAAAGCTTGAACAGGCCGACATACTGGCCCTCGATCTCCGCCGCGTTGCGCGTCTTGCCGCCGATCTCGACCACGCGGCCGGTAGCGTCGATGCGGAACGTCTCGGCGTCCGCCAGCGGGTCGGCGAAGCGGCGCGACCACAGCGCCAGCCAGTCGGGATCGTAGGCCAGCACGATGTCGCCCTCGGCCGCCGCCAGGCGGCTGACCGCTTCCGGCGGATAGAAGATGTCGGCGTAGCTGACGACGCAAGGACCGGCCTCCAACCATGTCCGCGCCGCGACGAGCGACGCCACCATGTTGGTCTCGGCCCAGCGCGGATTGTCGAACAGGCGCAGCCCTCGCCCGGCAAAGGCCTCGCCGCGATACCCGCGCACGAGCGCGATCTCGGCGATGCCCGCCGCGCGCAGCGCCGCGAGCTGCCAGTCCAGCAGCGCCGCACCGCCGAGTTCCACCAGCGCCTTCGGCCGGTCGGCCGTCGCCTGGACCATGCGGCTGCCGCGCCCGGCGGCGAGGATCAGTCCGCGCATGCCGCTTCCGCCGATGCCGCTTCCGCCGGTACCGCCACGCCGAAATGGCCGCGGAACAGCGCGATGTCATGGGCGGCGAACGGGGCCTCGCGCTCGGGGTGCCACATGATGCCGAGCTGCGGCAGGCGGCGATGGCGCACCGCCTCGACCGTCCCGTCCGGGGCTTCGGCGAGCACGGCGTAGTCCTGGTCGGGCACGGAACGGATCGCGAAGTCGTGATAGCTGTTCACTTCGATCGGCCGGCCGGCAAAGACAAGCTTGTGGCGCGTGCGGACATGAGCTTCCACGCGATCGAGCCGCGCCCCGGCAAGGTGCAGGAGTTGTTGCATGCCCCGGCACGCCCCCAGCACGGGGCGCCCCGCCTGCATCGCCCAAGAAACCAGCGCCGCCTCGGTCGCATCGCGCTCCGCCGCGTCGCCGCCATAGGCCACGAGATCGCCGCCGCCCGTGAGGATGACGCCGGCCGGCTCGAACCTGCGCACCAGCGCAAGCGCGCTTGGCAAATGGTTGGGCAGGACCAGGGCAAGCAGCCCCGCCGCCGCCAGGAACCGGGTCCAGCGCTGGTCCAGCGCGTCGCGGCGTTCGTCGGTCGACGGGTCGCGCAGAACGCGCTGGGTGATCGCCACCAGCGTCAACACAGCACCTGGACGCGGCGGTTGGCGGCGTCGATCTCGATCATGTCGGCCGCGCCCCACTGGCGAAACAGCGCCTCGCCGACGCCGATCGCCGCCGGGATCTCCAGCTCGTTGGCGCGGATCGCCATGTGCGAGTTGACGCCGCCATAGGCGGTCACGAAGCCGGCGATGCCGTGGCTGAACACCCAGTCGTAGCCGGGATCGGCGCAGGGGATGAACAGGATCGAGCCCGCCAGCGCGTCGGCCTGGTCGGGCGTGCGCACCTGGCCGCGGCCGGTCTTCTGGGTGATGAAGTTGGGCTCGGTCGGCGGCACGTGGAAGGCGTAGACCTGGTCGTGATGGGTGATCAGCGGCGGCAGCGCGAGGCGCAGCGTCTCGCCATGGCGCGCCCGGCCACGCGCGATCGTGTCGCGCAGCAGCGCGTCGATGTCCGGGCAGCCGCCGTACATGTCCTTGAACGCGGCGATGTCGAAATAGGCCATGTCGGCGGGCGACAGGCCGTGCTGCCCGCCCAGCCGCCCGAGCAGCACCAGCGCGTCGCTCAGCGAATGGGTGAACACGAACTTCGCGTGCTCGCGGCCGCGGATGCCGGCTTCGATGAAGCCGAACAACCCGACCACGTCGAGCTCCAGCCCGTGCTCGGCGATCAGGCGCTCGATCGCGCGCATCTGGTCGAGCGACAGCGTGAACTTGCGCGGCGCCTCGCGATGGTCGGGCACGGCCGCGCCCAGCGCCTGCCAGTCGAAATAGGCCTCCGGCGCCTCGTCGTAGCGCGGCGACAGGATGTCGTAGGTGCCCGGGCGCAGATGCCCGTAGCGCTCGAGGAAGGCGCCGCGCGTCAGCGCGCGCAGGTCCTGCACCATGCGGTTGCTTACCGTGTCGAGCCCGGCCATGAAGGCGGCCTTCTCCGCCGGGGCCAGCACGCCGACATGCACCAGCGAGTCGAGGAGCTGCATGGCGATGAAGCCGGCGCGCGCGAGGCCGGCGAAGGGCAGCGTGCCGTGACGCTTGCAGTCCTCTAACAGCCAGTAGATGCGGTCGAGATCGCTCATCTCGGCGCCGAGCACGGCGCCGCGGCGGCGCTCCAGCTCGGCGATGCGGTCGAGCTCGGCGATCCACAGGCCTTCGCTGCGATGGACTACGCGGTTGGTCAGCCGCCGCAGGCTTTGCTTCAGCTCCTCGCGCTCGCCGCCCGAGAAGCCGGATTCGGCCAGGCGCGCCAGCCGCCGGTCGATGTCGAACGTGTAGCAGGACTGCACGATCTCGAACTCGACCTTGTCGTGCAGCGACGGCACGGCGATCAGCCGGTCGATGTAGTAGGCCACCAGCCGGTGCGCCATCGCCTCGGGGATGTCCTCGGGAACGAAGGAGTTGAAGCTGACGCGCACGTCGATATAGGGCAGGCCGTGGAAGTCGATCAGGATCGGAAAACTGCGCAGGTTGCGATAGCCGTAGTTGCTGCGCTGATAGGCCCAGATCGAATCGGTGATCAGCTCGCGGTAGAGCGACAACGCCAGCGGCTTCGGCCGCACGCCGACGATCTCGGCCGGGTTCCAATCCGGCATGACGCCGAAGACGGTGCGCGGCCCGCACAGATAGGGATGCGGCCGGTTGGCGTGCGCGATCTTCTGCGCGATCCGGGCCATGATCGGCGACAGCGATGGCGGGCTGGCGGTGGGCGCGCGCAGCACCATGGGCCGGCATTGCAGCAGGACGAGCCCGCCCTCCGCGTCCGAGGCGAACTCGAAATCGAGCGCCTCGCGGCCGGTCAGCGCCATCAGTTCGCGCGCCAGGGCGGCGACGCCGCGCAGCAGGGGATCGGCCGGCGGCGGCGCGTCGCGCCACAGGTAGAACGTCTCCTGCGCCGTGGCCTTGCCGCCGGTGACCGCGCTGGTGTTGCCGTCGCGCTCGTAGTTCACCACCAGGTAGGGGCTGCCGGTGTTCGGATCGACCGTGAAGGCGACGCCGCTCGCCGCGGCGCGCGCCAGCATGGGCTGCACCAGGACGCGATGCCGGCCGCTTCCGTCGCCATAGGACGCGATCACGCGCTCGACCGCCTCGACCAGGTCGTCCGGCTCGACATCCGGCACGGACAGGAAATGGCCGGCGAGCGAGACAGCCTCGCTGTCCTCGCCGTCGGCGCTGGAGCGCACGATCATCGGCGCCGCGCCCCAGGCGGCCGCCTTGATCTTGCGCAGCACGGCGCCCCGGCGCGTCTCCCATTCGCCGACGGTGAAATGCACCAGCGGCAGGACGCGCGCCTTGGTCACGAGCCGGGCTAGCCGCTCCAATGATTCAGCCTTGGAGGCGAAGGCGAAGCTGATCGCACCCACGGCTCAGCCCTTCCGCGGCCGGGCCGCCCAGGCCCGGGTCAGGTAGGTCGTCTCGATCGCCTCGATGCCCTCGATGCGCCGGGCGGCGGCATCGAGGAAAGCAGCGAACCGGGCGGCGCCAAGCTGCACGCGGATGTCGTTCACGCTGCGCCAGGCGCCCATGTACTGCGCCGGCGACTGGCGGGCGCGATGGCGTCCTTCCAGGTAGACCACGTCGTCGAACCACGGGCTCGCCCACAGCCGCTCGTTCAACGTATCGGCAAGGCCCGATCGGCCGGAAGAGACGCGTCTTGCGCCAGACGGCATGAACTCGCCCAGCATCGCCTCGATCTCCACGAGCAGCGGATTGGCTTCGACCAGGCGCGGATTCCACAGCGCGACGAACCGGCCGCCCGGCCGCAGCAGGCGGTGGAACTCGCTGAGCCCCGCCTCGAAATCGACCCAGTGGAACGAGGAGGCCATGCTGACGAGATCGACCGACGCGCCGGGTAGCCCCGTGCGCTCGCCCGATCCCTTCTGCCAGTCGATCGCCAGGTGCCGGCTGTCGCGCCGGCCCGCCCGGCGCATGTCGTCGTTGGGCTCCACGGCGGTCAGCCGTCGGAAGCCGCGCCCCGCCAGCATGCGCGTCCAGATGCCGGTGCCCGCGCCCACGTCGGCGGCGTCGAGCTCGCCTGCCGGCCGCTTCAACAGACCCAGCACCCCGTCCAGCACGCTCTCGGCGTAGCCCGGGCGATAGGCGGCATAGTCCTCGGCGAGTCCGGTGAACTCGCCATGCCGGAGCTGCAGCACGGCGCTCATGCGACCGCCCGCGCAGGGTCGCATGCGGCCTTCACGATCAGGTCGACGGCCTCGTCGGGCGTCATCGCGCCGTCATTGTCGATCACCAGGTCCGGCGACCGTGGCAACTCGGGCTCGAGGTCCTGCCCGACGACCTGCTTCTGCTCGCCAAGCTCGTGCCGCGCATAGATCCCCTTGGGATCGCGCCGGCGCAGCACGTCGAAGGGAACGCGCAGGAAGACCTCGCAATAGCGGTCGATCTGTGCGCGATTCCACTCGCGCACCGCATGGAACATCGAGATCGTCGCGCAGACCACGTCGATCCCCTGCTCCGCCAGTTCGCGGCAGAGCCGGCCATAGGTCATGGCCAGGCGCCGGCGTTCCTCGGGCGCAAAGGCGGCCTCGGCGCCGAGCACGGCCCGCAGCCGGTCGCCGTCCAGCAGCACCGCCGGACGTCCGCTCCGCCGCAAGTGTTCGCACAGCTTGGTGGCCACCGTCGTCTTGCCGGCGGCGGCCAGGCCGGTGATCCAGTAGACGGTCCCCTGCTCGACCGGATACGGCTCCGCTTGAAAAGCGAAAGCGGACTGCGCGGTACTGGCGTCCTGCTTGCCCACGATTGTCCCGATCGATCATGCCCCGGCGGCGCGCCCCTGTCGGCCGTTGCGGGCCGACTGCGCCTCAATGCGGATACTCCCCGTGACGGGGTTAAATTTCCTTTAAATGCCGGGCATTGGACGGCTTGAGGGCCAAACCGGGCCGGAATGGCCGGGGGACTGGGTGAAACAGCTCACATTGCGGGCTTGGCCCCGGTAGCTATGATCCGGACAAATCTGCAATCGAGCTGCCGGCGGACATCAGCCGGAAGGAGCGCCGCCGCCATGACGACGCCACAAATCGCTTCGCTTCGCCGAACCTCGCGCCTGGCTGTCCTTGCCGGGGCGATCTGCCTGGGATTCCACGCCGCCGAGGCGGCCGAAGAGCGCTGGGCCGGCACGCTGGCCTGCACCGATGGATGGGGCAATCCGCTGCCGGTCGCGGCCGAGGCGACCGCCGTGGACGGGCAGGTCGCGATCAAGATCGGCGCGCTGTCAACGCGCCGCCCGCTGGACAAGAGCGGCAGCTTTTCGATCGGCGTCGCGCTGGGCCGCGACGAGCGGGTCGGGCATCTGCGCGGCACGATCACGCCACAGGGCCTGACCCTGCGGCCGGACGGCGGCGAGGTTTCCTGCAGCGGCACGTTGCAGGCGGCTGCACCCGGCACAGCGCCCAGCGTGGCGGCAGCGCCCGCGCCCGGCGCGGCGAGCGCGGCGCCGGCCAGGCCCCTGCAACCCTCGCCGGCGATGATCGCGCTGGCGGCGCCGTCGCTGCCGCTCGCCTCCTCGCGCATCGACGACATCATGGCCCTGCTTCAGCGCGAGCGCGAAACGGCCGACCAGCGTCTCGCCGGGCTGCGCAAGCTCGCCGATGCGCCGGAACCCGGCGAGCCGGCCGCCGAACGCGCCGATTTCCTGGCGCGCCGCGCGTTCGCCGCCTGGTCGCTCGAGCGCAATCCGCAGGCCGTGGCGGACTTCCGGCGCGCCTACGAGATCGCGCGCGCGGGCAACGCGCTGCCCGTGCTGGACCGCACCTGGTACCAGTACCACCTCGGCCTCGCCCTGTTCCGCACTGGGGACGTGGCGCAGGCCCTGGCGCAGCTCAAGCAGTCCGCCGGCGACCTGCGCGCGGCGATGGACGCGCGCAGCGACGACGACGACTATCGCCTGCTCTGGCATTCCGTCGTGTGGGAGGGTTTCCTGGCGCGGGCGCATGTCGCCGCCGGCGACATGGGGTCGGCCGACGCTGCGCTCGCGCGCGCCGAGGCGGGTTATGCGCGCCTCGCCAAGGAGCCCGCACGCGCCCAGCCGCACGAGGTCGCGATCAGCCAGGCCGCGCTGGCCCAGGCCCGCGCGGTGCGCGCCGACCTGCGCGGCAATGCGGCGGACGCCGACGCCTTCCACCGCCAAGCCATCGAGGCGCTCGCCACCTATCGCGACTGGCCGAAGAACCGCTGGCTGCCGACCGACCGCATCGAGCAGATCCGCTTCGAGGCGCTGCTGGCGCGCGCGGACGCGCTGGCCCGCGCCGGCCGCCCGGCCGAGGCCCAGGCGCTCGCGCACCAGGTTCTATCGGAGCTTGGCGAAGCCGGCGTTGGTCAGGTGTACGAGATCGTCTCGGCCGCGCGGGTCATCGTCGACGCGCTGCTGGCCGAGGGCCGGCCGACCGAGGCGGCGAAGGTCGCCTGGCTCGCGGTCAACACGCTCGCGGGCGCCGGCGGCGCGCGCGACTCGACGCTGCGGATCGAATTGCAGCTCGCGCTGGCGCGGGCCAACGCCGCCGAGGGCGACTGGGACGACGCCCTGGCCGCGTTCGAGCAATTGCGGGTCGATCTCGGCGGCGACGCGCAGCGCTTTTCCCGCGCGTTGCGCGGCGACCCGACCTATGCGCTGGCGCTGGTGAAGGCCGGCCGCAGCGCCGACGCGATAGCCGCCGCCGAGGCGGCCCAGCGCCAGGCGGCCGCGCTGTTCGGCGAGCGCCACCCGGCGACCGCCGAGGCGGTCGCCACCCGCGCCACCGCACTGGCGGCGGCGGGGCGGCGCGCCGACTCGCTGGCGGCCTGGCGCGCCGCCATGCCGATCCTGGTCGAGGCGAGCACCGGTCCCTATGCCGGCGAGCCAGCGGCGCGGGCGGCGCGGTTGCGCGTCATGGTCGAGGCCTATGCCCACGAGCTGGCGCAGGGGATCGCCGCCGCGCCGATGCCGGCCCAGGCCAGCGGACCGCAAACCTTGGCGGCGGTCGACCAGATGTTCCGCGCGATCGAGGCCGTGCGCAGCCGCGCCCTGATCGACGCGGTCAGCTCGGCCGCGCTGCGCTCCGGACTGCGGGACCGCACGCTGGCCGACCTGGTGCGCCGCGACCAGGACGCCGCGCGGCGCGCCGTCGCGCTCTATGACAGCCTCGCCGGCTGGTTCGCCCTGCCGGCCAACGCGCGCAACCCGGCCGACGAGGCGGCCTTGCGCCGCGACATCGCTGCCGCCGAGGCCGAGCGCGCGGAGCTGAACCGCGCCATCGCCCAGCGCAGCCCCGCGATTGCCGGCCTGGCCCGGCCCCTGCCCGTGGGCATCGCCGACCTGCGCGCCGCGCTGCGACCGGGCGAGGCGATGGTGACGACGCTTGTGGGCGAGGAGCGCAGCTTCGTCATCGCCCTCTCGCCCCAGGGCGCGCCCACCGTGCTGGAGGCCCCGCTGGGCCGCGCGGCGCTCGCCGAGACGGTCGCGCGCCTGCGCGGCGCCATGACCGACGGCGGACGCGGCATCGAGGCGATCCCCCTCTACGACCTGCGCGCGGCCTATGACCGGCTCTACCTGCCGCTGCTCAAACCGCTGGAGCCGGCCTTCGCCGGCGCCAAGTCCCTGCTGGTGGTCGCGGACGGGCCCCTTGCCCAGCTTCCCTGGGCGGTCTTGCCGACCGAGCCCGCCCCGGCGGCGGCCCCCGGCGCAGCAGGGTTGCGGTTCGCGGAATACAGCCGCGCCCCCTGGCTGATCCGCCGCCAGGCCGTCGCCCACCTGCCCTCGGCGACCGCGCTTGTCGCGCTCCGGCGCATGACGCCTGCCGCCCCCGCCCCGCGCCCCTTCGTGGGGATCGGGGACCCGGTCTTCGCCGAGGCGCCGGTCCGCGCCGCCGGCGGCGCCACGCTCGTGCGGGCCGCCGTTACCCGCGACCCTGACCGCAGCGTCGCGATCCGCGCCTTGGAGAGCCTGCCGCAGCTACCGGATACCCGGATCGAATTGCAGCAGATCGCCAAGGAGTTGGGGGCGAATCCTCAGACCGAGCTGTATCTCGGCCGGCGAGCGAACGAAACCGAGGTCCGCAATGCCGCCCTCGACCAGTTTCGCGTGGTCGCCTTTGCCACCCACGGGCTGGCCGCCGGCGATGTCGACGGGCTGCTGCAACCGGCGCTGGCCCTAACCTCGCCCCGGATCACCGGCGAAAAGGACGACGGGCTGCTGACGATGTCGGAGGTGCTCGACCTGCGGCTGGCGGCCGACTGGGTGCTGCTGTCTGCCTGCAACACGGCGGGCGAAGTGGCGCCCGGCGCGGAGGTACTGAGCGGCCTCGCCAGCGCGTTCTTCTACTCCGGCGCAAGGTCGCTGCTGGTAACGCATTGGGGCGTCGAGACCGTGGCCGCCCGCCTGCTGACGACGGGCCTTTTCGCGGGAAAAGCAGCGAACCGCTCCGAGGCGCTGCGCCAATCCATGCTGGCGATGATCGACGGCAAGGCCGGGGAAGGCAGCGCGGGCAAGCTGAAGTTCAGCTACGCCCATCCGCTGTTCTGGGCGCCGTTCGCGCTGGTCGGCGATCCCGGCTGAATTCAGGCGTCGCTGCCGGTTGGACGCGGCGCTCGCCGCGCATTGACCCGCCGCCGATCCTGCCCGGCCGCGCGCCGCCTCTCGCGCAGGCGCTGCAGGATCGCCAGCCGGCCGTCGCGGTCGAGCGCGCTCCACGACGCGATCTCGTCGATCGTGCGCCAGCAGCCCCGGCACAGTTCGGTGTCGCTGTCCATCTGGCACACGCCGACACAGGGGGAAACGAGGTCGAATTCGGCGGTCGGGTCCGAAGGCATGGGCGAGGCATACGCGGATGGGATATCGGCGTCAAACTACCGCTGCCATCACCTATGATTGCAAAATGCTAGCATCGATGCTAGCATTTTTTATGGCACAGCTTACCGTCCGAAACCTCGACGATCAGGCCTATGCCCGCCTCAAGGAGCGGGCCAAGGCCAACAAACGCTCGCTCGAAGCCGAGGCGCGGTCGATTCTCGAGGAATCCGCGATGACTAGCCGAGCCGAGTTCGCGCACTGGGCTGCGGAATTTCGAAAGCACGTCAAACCCGGCAAACCCGGCGAGGCGACTGCTTGGATTCGCGAGGACCGGGATCGTCGTTGATTGTCGTCGACGCGAGCATTGCGGTCGCCTGGATTCTGCCGGAGGACCAGACGCAAGCGGCCGTGTCGCTGCTGGAGTCGCGACACGAGCTGGTCGCCGTGGACCTGATCAAGGTAGAGGTCTTCAGCGCTGTCCTGAAGGCTATTCGCGTCAAACGCCTCACGCCTAACCACGCCGCATCCGCGATTGCGCAGTTTGGCCGGACCTCGGTAAAGACGCAGCAGGCAGCAGGCTTTGTCCCAGAGGCTTTCGCCATTGCCCAGCGCCACGGCGGTTCGGTTTACGACGCCTGCTACATCGCGCTGGCACGGTCGCTCGATGCTCCCCTGGCCACGGACGACGAAGGCATGGCGAAGATCGCCGAAGCGGTCGGCGTCACGGTCCATCGCGCCTCGCAAGGCTTTGCCGGCCTGCTCGACTAGCCGCGCGCTGTCGCATTCCCGTCACCCCGTGTCGCGGGCGAATTAGCCCGCAAGCTCGACAGTTTATACTTAGAAGATCAATACTTAGCGGGCGCCACGGGGCGGCCGCGGTGGACCGGAACGGAGCCAGGCGATGGCTGATGACGCGGAAGAACCGCTCGATCTGAACGCGCTGTCGGACGAGAAACTCGTCCCGCAGATGCACGACGACCTCTACGACGGCCTCAAGGAAGAGGTTGTCGAGGGCGTCAACATCCTGCTGAAGCGCGGCTGGACGCCCTACGACACGCTGACCAAGGCGCTGGTGGAGGGCATGCGGATCGTCGGCATCGACTTCCGCGACGGCATCCTGTTCGTGCCCGAGGTCCTGCTGGCGGCGAACGCCATGAAGGCCGGCATGGCGATCCTGCGCCCGCTCTTGATCGAAACCGGCGCGCCGCGCATGGGCAAGATGGTGATCGGCACCGTCAAGGGTGACATCCACGACATCGGCAAGAACCTCGTGGGCATGATGATGGAAGGCGCCGGGTTCGAAGTGATCGACCTCGGCATCAACAACAGTGTCGAGAAGTACCTGGAGGCGATCGACAAGCACAAGCCGGACATCCTGGGCATGTCCGCGCTGCTCACCACGACCATGCCCTACATGAAGGTCGTGATCGACACGCTGAAGGAAAAGGGCATGCGCAACGACTACATCGTCCTTGTCGGCGGCGCGCCCTTGAACGAGGCCTTCGCCAACGCGATCGGCGCCGATGCCTATTGCCGCGACGCCGCCGTGACGGTCGAAACCGCGCGGACGATGATGGCCCGCCGCCAGGGATCGCTGGCGGCACAGCAGGCCGCTGCGGCCAGCAACTGAGATGCCAGCAACCGCCCAGCGCGCGGACGGTTCCGTCCGCCGGCCGGGCGGAAAATCGCAGGCCGCGCCTCGCACCCTGTTGATCGCTTGCGGCGCGCTGGCGCGCGAGATCGTGTTCCTGACCCGCGCCAATGCCTGGACGCACCTCACGGTCGCCTGCCTGCCCGCGCATCTGCACAACACGCCGCAGCTCATCCCCGACGCGGTGCGACGAAAAATCCGCGATGCCCGCGGGCGGTTCGAGCGCATCCTGGTGCTCTACGGCGACTGCGGCACGGGCGGGCTGCTGGACGCGGTGCTGGCCGAGGAAGGCGTCGAGCGCATCGGCGGGCCGCACTGCTATTCCTTCTACGCCGGCGCCGAGAACTTCGACGCGATGATGGACCAGGAGCCTGGCAGCTTCTTCCTGACCGACTACCTGACCCGCCATTTCGACCGGCTGGTTGTCGAGGGTCTGGGCATCGACCGCCATCCCGAGCTGCTGGCGGACTACTTCGGCAACTACAAGCGCCTGGTCTACCTGGCGCAGACCGAGGACCCGGCGCTGACCGGGCTGGCCGAGGCGGCGGCGAAGCGCCTGGGCCTCGCCTTCGAGCGGCGCTTCACCGGCTACGGCGAGCTGGCCACCTTCCTCGGGGGCACAACCACACGCAAGGGTACCGAGCATGGCGACGCTGACCATCGTCTATTGGCGTGACATCCCCGCCCAGGTGATCGTCAAGCGTGGCCGCGTGAGCGCCAAGCGCCAGCTGGCCGAGCGCTTCGAGAAGGCGATCGACCGCGCCGCGATGCGCGCCGGCAAGAAGGACACCGACTCCTACCTCGCCGAGTGGCGACGCGGCGATCCGGTGGATTGCAGCGACGACCTGGAGGCCGAGGCCAGCGCCCACGCCGCGCGGCTCGAGACCGAGTTCACGGACGAACGTTTGAGTTCACTCGTCGCTGCTGGCGGCGCTGAAGCGAAATAGCCGAGCCATGCCCTCACCCGCCCTCCGCTTGCGCTCCGGGCACCCTCTCCCGCCAAAGGCGCGAGAGGGAGGGACCCAGCGCGCGAGCGCTGGGAGGGTGAGGGCCATGCGCCGCGGTCCCGCCTAGACGATGTACGCCGTCAGGCTCTGGTCCGTGCGACAGGCCAGGCTCCTCGAATCCGCCTATGCCGGCATCGAGCGCGCGTTGAAGCGCCTGCACCCATTGCTCGACCAGATCGGCTATGCGCGGCTCGAAAAGCCCGTAGCTGCCGTGGAGCGCATGGCCAAGGGCTTCCTGTTCGACTGCCAGATGTGCGGGCAATGCGCGCTGTCCTCCACCGGCATGTCCTGCCCGATGAACTGCCCCAAGTCGCTGCGCAACGGGCCCTGCGGCGGCGTCAGGCCCGGCGGGTTCTGCGAGGTGACGCCGGCAATGCGCTGCGTGTGGGACCAGGCCTATGCCGGCAGCCAGCGCATGCGGCGCGGCGCCACGATCGGCCAGCCCCTGAAGCCGATCGACAACCGGCTGTGGGGCCGGTCGTCCTGGCTGGCCGTGGCGCGCGGCGAGCATCAGCGCATGGACCCGGCCCCGTGAGCACGGCCAGCCTGAACCCCGAGGTCGGCGACCCGTCGGCCGCCTACCCGATCCTGCCCGGCCATTCCTCGGGCGGGCGGCTGGAGCGGCTGCTGCGCGAGGGGCGCTTCGCCGTCACGGCCGAGCTGAACCCGCCGGACAGCGCCGACCCGCGCGAGGTCTACGAGCGCGCGCTGGTGCTTTCCGAGGTCGTGGACGCGATCAACGCGACCGACGCCTCGGGCGCCAACGTGCATATGTCGAGCGTCGGCATCTGCTCGCTGCTCACGCGCGCGGGCTATGCCGTGGTGATGCAGATCTCCTGCCGCGACCGCAACCGCATCGCCATCCAGGGCGACGTGCTGGGCGCGGCGGCGATGGGCGTCGCCAACATCCTGTGCCTCACCGGCGACGGGGTGCAGGCGGGCGACCAGCCCGGCGCCAAGCCGGTGTTCGACCTCGACTCCACCGCCCTGCTGGACACCATCCGCACGATGCGCGACGGCGGGAAATTCCTGTCGGGCCGCAAGATCACCGTGCCGCCGCGCGTGTTCCTGGGCGCGGCCGAGAACCCGTTCGTGCCGCCCTACGACTTCCGCCCGCAGCGCCTGGCCAAGAAGGTGGCGGCCGGCGCCCAGTTCATCCAGACCCAGTACTGCTTCGACCTGCCGCTGCTGGAGCGGTTCATGTCGCGGGTGCGCGATCTGGGGCTCGACCGGCGATGCTTCATCCTGGTCGGCGTGGGACCGTTGGCGTCGGCCAAGGCCGCGCGCTGGATGCGCTCGAACGTGCCGGGCATCCACATCCCGGACGCGGTGATCGACCGGCTGGAAAAGGCCAAGAACCAGAAGGCCGAGGGCAAGGCGATCTGCGTCGAGATGATCCAGCGGGTGCGCGAAATGCCGGGCGTCGCGGGGGTGCACGTGATGGCCTACCGCCAGGAGGAGTTCGTGTCGGAGATCATCCAGGCCTCGGGCGTGCTGGCCAACCGCCGCCGTCGGCTTGTACAGGGAGCAGCATCGTGACCGATACCGTGATCAGCTCGGCGACAAGGGAAGTCGTCATCGGCTTCGACCGGCCCTTTGTCGTGGTGGGCGAGCGTATCAACCCCACCGGCCGCAAGCTGCTGGCGGCCGAGATGGCGGCGGGCGACATGAGCCGCGTGCGCGCCGACGCGCTGGCGCAGGTCGAGGCCGGCGCCCACATGCTCGACGTCAACGCCGGCATCCCGCTGGCCGACGAGCCCAAGATTCTGGCCGAGGCGATCCAGCTCGTGCAGTCCCTGACCGACGTGCCGCTGTCGATCGACAGCTCGATCGTGGCCGCGCTGGAAGCCGGCCTCGCCGTCTACAAGGGCCGGCCGCTGGTCAATTCCGTGACCGGCGAGGAGGAGCGGCTGGAAGTGGTGCTGCCGTTGATCAAGAAATACGACTGCGCGGTGATCGCGATCTCGAACGACGAGACGGGCATCTCCGAGGATCCCGACGTGCGCTTCGCCGTCGCCAAGAAGATCGTCAACCGCGCGCAGGATTTCGGCATCAAGCCGGCGGACATCGTGGTCGATCCGCTGGTCATGCCGGTGGGCGCCATCAACATCGCCGGCGCGACCGCCTTCAAGATCATCCGCCGCCTGCGCGAGGAACTGAAGGTCAACACTTGCTGCGGCGCGTCGAATATCAGCTTCGGTCTGCCCAACCGCCACGGGATGAACGCGGCGTTCCTCAGCATGGCGATCGGCGCCGGCATGACCTCGGCGATCATGAACCCGCTGCGCGCGGAGGAGATGATGGCGGTGATGGGCGCCGACGTGCTGATGGGCCACGACGAGCACTGCGCGCGCTGGATCAGGAAGTTCCGCGAGCCCGCGCCGGAGAGCGCCGACGACCCGCGCCGCGCGCGCGATGCCAGAAGGCGCCGGGTGGGCGCGGCGCCGTCCACATCGTAAGACCGCGCCATGCCCTCACCCGGCTCGCTTTCGCTCGCCACCCTCTCCCGCCTCCGGCGGGCGAGGGTTCGAGGCTCCACGCCCAGCGAAGCTGGGAGAGGGAGCGGCCCGGCGCGACCGCGCCGGGAGCGTGAGGGCCGGCGCGCCTGCGCCGGACGTCCCGAGCAATGAACGACGCCGGCAGCAGCGACGCCCTGGTCGTCTTCACCCCTTCCGGCAAGCGCGGGCGCTTTCCGGTGGGCACGCCGGTGCTCACGGCAGCGCGGCGGCTGGGCGTGGATATCGACTCGGTGTGCGGCGGGCGGTCGATCTGCGGGCGCTGCCAGGTGACGGTGAGCGAAGGAGAGTTCGCCAAGTTCGCCCTTACCTCGCGCGTCGAGCATCTGAGCCCCGTCGCGGCCGAGGAACGGGCCTACGCCGCCAAGAAGAACGTCGCCGAGGGCCGGCGCCTGTCCTGCTGCGCGAAGCTGCTGGGCGATGCGGTCATCGACGTGCCGCCCGACAGCCAGGTGCATCGCCAGATCGTCCGCAAGCGCGCCGAGGCGCGCAAGGTGCTGGTCGATCCGGTGGTCACGCTGCACTACATCGAGGTCGCCGAGCCGGACATGCACGATCCCTCGGGCGACCTGCGCCGCGTCGAGCAGGCGCTGGAGGCGCAGTGGGACTTGCGCGGGCTGGACTGCGACCTGCACGTGCTGCACGGGCTGCAGAGGGCGCTGCGCCAGGGCAAGTGGAAGATCACCGTGGCGGTGCGCGAGGCCGCGCCCGGCGCGCGCGGCGGCACGATCGTCGCGGTGTGGCCCGAGTTCCACGACCAGATCTACGGCCTCGCGGTCGACATCGGCTCGACCACCATCGCCGCGCATCTGTGCGACCTGCACACCGGCAACGTCGTGGCGGCCTCGGGTGTCATGAACCCGCAGATCCGGTTCGGCGAGGACCTGATGAGCCGGGTCAGCTACGTGATGATGAACCCGGGCGGCGACGCCGAGATGACCCAGGTGGTGCGCGAGGCGCTCGACAGCCTGGCTGCCGAAGTGGCGAAGGCCGCCGGCATCGCCGCGACCGACATCGTCGAGGCGACGGTGGTGGGCAACCCGATCATGCACCACCTGTTCCTCGGCATCGATCCGACCGAGCTGGGCGGCGCGCCGTTCGCCCTGGCGGTCGACCGTTCGGTCACGATGCGCGCGGGCGAACTGGGCCTGCACCTGCACCCGGGCGCACGCGTCTACGTGCTGCCCTGCATCGCCGGCCATGTCGGCGCCGATACGGCCGGCGTGATCCTGTCGGAATCGCCGCAGACCAGCGATGAGCTGATGCTGGTGGTGGACGTCGGCACCAATGCCGAGATCGTGCTGGGCAACCGCAACCGGCTGCTGGCCGCTTCCAGCCCCACCGGCCCCGCGTTCGAGGGAGCGCAGGTCAGCTCGGGCCAGCGCGCCGCGCCGGGCGCGATCGAACGGCTGCGCATCGACCGGGAGACGCTGGAGCCGAAGTACAAGGTGATCGGCTGCGATCTGTGGTCGGACGATCCCGCCTTCCCCGCCGCGACCGAGACCACCGGCGTCACCGGTATCTGCGGCTCGGGCATCATCGAGGCGATCGCCGAGCTCTATCTCAGCGGCATCCTGACCCAGGACGGCGTCATCGATGGGAGCATGGTGAGCCGTTCACCGCGCATCCAGTCAGACGGCCGCACCTTCTCCTACCTGATCCGCGACGGCGAACCGGCGATCCGCGTCACGCAGAACGACGTGCGTGCGATCCAGCTCGCCAAGGCCGCGCTCTATGCCGGCGCCAAGCTGCTGATGGACCGCTACGGCGTCGAGCAGGTCGACCGCATCGTGCTGGCCGGCGCCTTCGGCAGCCATATCGACACGGCCTACGCCATGGTGCTGGGCATGATACCGGACTGCCCGCTGCGCAAGGTGTCGGCCGCCGGGAACGCGGCGGGCACCGGCGCGCGCATCGCGCTGGTCAACCGGGCCGCACGGGCGGAGATCGAAGCGGTGGTGCGGCGCGTCGAGAAGATCGAGACCGCGGTCGAGCCGCGCTTCCAGGAACATTTCGTCGAGGCGATGGCGATCCCGCACAAGACCGCGCCCTACCCCAACCTCGCCATGGCCGTGAAACTGCCCGAGCCCAAGCAGGCCGCCGCGACTGATCCGTCGGGCGGCGAGCGCCGCCGGCGCCGACGGGGATAGGACTATTTCCGCGGCAGACCCTGGACCGTCTCGGTCTTGGCGCCGCCGACCGTCAAGGTCCTGCTGTTGGCGGAGGTCGAAGGCGCGTTGTTGACGTCGCCCACGGCCACGCGCGCGCCGCCCGCGCTGGGACCATAAATGCCGGTCCCATAGGCCTGCGTGCCGCCGCCGGACGGGTTCAGGTTGTTCTGGCAGGCGACCGTGCAGCCACCGCCGCCGCCGCTACCGCCATCCGATGACACGTTCGTGCGGTCGACGATCGAGAAGGTGCGATGGCGGATGGCCCCGCCGGCAGCGTCCGCATTGCCGCCATTCGCCAGGCGCTCGATCGAGCCGATCCCTTTCAGCGAGGCAAGGCCGGTATTCGGGTAGGGCACCGGGACGGGGCCGCCGGCAGGCGGGGCGATGGTCAGGTCGGCGCCTGTATCGTATTGGCGATCGGCAATGACCAGCAGCACCGGCAAGGGCGAATGCCCGGACGGCGGTGGCGGCGGCGGTGGAGGCGGCGGTTGGTTGGACGCCGAGGTCGAACCGCCAGCCTTCTCGCCAAGCATCAGAGTGTTGCTGGTGCCGTCCGTCACGGCGCGCTCCTTTCCCGGCGCGTCGTCGAGCTTGATGCCGTTCAAGCCGCCGCCAGCCGCCGGAACGCCAATATCCTGGTAGAGCAAGCGAGTGCCAGCATGGCTGTCCCCCTTGCCGGCCTCCCCGGGCGCATTCGCGATCGATTGCGCGGCGGCGCCGACCGAAATCAGGGTCACAAGGCAGGGAACGATGCTGAAATACCCGAGCAACATGACGACCTCCCTTCGGGGTTGGACGCGCGGCTCTGTCGTATAGGCTACAAGGAACCACCACCGTTGGCTGTGATCGGCGTCACGCCGATGCCTGAAATTCGCGACGAACCTTGGAAGACGCCCGCGCGTGGAATGCGAAACGGCGGCACCGCGACCGAGGTCTCGGATGCCGCCGCTTCCTGGCGAGGAAACTTGGGGGTTATTTCCTCGCCGTTGCCGTGAAGTTCAGGCTCTTGGGCGCCCCGGCGCCGCCGCCGGCGGCATTGTTGCCGTTGTTCGTGAAGTTCAGCCCCTTGGCGGCGCCCGGGTTGGTGAAGTTGAGGCCCTTGGTGTCACCGCTGTTGGTGAAATTCAGGCCCTGGGCCGCGCCCGGATTGGCGAAATTCAGGCCGCCACGCTCCGGCGCATCCGGCACCGAGGCGCCGTTGCTGCGCGCCGCCGCCTCGCGGACCTTCTGCACGGCGGGCAACAGAAGGCCCGATTCGCCGTTGCTGCCGTCGGTAAGCTGGTCGGTCGGCATGACCGAGCCGTCGCCGGCTTTGGGCGCTGCGGCCGAGAAGTGGGTGTCCTGGTAGGTGGCCTTCCCGGTCCCGCCACCGCCGCCCGCGCCATGGGCGCCGGCCTGGTCCCCGCCGCGGCTGTTCGTGAACAGGTCACGCGTCGAGCCGACTCCGTTCAAGGAGCCGTAGTTGGCGCCACCGAGGGTCAGCGTGCCTGGCCCGACCTTGGTGAGCCCGCCCTTCGACGCGCCGTCGCCGGCCGAGCGGCCGAGCAGGTCGGCATAGGCCTGGTTGACCGCGCCGCCGCGCTGGTCGGTCGGCATTTGCACCGCCGGCAGCGTGCCATCGGTGATTCCGGCCTGGTCCGCCGGCCGCAGCAGGCCGATCAACCCGTTGGCCTCCCCCGGTTTGCCCGCCCCATCGGCGCCCGCCTTGCGTCCCAGGACGTCGCCAAAGGCGTCTTGCACGTAGCCGCCCTTCTGGTCGGTCTGCATAGTCGCGGAGGACTGGAAGTTTTCGCCGGTGATGATCCGGCCATCAACGACCACGTCGTCCGACTGCGCGGCGGCCTGGTTGGGAGTTCCGCTCGCCAAGGCGATCAAGCCGATGATGCCGGCGAGGGTGAAGGTCTTGATCTTGTTCATGGGATTCTCCTGGTCTTCTTGCTGCCGGCGCGACGCCCGCGCCGTTCGTGACGGTCTAGTTACGCGTGAGATGCTTCACAGGCTGTGACCGGCCGCATACCGCCGATGTGCGGCCGGACACACCGGCGCCGGGCCGCCTCGGCGCTTGTCGGACGGGGCGACCCGTGGCATAGATTTGGCGTTAACCGAGGATGGCGGGCGTGTCGGTGCGTTTGGCTTCAGCCGTATTGGCCGTTGCGCTGGGATGGGCGGGAACGTCCGTTGCCCAGACCTCTGCCCCTGCCCAGCAGGCGCAGGCCGGCGGTCCGCGCGCGATCATCGGCGAGTGGTCACTCCTCTGTGGCGCCCCGCAGCGCGTGGCGTTCGCCGAGGATCCCTCGGGCCGGCTGATGCGGTTCTATCTGCGCGACGGCACCTATCGCGCCGACGAGGAGACCATCACCAGCTATTCCGAGGACGCCGGTTTCATCCGGCTGAAGTTCGGCACGGGCGAGGAGATCACCTACAAGCGTTCGCCCGAAGGCATCCGTGAGTGGGAGCGACGTATTCCCGGCCGGGATCCGATTACCAAAGAAGGTAAGACGCAGATGCCGGTCGTTAAGACATTCATCGATACGCCGATCTTCCAGCGCTGCAAATAGCAGCCCCACTCTTCTCTTCTAGGAGCCAGACATGAACGCCACTGCCAATCGGGTGCGGTTGGGCATCCTGGGCGCCTCGGGCTATACCGGCGCCGAACTGCTGCGGCTGCTCGCGCGGCATCCCGGCACCTCGATCGACGCGCTGACGGCGGAAAAGAACGCCGGCGGCACGGTGGGCGACCTGTTCCCCCACCTCGCCGGCCTCGACCTGCCGAAGCTCGTCAAGATCGCGGATACCGACTGGGACCGGCTCGACGCCGTATTCTGCTGCCTGCCGCACGCCACCACGCAGGAAGTCATCTCCAAGCTGCCCCCCCGCCTGAAGGTTGTCGACCTGTCGGCCGATTTCCGCCTGTCCGACACCGCGACCTACGCCAAGTGGTACGGCCACGAGCACAAGGCGCCCGAGCTGCAGAAGGAAGCGGTCTACGGCGTCACCGAATTGTCGCGCGAGGCGGTCAAGGCTTCGCGCCTGTGCGCCAATCCGGGCTGCTACCCCACCGGCGCCCAGCTTCCGCTGGTGCCGCTGGTGGAGGGCGGGCTGATCGACGCCGACGACATCGTGATCGACGCCAAGTCGGGCGTCAGCGGCGCCGGGCGCGAGGCCAAGCAGGGCAGCCTCTATGGCGAGGTGGCCGAGGGCATCCACGCCTACGGCATCGCCAGCCACCGCCACGCGCCGGAGATCGAGCAGGGCCTCAGCCGCGCCGCCGGCCGGCCGATCATCGTCAACTTCACGCCCCACCTGATGCCGATGAACCGCGGCATCCTGTCGAGCATCTACGTGAAGCTCGCGAACGGCGCCACGGCCGACACCCTGCGCGAGACGCTGGCCAAGCGCTTCGCCGGCGAGCCGTTCGTGCGCGTGCTGCCCAAGGACCGGGCCCCGGCGACGCGCCACGTCCGCGGCTCGAACCTCTGCCTGATCGGCGTGTTCGCCGACCGGGTGCCGGGCCGCGCGATCCTGATCTCGGCGATCGACAACCTGGTCAAGGGCGCGTCCGGCCAGGCGCTGCAGAACTTCAACCTGATGCACGGCTTTCCGGAGACCACGGCGCTCGAGCAGCAGCCGATGTTTCCCTGAGGGCCGCAGGGGCCTGTCGTTGCGACCCGGGCCGGGATCGGCCCGGGCCTTCGCGGCGGTGTGATGCAGTTCACATCTAGCGCTCGGGCAGCCCCCTAGCATGGCGTCCATGTTCGCGAACCGTGCGAAGGAGAAGAATATGGACCTGCGCAATGCGATCGGTGCGGCCGCGGCCGCCGTTGCCCTGTGCCTGCCGCTGGCGATCCCGCAACCGGCCAGCGCCTACACGATCAAGTCGGCCCAGATCATCGGCAGCTATACGCCCGAGGACGTGGGCTACGGCGCCAACCGCGGGCGCGACCTGCCGGCGGTGATCGTCGGCAATCCGTTTCCCGTGACGGTCGAGGCGACGGCCCAGGCGGTGTCGCAGGGCATGCGCAACGGCCGCGCCGGCCCCGGGATGTCGGGTCAGCAGGCGGCGCTGGCGCCGCAGCGCGTGATCTGGCAGCTCGACGGCGGCACGCGTACCGGGGCGCAGATCTGCGACCGCCGCAATCCCCTGCCGCTGGGCGGCACCGGCACGGCCGGAGTCAACGTGGTCGTCACCTATTGCCGCGGCGATTCCGCGATGACCCAGGTGCACGGCAGCATCGACGGCATCGCCGACCCGCAGCATCCCGAGTTCATCAACTTCATCCGCCAGATGACGGCGAACCTGTTCCCGCCGTTCAATCCGGACTTCCTGGGCGACAACGACCGCCGCGGCAGCCGCTCGCGCTAGGCATCGATCGCCGCACGATCAGCCGGCCGGCGCTCCGCGAGGGGCGCCGGCCGTTGCATTTGCATGACGCGCCAGGAACCGCCATTGGTCGAACAGCAGCGGCGATCGGAGCCTTGACCAGCCGCGCGCTGCCGCTCAATCTACCCGGCGAGACGGGTGAGACGGGCGCGGCGACAAGAACCGCGACCGTCGTCTTTGGCAATCTGGTTTGAACCTGGGAGGACACTGAAT
>JADLEG010000274.1 GCA_020846275.1 Alphaproteobacteria bacterium
CGGTGTTCGCGGTGCTGGTGCTGGTGCTGCTGTTCCGGCCGGCCGGGCTGTTCGCGCCCAGCGACCCGCTCACATCGGGCGGGTCTTATGGCGGGCCCGGAAGCGCTCTTCGATCGCGTCCCACAGCAGGGCCTCCAGCTTGACGCCGTCCAGCCGGTTGATCTCCTGGATGCCCGTGGGCGAGGTGACGTTGATCTCGGTCAGGTAGTTGCCGATCACGTCGATGCCGACGAAAACGAGCCCGCGCTCCTTCAAGGCCGGGCCGATCGCCTCGCATATTTCGCGGTCGCGCGCGCTCAGCTCGGCCTTCACGGCCTTGCCGCCGACATGCAGGTTCGAGCGCGCCTCGCCCGCCGCCGGCACGCGGTTGACGGCGCCGGCCGCGCGGCCGTCGACCAGGATGATGCGCTTGTCGCCCTTGCGCACCTCCGGCACGTAGCGCTGCACGATGATCGGCTCGCGGTAGAGCTGGGTGAACAGCTCCAGCAGCGCGTTCATGTTCTCGTCGCCCGGCAGGATGTGGAACACGCCGGCGCCGCCGTTGCCGAACAGCGGCTTGACGATGATGTCCTTGTGCTCGCGCCGGAACTCCAGGATCTCGCCCCGATCGGCGGTGATCAAGGTCGGCGGCATCAGGTCGGGGAAATGCGTGACGAACAGCTTCTCCGGCGCGTTGCGGACATGCGCGGGATCGTTCACGACCAGCGTCTGCGGATGGATATGCTCGAGCATGTGCGTGGCCGTGATATAGGCCATGTCGAACGGCGGGTCCTGGCGCATCAGCACGATGTCGAGCGTGGCGAGATCGAGCGCCTGCGGCGGCCCCAGCGTGGCGTGGTCGCCCTTCTTGCGCCGCACCTCGAGCCGCCGCGCCTGCGCGTAGAGCCGGCCGTGGCGCAGGCTCAAGCCACGCGGCAGGTAGTGGTAGAGCCCGTGGCCGCGCGCCTGCGCTTCGAGCGCGAGCACGAAGGTCGAGTCGGCGTCGATGTTGATCGACTCGATCGGGTCCATCTGGATGCCGACGGCAAGGCTCATCGCGGTCCCCCTGGCGCGCAATTCGGGCGGCCGGGACTATAGCGGCGAACGATGACGGCTGCATCAACCGCGCGGCCAAGGGCGCGCGGGTCAGTTCATCCGGGCGCGAAGGCGGCTCAGCGCGTCCTCGGCCTCGCGCCGCTGGCGTTCGGGCAGGCCAAGCGCCAGCGCTTTTTCCAGCGCCGCCTGGGCGCGGCGCAGGTTGTTCTGGTGGCCGTGCATCAGCCCGGCCTCGCGCCACAGCCCGGCATCCTCGGGCGCCAGCCACAGCATGGCGTCGACCGCGCGCGCCGCGTCGGCCACGCGCTGCAGCCGCAAGAGGCGCGCCTTGACGTTGTTGTGCAGGCGAAGCAGGACTTGGCGGTCCGACACCGGGCGATAGTGATCGGGCGTCAGCTCGACCTTGTCGCCCGCCATCTGCTTGAGCAGCACGCGCATGCCGGCGGCATCGCGCACCCGGCCGCGGTTGAAGGGGTCGATCACCGCGCGCTCTGGCCCGTTGTCCAGCCGCACCAGGAAGTGCGCCGGGAAGTTCAAGCCCTGGATCGTCCACCCCGCAGCGCGCGCGGCGTGCATGTAGAGGATGCCGAGCGCCACCGGCAGGCCGCGCCTGCGGTCGATCACGCGCATCAGGTTGGCGTTGCGCAGATCGTTGTAGGTCTGGGCGTCGCCGTCATAGCCGTGGCGCGTCAGGATCATCCCGTTCAGCGCCGCCACCATGCCGTCGATCGGTAGCGTGCGGTCGGCCGCGATCGCCGCCGCGTCGTGCGCCAGTTCGGCGAGATGCTCGCGATAGGGCTTCACCTCGGCGGTCGGATCGTCGACGCAGGCCAGCGCCAGCGCCGCATCGGCGATGTCGAACGGCTGTTCGCCCATCGCGCCATAGCGGCGCAGCGCCGCCTCGGGCGTTTCGCCGGGCTCGGTGGCGGCCGGGGCCTGCTGATCGTTCGCCGGCTTCATCCCCTTGCTATCCGCTGTCTCCGGTTGCGCTTCGGCGGTTGGGATCGCTCTTCAGCATGACATGGCTGACGACACGCCTGACATCGCGTACCGCGCGGGCATGTCCGACCGCCCGATCATGCTCGGCCTGATCCTGTGCAATACCGAACAGATAGACCACGCGACCCACCGTGTCGACCTGGTAGTTCACCGAGAGTATGCCGACATCGAAGGTCAGCTTTGCATTAACCTGGGCCGTGATCCAGGAATCAATGGCATAGTCCCCCACGCTGCCATCGCCGGCCTGCAATTCGTCGATCACCGCGCGCACGCCCGGCTGTTCGCGCGCGATCGCCACGGCGCGGGCGCGCAAGGCGGCATCCGGCAAGGCGCCGACCAGAAGCACGCGGCCTTCATGCACCCGGATCGTCACCTGCAGCAGGATCGTCTCGCTGGCGTTCAGATAGGCTTCGCCGATCCGCGCCTTGATCGCGGCATCGTCGAGCGTGCGCAGGAATCCGCGCTCCTGGACGGCGGCGACGCCCGCCGTCGAGGCGGCGCCCACCGCCATGCCGGCGGGGCTGCAGGCATTGAGCGCCAGCGCCGCGAGAACGGCGCCGGCACCGGCGATGGCGCTACCTGCGCGCACGGCCATCGCCGTCAGCCGTCCTCGGTCCAGGCGCCCGGCAGGTGCCACGGCAGCCGCCAAGGTGCCACCAGCATGGCGTCGAAGCGGACATTGAGCCGCGCAAGCTCGGGACGCGCCGCCAGCACCCAGCGCGCGGCGCGGCCGAGCCGGTGGCGCTGGCGCGGCGACACCGCCTCGCCGGCCTGGCCGTGGGTCGGGCGCGCCTTGACCTCGACCACGGCCAGCACGTCGCCGCGGCGCGCCAGGATGTCGATCTCGCCCATCGGCGTGCGCGTGCGCCGCTCGAGCACGCGATAGCCTTTCAGCCTGAGGCACCAGCAGCACAGGCTTTCGGCGCGATGGCCGCGCCGGTCGGCCGCATGGTGCCGTCCCGTCAAGGCACGGGGCCCAGGGCCAGCGCGCGCTGGTAGACCGCGCGCCGCTTCACGCCGGTCGCCGCCGCGACCGCGTCGACCGCGTCGCGCAGGCTGGCGCCTGCCAGCGCCTTGCGCAGCAGTGCGTCGATGTCGGCATCGCTCGCGACCGCAGCCGCGTTGTCGGACGGGCCGACGACGATGACGATCTCGCCCTTGGGCGGCTCGGCGTCGGCATAGGCGCGGGCGAGCGCGGCCAGGCGCCCGCGGCGCACCTCCTCGAAGCGCTTGGTCAGCTCGCGCGTCACCGCGGCCGGGCGATCGCCCAGCAGCTCGGCGAGGTCCGCCAGACAGGCGGCCAGGCGCTGCGGCGATTCGTAGATCACCAGCGAGCCCGGGATTGGCGCCAGGCGCTCGATCTCGGCGCGCCGCGCCCCCTGCTTGGGCGGCAGGAAGCCGGCGAAGAAGAACCGGTCGGTCGGCAATCCCGCGAGCACCAGCGCGGCCAGGATCGCCGAGGGTCCGGGCAGCGCCGTTACCGAAATGCCGGCATCGAGGCAGGCGCCCACCAGCTTGTAGCCGGGATCGGAGACCAGCGGCGTGCCGGCGTCCGATACCAGGGCCAAGGCTTCGCCGGCCTTGAGCCGCGCGACAAGCTGGGGGCGAACGCGCTCGGCATTGTGGTCGTGGTAGGCGATCAGTGTCGCGCGGATGGCGTGGATCGCGAACAGCTTGGACGTCACCCGCGTGTCCTCGCACACCACCGCCGCGACGCGGCCGAGCGTGTCGAGCGCGCGCAGCGTGATGTCGCCCGCATTGCCGATCGGCGTCGCCACCACGCTCAAGCCTGCCGGCGCCGGATAGGCGCGCGCCGGTTTACTTGCCTCGGGCGCGCCGCTAGGCTCGCCGGATGTTGCGCCGTTTTCTACTGCCATCGCTGCTCGCCACAATCCTCGTCGTTGGCGGCTGCAAGAACATGACGTTAGTGACCCGCTGGCCCGGCGCGCAAGTGCCGGCGACGGAATCCTATATCCGCTACCTCGACAGCGGCCTGCCGCGGCCGGGCACCAAGGAGATCGAAGAGCCCCTGCCGCCGCCGGCGGTCGCCGCGGCGCCATCCGCGCCAGCCCCGGCGCCGGCCTCGGGCGTCGGGTCGATCGCCGTGCAGCCCCTGCCCGTTCCGGGCGCCGGTCCCAGCGTGGTGGTCGATCCTTCCGCGTTGCCGCCGTCGGCGCAAGGGTCGCGCGGCCCGATCTCGGACCAGGCGCTGGCGACCTTGCTGGGCAAGCCGGCGGATTCCGCCGTGGCGGCGCTGCCCCCCGGCCAGATGGCGGCCCCATCGGCAGCACCATCGGCCGCGCCGCCGGCGACCCCGCTGCCCGGCCAGAAGACCGTGGCGCTGCTGCTGCCGCTGAGCGGCCAGGCGGCGTCGCTGGGCCAGGCGATGCAGGACGCCGCGATGCTGGCGACCTTCGAGATGGCGGGCGAGGACGTGGTGTTGCGCCCCTACGACACCACCGGCACGCCCGAGGGCGCGGCGGCGGCGGCCACGCGCGCGATCGCCGACGGCGCGCGGCTGATCCTGGGCCCGCTGTTCGCCGCCGAGGCGCGCGAAGTGTCGCCGATCGCCGCCCAGGCCGGCATCGGCGTGCTCGCCTTCTCCAACGACCGCAGCGTGGCCGGCGGCAGCCTGAACATCATGGGCTTCCTGCCCGAGGCCCAGGTGATCCGCGTGGTGGCCTTCGCCCGCTCGAAGCAGATCGAGCGCTTCGCCATGATCGGCCCGAACAACGACTATGGCGCGGCCGTCGTCAACGGGCTGCGCGCGGCGATCGAGGCCTATGGCGGGGAATTGGTCGACGTGCAGCTCTACGATCCGAACATCGACGACCTGAACCCGCCCGTGCGTGCCCTGGCGCACTACGACGGCCGGCGCCGCGCAGCGGTCCAGCAGTTGCAGGGCAAGAACGATCCCGCCTCGAAGGCGGCGCTGCGGCAGTTGCAGGACCAGATCTCGGCCGAGATGGGGTTCGACGCCGTGCTGGTGGCGGAATCGGGCGCGCGGCTGCGCGCGCTGGCGCCGCTGCTGCCCTACTACGACATCGATCCGGCGCGCATCAAGGTGCTGGGCACGGGGACCTGGGACGAACCCGGCCTCGGCAACGAGCCGGCGCTGCAAGGCGCCTGGTTCGCCGCCGCGCCGCCGGACGCGCGCAGCGAGTTCGACAAGCGTTTCGAGGCGACCTTCAAGCGCAAGCCGCTGCGCCTGGCTTCGCTCGCCTATGACGCCACCGCGCTTGCCGCAGTGGTCGCGCGCAGTTCGGGCTTCACCGCCGACGCGATCCGCCAGCCCTCGGGCTATGCCGGCGTGGACGGGATCTTCCGCCTGCGCGGTGACGGGTTGATCGAACGCGGCCTGGCGGTGCTGGAAGTCCAGCCGCGCGGCGTCAAGGTCGTCGATCCGCCGCCCGACAGCTTCGCCGGGACGAACTGAGCGGGCGAGCCCGCCCGCCGCCTACGCCGCCAGCCGTGCCAGCACGGCGTCCAGCCGCACCAGGCCCTCGCGCGTCGCGCGGATTCCGCCAGCGGTTCGTTCGACGAAGCCGCCCTCGATCATCGCAGCGAGACCCTGGGGATCGAGCGCATCGTCCAGCGCGACGCCGGTGGCGGCACGAAAGCGCGCCGCATCGATGCCCTCGGCCAGGCGCATCCCCATCATCAGCGCCTCTTCGGCCTGCGCGGCCGGCTGCAGGGCGTCGCAGGCGGTGGTCGCGTGGCCCTGGCGTTCGACGCGTTCGAGCCAGGCCTCCGGCGCGCGATGCTGGCGGGCGGCGAATTTGGCGCCGCCGATCCGTGGCCTGCCATGCGCGCCGGGGCCGATGCCGACATAGTCGGCATAGCGCCAGTAGGCCAGGTTGTGCCGGCATTCCGCGCCGGGCCGCGCGTGGTTGGAGATCTCGTAGAGCGGTCGGCCGGCGCGCTCCATCAGCTCCTGCGTCGCCTCGAACAGGGCCACCGCCGTGTCTTCGTCCGGCAGGGCGAACGCCCCGCGTCGATAGGCGCCCTCGAACGCGGTCTGCGGCTCGATCGTGAGCTGGTAGACCGACAAGTGCTCGCCGGCATGGCTGAGCGCCGCGGCGAGCTCGGCGCGCCACTGCGCCGCGGTCTGGCCCGGCCGCGCGTAGATCAGGTCGAAGGACGAGCGCGCGAAATGCCGGTGCGCCAGGGCGACCGCGTCGAGCGCCTCGCGCGCGGCGTGCTGGCGGCCGAGGAAGCGCAGCGCCGCATCGTCGAGCGCCTGGACGCCCAGCGACACGCGATTGACGCCGGCATCGGCCAGCGCGGCGAAGCGTGCCGCTTCGACCGAGGTCGGGTTCGCCTCCAGCGTGATCTCGACATCGGCCGCCATCGTCCACCGCGCGCCGACCCGCGCGATCACCGCGGCCACGGTCTCGGGCTCCATCAGCGACGGCGTGCCGCCGCCGAAGAACAGGCTGGTGACGGTCCGCCCCGGCACGCGCTCGGCCCAATGGTCGAGCTCGCGGAGCAACGCCGCGCGCCAGCGCCGCTGGTCGACCGCCTCGCGCACATGGCTGTTGAAGTCGCAGTACGGGCATTTCGACCGGCAGAACGGCCAGTGCACGTAGACGGCCAAAGCGGGGAGTTGCCGCTGCATCTCAATCCTCGGCCGGCGGATCGCCCATGAGCCGGCTCAGATCGCGCGCGGCATTCACAATACGCAGGATGACGATGTCTTCGGCACGGAGCCGGAAAATGATCGCATAGAAGCCGTAGAAGCAGACCCGAATTCCGGCACCCCACTGGCGGCGCTGAGGATAGGCGCGCGGCTGGCCGCCGATTTCCTCGGCCGCGTCAAGCAGTTCGTCGGCGAACGACATCGCACGCACCGGATCGTTCGCGGCGACGAACTCAGCGATGTCCCGCACGTCGGCCAACGCCGATTGGGTTAGCCGGACGCGCATCACGAGGCCCGTCGGCGCCGTCCCTTCGTGCGAAAATGCGCGCGAAGCTGCTTGCGCACCTCGTCAACCGTGTAGACGCGCCCCGCCTTTATGTCATCCAGCCCTTCCTGGATCGACGCCCGCAGCTCCTCCAAATCGCGCTGGCGCAGGAACCGCTTGTCGGTCCAGTCGCGCAGCGCCTCGCGGATGATCTCGCTGGACGAGGCGTATTCGCCGGCCTCGACGGCGGCGCGGACGGTCTTCGCCATCTCGGCGGTCAGCGCGATGGTCATGCGTTCGATCTCGGCCATGGCAGGCATCCCTGTTACGATTTCATACTTGATCATACTTTACGGCCACGCGGCCGCCAAGCGGCTCACCGCGCGTAGTTCAGCGGCAGGGCCGTCGTGTACTTGATCGATTCCATGGCGAAGGCCGAGCTCACGTCCGACAGGGCGACGCGCGCGATCAGGCGCTTGTAGACCGCGTCGTAGGCCGCGATGTCCGGCACGACGATCCGCAGCAGATAGTCAACGTCGCCGCTCATCCGGTAGAACTCGACCACCTCGGGGAAGTCGCGCACCGCGTTGGCGAACTTCTCCAGCCAGGCCAGGTCGTGCTGGTTGGTGCGCACCGACACGAAGACGGTGACGCCGACGTTCAGCTTCGCCGGATCGAGCACCGCCACCCGCGCCTGGATGACCCCCGCCTCCTCCAGCTTCTGGATGCGCCGCCAGCACGGGGTGGGCGACAGGCCGACGCGCTCCGCGACCATAGCCACCGGCAGGGTGGTATCGGTCTGCAAGATGGAGAGGATTTTGCGATCCAGCTCGTCCAGAAGCATAATAATCCTATTTGCCCAGGTTCTATAGAAAAATAGTCTAATATCCTCGGCCGCATGGGTCAAAATTGCAAACCAATTCCGGGGCTTCCTGGCAAGCTGTTGTTCCTGCTTATTATTCCGACCGCCCGATCGGATCGGCAGAGGGGAAATCCATCATGTCGCCACGCAGTCTGTTCACCGAACACCCGGCCTTCGTCGGCGAGAGCTACACCGAGCACCTGGTCCAGGCCTCGGGCTTCGGATTCAGGATGATCCTGGGCGGGCTGGCCTGCCTGGTGCATGGCATCCTGCCCTTCCTGTTCGTGAAGACGGGCAGCAATGCGATCCGCGAATTGCATACCCGGATGGTGACCCATCGCGACCGTCGCAGCGCCGGCGCGCCGCTGCGCGACGTCTCCGCCGCCTAGCTTCGCCTAGCGCGGCTCGCGCTCCAGCACCGTCAGTTTCGCTTCCCGGCCGGGAAGCGCCGTCCAGCCCATGCCCGCCACCAGCTTACGGAACGCGTCGGCGCGGTGGCTGATCGCGTGTTTTTGCAGCGGATCCATCTCGCCGAAGGTCTCGGCGCGGCCCACGGGCAGGAACATCGGGTCATAGCCGAAGCCGCGCGCGCCGCGCGGGGGCCAGACCAGCGTTCCGTCGACGCGCCCCTCGAAGCAGCGCGCCACGCCGTCCGGCCGCGCCAGGCACAGCACGCTGACGAAGTGCGCGCGGCGGTCCGTCGCCGCGCCAAGCTCGCGGTTCACCCGCGCCATCGCGAAGCGGAAGTCGCGGCCCTGGCCGGTTTCGGCCCAGCGCGCGGAATGGATGCCCGGCTTGCCGCCCAGCGCCGCGACGACGATGCCGGAATCGTCGGCCAGCGCCGGCAGGCCGCTGCCCTCGGCGGCGGCGCGCGCCTTCAGCTCGGCATTGCCGACGAAGCTCGACGCGGTCTCCTCGGGCTCGGGCAGGCCCAGCTCGCCCGCCGACACGCAGTCGAAGCCATAGGGCGCCAGCAGCTCAGCCATCTCCACGAGCTTGCCCTTGTTATGGGTGGCGATGACCAGGCGCCCCGCTATTGTCACCATGCCACGACGCTCAGCCCTGGCCGGTCGCCCGGCGCTGCGCTTCCAAGAGCTCGTTGATGCCCTTGCGCGCGAGCGCCATCAGCTGATCGAACTGCTGGTCGGAGAACGGCGTCTTCTCGGCCGTGCCCTGGACCTCGACGATGCCGCCCTTGCCGGTGAGCACGAAATTGGCGTCGGCGTCGGCGTTGCTGTCCTCGGCGTAGTCGAGGTCGAGCACCGGCGTGCCCTTGAACAGGC
>JADLEG010000275.1 GCA_020846275.1 Alphaproteobacteria bacterium
GCCCACGGCTGTCCGGTTTAGGACGCGCCGGATGGCACGGAAGCGAACACCGAGCTGGCGCTGGATGAAGGCATGGGATGCCGGGACACGAAGTTCGAGTCCCCCCTGCCCTTGCGGGAGGGGGGACAAGAGAGAGGCATGCACGCGACAGGCGTCAACCGGACAGCCGTGGGTCAAGCCCGGCCATGACGGAAAAGATCGCGGTCGATGACCGACCCCCGCTTCGATACCGAGCGCTGGCCTGTGGAGATCCGCTACAGCAAGGAAAAGAAGGAACTCGCGATCCGGTGGGACGACGGGCGGACGATGGCCTATCCGGCCGAGTTCCTGCGCGTCGAAAGCCCCTCGGCCGAGGTGCAGGGCCACGGGGCCGGCCAGCGCGTCACCGTGCCGGGGCGGATGCATGTCGGCATCATGGGCATCGAGCCGGTGGGCAACTACGCCATCCGCATCAAGTTCGACGACCTGCACGACACCGGCATCTATTCCTGGCAGTACCTGCGCCGGATCGGCGAGGAGCAGGACCGGATCTGGGCCGAATACCTGGCCGCGCTCGAGACCCAGGGGCTCAGCCGCGACCCGCGGGCGGCGCGCCGGGGCTAGAAGCGCCCCCGCCACGGCACCCGGATTTGTCGATTCGCCATTCCCCCTCTTGACGCCGCGGGCTTAAAGGCCTATGTCCCTGGCACTCAGCACCGCTGAGTGCTAACAACCCGGTTTGTTTTTGAAATCAAGGGAGTAGACCGATGGGTTTTCGTCCGCTGCATGACCGCGTGCTGGTCCGCCGCGTCGAAGGCGATGATCGCACGAAGGGCGGCATCATCATTCCGGACACCGCCAAGGAAAAGCCGATGGAAGGCGAGATCATCTCCGTCGGCCCGGGCGCCCGGGACGAGAAGGGCGTGATGGTTCCGATGTCCGTGAAGGCCGGCGACCGCGTGCTGTTCGGCAAGTGGTCGGGCACCGAGGTGAAGCTCGACGGGCAGGAGCTGATCATCATGAAGGAGTCCGACATCATGGGCGTCCTCGAGGGCGCCGCGGCCTCCGGCAAGAAGAAGGTGGCTTGAGTTCTCAAGCCGCCTGTTTTTTTGCCCAATCGAAATCTTTTTGAGGAAGTGAGCTAGACCAATGGCAGCCAAAGACGTGAAGTTCTCGACCGACGCCCGCACGCGCATGCTGCGCGGCGTCGACATCCTGGCCGACGCCGTTCGCGTCACGCTGGGGCCCAAGGGCCGCAACGTGGTGCTGGACAAGTCGTTCGGCGCGCCCCGCATCACCAAGGACGGCGTCACCGTCGCCAAGGAAATCGAACTTTCCGACAAGTTCGAGAACATGGGCGCGCAGATGGTGAAGGAAGTCGCCTCGAAGGCGAACGACGTCGCCGGCGACGGCACCACCACCGCGACCGTTCTGGCCCAGGCGATCGTGCGCGAGGGGTCGAAGGCCGTGGCCGCGGGCATGAACCCGATGGATCTGAAGCGCGGCATCGACCTGGCGGTCGAATCGATCGTCGAGGACCTGCGCAAGCGTTCGAAGAAGATCTCGACCTCGGCCGAAGTGGCGCAGGTCGGCACGATCTCGGCCAACGGCGAGCGCGACATCGGCGAGATGATCGCCAAGGCGATGGAAAAGGTCGGCAACGAGGGCGTCATCACGGTGGAAGAGGCCAAGAGCCTTGAGACCGAGCTGGACGTCGTCGAGGGCATGCAGTTCGACCGCGGCTATGTCAGCCCGTACTTCATCACCAACGCCGACAAGATGACCTGCGAGCTGGAAAGCCCGTACATCCTGGTGTTCGAGAAGAAGCTGTCGGGCCTGCAGGCCCTGCTGCCGGTGCTCGAGACCGTGGTGCAGTCCGGCAAGCCGCTGATGATCATCGCCGAGGACATCGAGGGCGAGGCCCTTGCGACCCTGGTGGTGAACAAGCTGCGCGGGGGCTTGAAGGTCGCGGCCGTGAAGGCCCCGGGCTTCGGCGATCGCCGCAAGGCGATGCTCGAGGACATCGCGATCCTGACCAATGGCCAGGTGATCAGCGAAGACCTGGGCATCAAGCTGGAGAACGTCACGCTCGACATGCTCGGCACGGCGAAGAAGGTGGTGATCGAGAAGGAGAACACCACGATCGTCGACGGCGCCGGCAAGAAGAAGGACATCGAGGCGCGCTGCAACCAGATCCGGGCGCAGGTCGAGGAAACCACCTCGGACTACGACCGCGAGAAGCTGCAGGAGCGGCTGGCGAAGCTGGCCGGCGGCGTGGCGGTGATCCGCGTCGGCGGGGCGACCGAGGTCGAGGTGAAGGAACGCAAGGATCGCGTTGACGACGCGATGCACGCCACCCGCGCCGCGGTGGAGGAAGGCGTCGTCGCCGGCGGCGGCGCGGCGCTGGTCTACGCCATCAAGTCGCTGGAGAAGATCAAGCCGGACAACGACGACCAGCGCATGGGCGTCGACATCGTGCGGCGGGCGATCCAGTGGCCGGCGCGCCAGATCGCCGAGAACGCCGGCGTGGACGGCTCGATCGTCGTCGGCAAGCTGAAGGAGTCGAAGGACGCGTCCTGGGGCTTCGACGCCCAGAAGGGCGAGTATCTCGACCTGGTCAAGGCCGGCATCATCGACCCGACCAAGGTCGTGCGCGTGGCGCTGCAGAACGCGGCTTCGGTCGCGGGCCTGCTGGTGACCACCGAGGCGATGGTCGCCGAGAAGCCGGAGAAGAAGCCGGCCGCCCCGATGCCGGGCGGCGGCGGCATGGGCGGCATGGACTTCTAAGTCCAGCCCTCAGCCACTTCTGAGAAACGAGAGGCCCGCCGGGGAAACCCGGCGGGCCTTTTGTTTTGGCGCCGCCCGCGCACCGTCCTCATGGTTCGACAGGCTCACCATGAGGACTGGGGGTGTTTGCAGCACTGAAACGCCTCATCCTGAGCTTGTCGAAGGATGAGGAACGCGCGGACGGCCCGCGGCATCAATTCGCCCGGATCGCTACCCGGCGAATCACGTCCAGCGCCTTGGGGATCGCGGCGGCGGGGATGTCGAGGTGGGTCAGCGCGCGGATGCGCCGCTCGTTGCCGACGCTGACGCGCACGCCCTGCTTCTGCAGCGCGGCGTTGAAGTCGTGGCCCTTCCAGCCCGTGGCGCCGATGTCGAAGAACACGATGTTGGTCTCCACCGGCTCCACCGCGATGCCGGGGATCTCGGCCAGGCCCTTGGCCAGCGTCTTCGCGTTCGCATGATCCTCGGCCAGGCGGTCGATGTGGTGGTCGAGCGCGTGGATGCCGGCGGCGGCGATGATGCCGGCCTGGCGCATCGAGCCGCCGAGGCGCTGCTTCCAGCGCCAGGCTTCCTTGATCACGTCCTTCGGCCCCGCCAGCACCGCGCCCACCGGGCAGCCCAGACCCTTGGTGAGGTCGAGCCACACCGTGTCCATGTCGCGCACGTGCTCCTTGACCGGCACGCCCGAGGCGACGACGGCGTTCATCAGCCGGGCGCCGTCCATGTGCGTCTTGAGCCCGTGCTTGCGCGCGGCGGCCGCGACCTCGGCGATGCGCTTGGTCGGCCACACCGCGCCGCCGCCCTGGTTCGAGGTCTGCTCGACCTCCAGCAGTACCTGCTTGGGGCAATAGCGATTGTCCGGCCGGATCGCGGCCTCGACCTGCTCGGCCGAGTACATGCCGCGCGGCCCCTGCAGCGGACGGAACATGGCGCCGGCGAGCGCCGCCCCGCCACCGCCTTCGGAGGTCACGATGTGCGCGGTCTGGTCGCAGATCACCTCCTCGCCCGGCCTGACCTGCACCAGCAAGGCGATCTGGTTGCACATCGTGCCGGAGGGCAGGAATACCGCGTCCTCCTTGCCCAAGAGGTCGGCCACGCGCTCGCGCAGCTTGTTGACGGAGGGGTCGCCGCCCTGCTGCTCGTCGCCCACCTCGGCATCGGCCATCGCCTTGCGCATCGCCTTGGTGGGGCGGGTCTGGGTGTCGCTGTAGAGGTCGATCTCGATCATTCGTCTCATCCCGTTGCTTGATGTCTAGAGAGGTTGTCCCGCCACCAGCCGCGGCAGGTCGCCGACCAGGCCCATGGCGTGGCGCATGAACAGGCGCTTGAGGCCCGGCATCGCGTTGACGGCGGCAAGCCCGAGCTGGCGCGCGAGCGCCACCGGCGGCAGCGCCGTCGAGAACAGGCGGTTCAGCCCGTCGGTCACGCCGAGCAGCGTCAGATTGTCGACCCGCCGCCAGCGCTGGTAGCGCTCGAGCACGTCCTCGCGGCCGATATCGAGGCCCAGGCGATGCGCGTCGACCAGCGTCTCGGCCAGCGCCGCCACGTCGCGCAAGCCCAGGTTCAGGCCCTGGCCGGCGATGGGGTGCATCAAATGCGCGCTGTCGCCCACCAGCACCAGGCGGCGGTCGATGTAGCGCGCGGCGTGCATCAGCCCGAGCTTGTAGGACCAGCGCGCGCCGTCGACCCGCACCTGGCCGAGCCAATGGCCGAAGCGGCGCTGCAGCTCGGCCGAGAACGCGTCGTCGTCGAGATTGAGCGCGGCCGGCGCCAGGTCGGCGCGTTCGGTCCACACGATCGACGAACGCTGGCCGGTCATCGGCAACGAGGCGAAGGGGCCGGAGGGCAGGAAGTGTTCGTGCGCGACGCCGCGATGCGGCTTGTCGTGACGCACCGTGCAGACGATGCCGACCTGGTCGTAGCTCCATTCCGTGACCGCGATGCCGGCTTCGGCGCGCAGGCGCGACTGCCGCCCTTCCGCCGATACCGCCAGCGCGGCCCGCACGCTGCGCCCGTCCTTCAGCCGCGCCACCACCGCGTGGGGGCCGCGCTCCAGCGTGTCGAGCTCGGCCGGCGCCAGCACGCTGAGCGACCCCAGCGCGCCGACCCGCGCCCAGATCGCGCGGCGCGTCACCGTGTTCTCGACGATCCAGCCGAACGGCGCGGGCGCGCCTTGCCCCGTCGCCACGGTGCGATGGTCGTAGTGCAGGAAGCCCGGCGCATCGCCGTCGGTCACGCGAATGTCGAGGATCGGCTCGGCCTTGTTGGCGATCCGCGGCCAGATGCCGATGCCGGCGAGCGTGCGCTGCGAGCCGAGCGCGATCGCCGAGGCGCGGCCGTCATGCGCGTCGTCGGTCAGCGCGCCGGGATCGGCGCGGTCCACCACCGCGACCGCGAGCCCCACGCCCGCGAGCGCGGCGGCAAGGGCGCCGCCCACCAGGCCTGCGCCCACGATCAGCACGTCGACCGCTATATTCTCAGCCACGTTTGGCGCCCCGCCCCATGACCCTGACCAAGATTCGCCCGCCCCGCCGGTTTTGCCCAAATTTTGGGCGCGACGCGCTGGCCTGGACGATCCGGCCTCGCACAGCCTCCCCGATCCTGGGCCGGCGATCAACCGCGCCGACGGTCGCAGCCGACGAATCGCGCGCCGCGCCCGTCCCGGGGAATGGGATTTCGCCCCGCCCGGCATGGTTCTTGTATGCTATTCGCTCGCAGACAGTCGCTTGCAGAGACCCTTGGACGGAGGCGGCGGGCCATGAAGTTGGTGATCGCGATCATCAAGCCTTTCAAGCTGGATGAGGTGCGCGAAGCCCTCACGAAACTGGGCATCCAGGGCCTGACGGTGAGCGAGGTGAAGGGGTTTGGCCGCCAGAAGGGCCAGACCGAGATCTATCGCGGCGCCGAATACACGGTCAACCTGCTGCCCAAGGTCAAGATCGAGGTGGCGGTAGCGGACGAGCTTCTGGAGCGGGTCGTCGAGACGATCCAGAAGGCGGCCAACACGGGCCGCATCGGCGACGGCAAGATCTTCGTGCTGGAGCTGAAGCAGGCCGTGCGCATACGCACGGGCGAGACCGGGGGCGAGGCGCTCTGACGCCACGCCGGGGCATGGCATAACCGCCACGACTTCTACCAATCTTTGCGATTCGCCCCGTAACCTGTTGCTTTCCATAAACCTCTGAAATAGCGTCCGTGGGTCCTGAACTACGGGCGGATGGGGGTTCGCTCGTTGGTTGGCGCCTGAACGCTAGGAGGCCACCGGCCGAACGCCCATGCCTATGCGCCTGTATTCCATTTCCCTTTCCGCGGCCGCCGGAGCCTGAAACCGTGGCGGCGCATGCATCGACCCTCCGGGGCGGGTTCCTTCCCCACGGCACGACGGCATTCTTTCGCCGCCGGCTGCGGGAGTTCTTTGGCGTCGTGCTGGTGTTTGGCGCGCTGGCCGTGCTGGCCACGCTGGTCAGCTACCGCCCCAGCGACCCGTCGCTGAACACGGCAACCATCGGCCCGGTCCGCAACTTCCTGGGCCTGCCGGGTGCCTATGCCGCCGATTTGCTGCTGCAGACCTTCGGCGCCGCCGCCGCCCTGCTGGCGCTGGTGCCGGCCGCCTGGGGCTGGCGGCTGATCCTGCACCGGCCCCTGCCGTCGGCCTGGCCACGGCTTCTGCTGCTGCTGCCGGGAATGCTGCTGGCGGCGATGTCGGTCATGGCCCTGCCCCTGCCGCCGCGCTGGCCGATCCCGGCAGGGCTGGGCGGGGCGGCCGGCCGCGTGGTCTACGAGACGGTGCACCGCTTCGCCGGCGAATGGGGCGCGATGGCCGGCCTGCCGGTCCTATCGCTCGCCGCAGCGGCCGTGTCGGTGCCGTTCCTGATGATCGCGGTCGGGTTCCGGCCGCGCGACCTGCTGGGACCGGCGCGGCTGGTGCTGGCGCTGGCGCGTCTGGCGGCGGCGGGCGCGCGCCTGGTCGGCCGGCTGCTGCTGCCGGCGCGACGCCAGGCGCCGGAGATCGACGACGACGAGGATGAGGCGCCACGCCGGCGGCGCAAGCGGGTCGCGATCGATCCTGCGGCGGAGGACGCGGACGACGAGCCGCGGCCGCGCCGTGCGCCCGGCCTGTTCTTCGGCCTGTTCGCGCGGCGGAGCGAGCGCGTCGAGCCGTCGCTGTTCGATGGCCGGAACTTCGACGCCGGCACCGGTCCGATCGAGCCACGCTTGGATGACGGGGAGTTCGACGACGACCGGCCGACGCCGCGCAAGGCCGAGCGCCTGATCGCGCCCAAGGCCGCCCGTCCCGCGCCGGGACGCCGCGCCGAGGCCCAGCGCCAGCGGCGCCTGGACCTGGGCGACGATTCGGGATTCCGCCTGCCGGCGCTCGACCTTCTGTCCGCGCCGCCCGCCCCCAGCCGCGGCCCCACCATCAGCGAAGAGGCGCTGCAGCAGAACGCACGGCTGCTGGAGACCGTGCTGAAGGATTTCGGGATCAACGGCCAGATCGTGAAGGTGCGCCCCGGCCCGGTCGTGACGATGTACGAGCTGGAACCGGCGCCCGGGATCAAGACCAGCCGCGTGATCGGCCTGGCGGACGACATCGCCCGCTCGATGAGCGCCGTATCCGTACGTGCGGCCGTCGTACCGGGGCAGAGCACGATCGGCGTCGAATTGCCCAATGCCAAGCGGGACATCGTCTATCTGCGCGAGCTTCTGGCGTCCGACGCGTACGAGCGCAATGGCGGCAAGCTGCCGCTGGTGCTGGGCAAGGACATCGGCGGCGCGCCGGTGATCGTCGACCTGGCGCGCATGCCGCATCTGCTGGTGGCCGGCACCACCGGCTCGGGCAAGTCGGTCGCGGTCAACGCGATGATCCTGTCGCTGCTCTACCGCCTGCCGCCCGACCAGTGCCGCGTCATCATGATCGACCCCAAGATGCTGGAATTGTCGGTCTATGACGGCATCCCGCATCTGCTGTCGCCGGTGGTCACCGAGCCCCGCAAGGCCGTCGTCGCGCTGAAATGGACCGTGCGCGAGATGGAGAACCGTTACCGCAACATGGCCAAGCTGGGCGTGCGCAACATCGAGGGCTACAACGCGCGGCTGGCCGAGGCCCGCGCCAAGGGCGAGGTGCTGCTGCGCAAGGTGCAGACCGGCTTCGACCCGGACACCGGCAAGCCGATCCTCGAGGACCAGCCGCTCGACACCACGGCGCTGCCCTACATCGTGGTCGTGGTCGACGAGATGGCCGACCTGATGCTGGTCGCCGGCAAGGACATCGAGGCGGCGATCCAGCGCCTGGCCCAGATGGCCCGCGCCGCCGGCATCCACATCGTCATGGCGACGCAGCGCCCCTCGGTCGACGTGGTCACGGGCACGATCAAGGCCAATTTCCCCACGCGAATCAGCTTCCACGTCACGTCCAAGATCGACAGCCGCACAATCCTGGGTGAACAGGGCGGCGAGCAGTTGCTAGGCCAAGGCGACATGTTGTACATGAGCACCGGTGGCCGGATCGCGCGCGTTCACGGACCGTTCGTCCGGGACGACGAGGTCGAGCAGGTGGTGGCCTTCCTGAAGAACCAGGGAGAGCCCACCTACCTCGAAGCGGTCACCGAGGAAGAGGACGAGATTCCGGCCGGCGCCATGCCCGGGGGTAATGGCGAACCCGGCGACGATCTGTACGATCAGGCTGTGGCGTTGGTCCTGCGCGAACGCAAAGCGTCGACCAGCTTCGTCCAGCGTCATCTGCAGATCGGCTACAACCGCGCCGCCAGGCTTATCGAGCGAATGGAAGCCGAGGGTGTGGTCAGCGGCGCCAACCATGTGGGCAAGCGCGACGTGCTTGGCCGTGGGGGTGACGACGACGTGTAGAGGGATTCTCGGTCTCGCTTGGGCCAGGGCAAGAATGAGGTTCGGGCAGATGACGGAAGAATCGCGAAACAGGTCGGCGGCGGCGGAAACGGGCGGCGGACCGATCGGCGGACCGATCGGCCGACGCGACGTGATGGTCGGAATGGCATCGTTACTGGGTGCAGCCATGCTGGGCGGCCCGCGCTGGGCCTTCGCGGCGGCGCCGACGCCGGACGACAAGAAGGACCTCGTGCGCATCGAGGACTACTTCAACGCCATCACCACGATGCAGGCGCGGTTCCTGCAGCTATCGCCCAACGGCCGCACGGCCGAAGGCAATCTCTACATCGCGCGGCCCGGGCGGCTGCGCTTCGAATACGATCCGCCGATCCCCTACCTGCTGGTCGCCGACGGCAGCCAGGTGATCTTCTACGACAAGGAGCTCGACACCCCGACCTACGTGCCGATCAGCGCCACGCCGCTGGAGTTCCTGCTGGGCCAGAAGGTCAGCCTGACCGGCAGCGTGACCGTGACGAATGTCGAGCGCCGTCCGGGCATCATCCGCATCACGCTGGTGCAGTCCAAGAACCCCAACGACGGCCAAGTCATCATCACCTTCACCGAGCGTCCGATCGAAGTGAAGAAATGGGCGATCGTCGATTCCAAGGGAACGACGGTCGAAGTCGCGATCTTCGATCCGCGCCTCGGCCTGAACCTGGACCCGAAGCTGTTCAAGTTCGAGAACAGGAAGATCTTCAAGGAAGACAAGGGCGGCTCGACGAACTGAGGCGCGCGACCGCCGCAGCGGCGTTCCTCATGGTTCGAGACGGGCCTACGGCCCTCCTCACCATGACGTGCCTGATAGGCGACAAACGGAAAAGAAACGCGTCATCCTGAGGAGCGAGCGCAGCGAGCGTCTCGAAGGATGAGGGACGTCGCGCTCTCACGGCACGAACGGCCGCGCGATCAGCGCCAGGAGCGGCCTCTCGCCTTCGCCCTCCACGCCGATCGGCAGGTCGGGCCGGCGCCGCGTCGCGCTGCGCGTCGCGAACAGCCGGTCCCACAGGCTGAGCACGCTCGAATAGTTCGAATCCGTATCGCGCCGGACCTTGTGGTGGTGCACCCAGTGGATCGAGGGCGTGACCACGATCCGCGCCAGCGCGGCCTCGAAACCGGCCGGCAGGCGCAGGTTCGAATGATGGAAGATGGTCGCCAGCAGCAATAGCCCCTCGAACGCCAGCACCGACATCAGCGGGATGGCCAGCGCGACGACCGCCGCGGCGCGCGCCAGCGCCGACAAAAGCACCTCGCCGAAGTGGAAGCGCAGCGCGGACGTCGCATCGAGCGTCGCGTCGAGGTGATGCACGCGATGAAAGCGCCACAGGAAGCCGATCTCGTGGTTGGCGCGATGCCACCAGTAGATCAGGAAATCGAGCAGCAGCAGGTCGGCGGCAAGGCCCGGCCAGCCCGACCACCATGCCGGACGCCAGCTCGGCAAGGCCGACGCCGCGAGCGCGGTTAGCGGCGCCACGACCAGCGGCGACAAGGCGACGTTAACCAACCACAGCGCAGCATTGCGCGCGACGCGCCGCAGGCTGGGGCGCGACCAGGGTCCGCCGGGCAGCCCCGGCGCGGCCGGGAACACGCGCTCGGCCAGGATAAACCCCGCGAGCCATGCGCCGACAACGACGCTCTTCCAAGCCAGAAGCGCTTGCAGGGAGGTTTCGGTCATGGAACAAAATAGGCTTGGCGCGATGGGCGCGCCAAAGGATTCGCGATGGTTTCGTCCCTGTCCGCGTCCCTGTCAGCGTCCCTGCCGCTGGTCGGCATCCCGGCCTGCGTCAAGCCGATCAACACGACCAACTTCCACGCCGTGAACGACAAGTACATCGCCGCCGTGTCGTCGGCCGCCGGCGCGCTGCCGGTGCTGCTTCCGGCGCTGGGCGACCGCTACGACCTGGGCGACCTGGTCGACCGGCTGGACGGCATCCTGTTCACCGGCAGCCCGTCGAACGTCGAGCCGCACCGCTATGGCGGGCCGGCCAGCGTCGAGGGCACGCTGCACGACGCCGAGCGCGACGCGACGACCCTGCCGCTGATCCGCGCCGCGGTGGAGCATGGCGTGCCGATCTTTTGCATCTGCCGCGGCATCCAGGAGCTGAACGTGGCGCTGGGCGGCACGCTGCACCAGCGCGTGCAGGAGGTCGAAGGCAAGATGGACCACCGCTCGCGCAAGGACTGGGCGCCGGAGGACCGCTACAATGCCGTGCACCCTGTCTCGCTCAGCGCCAACGGCTATCTGCGCTCGCTGCTGCCGGACCGGCCGGGCGAGGTGATGGTGAACTCGCTGCATTCCCAGGGCATCGACCGGCTGGCGCCGCGCCTGGCGGTCGAGGCGACCGCGCCGGACGGGCTGGTCGAGGCCGTGCGGGTCGAGGATGCGCGAGCCTTCGCGCTGGGCGTGCAGTGGCATCCCGAGCATCCCCGCGCGCTGTCCTGGCCCCTGTCGGGGGCGATGTTCCGCGCGTTCGGCGCCGCCGTCGCCGCGCGCGCGGCCGCGCGTCACGCGCCGCCGCGGATCGTCCAGGCCGCGCAGTAGGCGGCCGCGCAAAGCTTCCGCCGGCAAACAGGGGCAAGAGGGTCGTTCCCGGCGGACAGGGATCAGGTGCCGACTATCGGTGCGGTGCCTTCATTCAGGATGTTCAAATATGCACGATAGCCGAAAACCCGACCGCGCTTGCGTCCGGTGACCTCTTCGACAATGCCCAGTCGCTAGGTCGCTGCTCACGCCGCGAATGCTGGCCCAGCCGCGCTATTTAAGCAATGGCCCGTTGATTTAAATAATGTCGAGGTGAAGGCAAGCGGCCTTTAGTAGCAGGGAGGGTGACCGAATTGCTCGCACCTAGCCTCGATCGCGTCCATAAATCGGTCCGTCCGGCCAATGCCCTGCGTCGCAATTTGTCCCCCACGCGCAAGCCGCTATCCCACGCGCCGCAGCAGCGCCAGCAATTGGGCCCGCTCGGCCACGGTGAGGCGCCGGGCGATGTTCTTCTCGTGCGCGTACACGCGCTTCAGCGCGACGGCGAACTGGCGCATCCCGTCGGCGCTGAGCCGCAGCGCGTAGGACCGCCGGTCGTTGGCCGCCGCGGCGCGCTGCACCAGGCCGCGATCCTCCAGCCGGTCGATCACCGCGACGACCGACGACCGGTCGATCCCCATGGCCAGGCCCAGCGCGCTTTGGCTCAGGCCGGGGTTGGCCTGGATCAGGGCCAGCACGCCGAACTGGCCGGGGGTCAGGCCGATGCCGCCCATGGCGGCGGCAAAATCCTGGAACACCGCCACTTGGCCGCGCCGGAGGTGGTAGCCGATCAACTCCTCCAGCACCCCACGGTTCACCGGGCCCCGCTCCCGCGGCGGGGTCTTGCGTCTGGTGCGGGGAGCGGTGGGCGCCATCCGGCGAATACCTTGGCGGCGGGGATCGGCACCTAAGGTATGCGAATCCCGCATTCCTTGCATGCAATTCTCAAGATAGGGATCGCCGCTGCAGGCCCCATCTTCAATTGCATAGGTGCTCGCCATCCAAGCGGTGGCGACGCCGGGGCCGGTCTTCCCCTGCCGGTCCGGGGCTTCAAAAGCCCGCACGAACGCCCGGTCCACCCCCCTGGCCGGGCGTTTGTGCGTCTGCATCTGCGGCGCTCAGGTCAGGAAGCGCACGAATTCCAGCGCCAGGCTGGGAAACACCACCACGAGGAACAGCCGCGTCACGTCGGTGGCCAGATAGGGCAGGACGGCGCGATAGGTGTCGGCCATCGGCACGTCGCGCGCGATGCCGCTGATGACGAACACGTTGAGCCCGACGGGCGGGGCGGTAAGCCCGATGCCGACGACGATCAGCACCAGGATGCCGAACCAGATCGCGGTCTCCTCGGGCGGCAGGCCGAAATCCAGGGCCATCACGACCGGGAAGAACACCGGCAGGGTCAAAAGGATCATCGCCAGCTCGTCCATCACCGAACCGAGCAGGATGTAGAACAGCATCAGGCAGGAGACGATCGCGTAGGGCGGAAGCCCGGTCGCCACGATCGCCTCGGCCACCGTCTCCGGCATCTTCGACAGCGCGAGGAACGCGTTGAACACGTCCGCGCCCAACAGGATGGCGAAGATCATCGCCGAGGTCTCGGCGGTTTGGACCAGGCTGGTGCGCAAAGCGGGCCAGCCCATCCGCCCTTGCGTCAGCGCCACGGCCAGCGTCGCCGCGACGCCGACGGCGGCCCCCTCGGTCGGGGTGAAGATGCCGCCATAGATGCCCCCGACCACGGCCATGGCGATCACCACCGCCGGCCAGACCTGCATCACGGCCGTCCGGCGCTCGCCGCCGGTGCTGCGCGGGCCGGCCGGCGCCTTCTCGGGATTGCGGCGCACCAGGTAGACGATGGTGCACTGGTAGAACAGCGAGGCGAGCAGGCCGGGGATCAGCGCCGCCATGAACAGCTTGGCGATGTTCTGCTCGGTCGTGATCGCATAGACCACCAGCACGACCGAAGGCGGGATCAGGATGCCCAGCGTGCCGCCGACGGCGAGCGTGCCGGTCGCGAAGCCGGGCGCGTAGCCCAGCCGCAGCATCTCGGGCAGCGCGACGCGCCCCATGGTCGCGGTGGTGGCGACCGACGAGCCGCAGATCGCGCCGAACAGCGTGCAGGCGCCGATCGTCGCCATCGCGACGCCGCCGCGCCGGTGGCCGATCAGCGCGTTGGCGGCGGTGAACAGCGACCGGCTGATGCCGGACTGCTCGGCCAGCGCGCCCATCAGGATGAACAGCGGAATGACCGACAGCGAATAGTTGGACAAGAGGAAATAGGGCGTCGACTTCAGGTAGCTAAGATAGGGCGCCAGCCCCATGATCGACAGGTAGCCGGCCGAGCCCACCAGGAACATCGCCAGCGCGACCGGAACCCGCACCGCCATCAGCACCAGCATCAGCGCGAACATGACGATGGCGAGCAGGGTTCCGCTCATCGGCGATCGGTCACTGCCGCCGTGATGCCCTCGCGGGCCGCGGTGTAGAGGCTGACGACCACCAGCCAGGCGGTGCATACGGCCCCGATGCTCATCGCATAGCCGGTCGGCACGCCCAGGACCATCGTCGTCGTATGGCTGCGGAAGGCGTCAGCGGCGCCGCGCGCGGTGCCGACGCAGATCAACAGGGCGAACACCGCGAACAGCAGGCAGGACACGCAGTCCAGCGCGTGGCGCGTCCGCGGCCGGGCGGTGGCGGTGAAGAAATCGACGATGATGTTGCCGCGCTTGAGCTGGCAGACCGGAAGGAAGGCGAACACCGCGACCGCGGTCAGCATCTGCGCCAGCTCGAAGTCGCCCGGCACCGGCTGGTCGAACAGCCAGCGCCGCAGCACGCTGGCGGTGATCAGGAGGCCGACGGCGGTCGCGGCCAGGCCGCCCAGCACGGCCATGCCCTCGCTGATGCGCAGCATCCAGCGCTCCAGCGAGAACCGCCGCGGGCCTCCGGCCGCGGCGCCCGCCCGGGTTTCGCCCTCGGCCGGGACGCTCACGCCTTGCTGTGCTTCTGGATCAGTGCCTGCAGGTCCGAACGCAGCGCGGCGCCGTCGAAACCCTTGTCCTTGCTGCCCGCCAGCCAGGCGTCGACGACCGGCTTGGTCGCCGCCTGCCAGCGCTTCACCTCGTCCTCGGCGATCACCGTGATGGTGTTGCCGCGCTTCTGAACCATGTCCTTCACGACCACGGCGGCCTCGTCCCACACGGTGCCGGCCATCTTCGCCGCCGCCATGCCGGAATTGGCGTCGATCGCCTTCTTCGCCTCGGGGCTCAACGCCTGGTACTTCGCCTTGTTCATCGCCAGAATGAACGTGGCCGTATAGAACGTCGGCGAGCCCGGGATCTCGGCATGGAACTTGGTCAGTTCCTGCACCTTGATCGCCGGCACGACCTCCCAGGGTACGACGCAGCCGTCGATCACCTTCTGCGCCAGGCTTTCCGGCACCTGCGGGATCGGCATGCCGATCGCGTTGACGCCCAGCGCCTTCAGCGCCTCGCCCGAGAGCCGGGTCGGGAAGCGCAGCTTCAGGCCCTTCAGGTCGTCCATCGTCTTGACCTGGCGCGTGGAGTGGATCAGGCCGTGGTCGTGCGCCCAGAAGCAGATCGGGTGCACCTCCTTGAACTCCTCGGCGAGGTGCTTGCCGGCGAATTCCTGCAGCGCCAGGCTGTTGACCACGGCGGTTTTGTGCGCGGTGAAGGGCAGTTCGAGAGTCTCGATGCGCGGGAAACGCCCGGGCGTGTTGCCCGGCAAGGTCCAAACCAGGTCCGCCACGCCGTCGCGCGCCTGGTCGTAGAGCTGCGGCGGCGCGCCGCCGAGCTGCATCGACGGGAAGATGTCGATCTTGATCAGGCCGTTCGATTCGGCCTCGACCTTCTTGGCCCAGGGGGCGAGGAACTTGGCATGGCCGTTCGAGACCGGCGGCAGGAAATGATGCATGCGCAGCGTGACCTGCTGCGCGCGCGCGGCGCCCGATCGCAGGATCGCCGGCCCCGCCAGGGCCGCTACGGCAAGACCGCCTGTCACATGACGACGCGTGAGCATGAAACCTCCCCTGGAGCATCGCGGCCGAACGCAAACGCCGTCGGCCGCTTGTTTTTCTATTGTGGCCAGGATAACGCCGCCCCCACCTCTTGCCAATCGGCGAATTGCGCGCGCGCTCGTGCTCGCCCGCGAGAAAATGGCGTTGCTGGGACTTGTCGTGTCAACCATTTCGTCATATTTGTTGGACTATCAAACAATTTGACCTGCCAACATTCCGGCCGACCGCCATGAGCCACAGCGTCGTCCTGCGCCACTGGCCGGCCCCGATCCGGGTCGAGACCGGCGAGACCGTGCTGGAAGCCGCCCTGGCCCAGGGCGCGCCGTTCCCGCATGGCTGCCGCAGCGGCAATTGCGGCGCCTGCAAATCGCGCCTGTACCGCGGCGCGATCGAGATGACGCCCTACTCGGACTACGCGCTGACCGCCGGGGAGCGCGCGCAGGGGCTGATCCTCGCCTGCCGCGCCATGCCCCAGAGCGATGCCGAGTTGGGCTGGCTCGAGGCGGACGACCTGGTTTCGCATCCCCTGCGCGATCTGACCTGCCGCGTCGCCGCGCTCGGGGACTTGACCCACGACATCAAGCTCGTGCGGCTCCGCATCGCGGAGGGCGGACCGTTCACCTTCTCCGCCGGCCAGTACGCCGCCCTCGGCTTCGACGCGCTTGCCCCGCGCGACTATTCGATGGCCAACGTTCCGGACCGCGACGGCGGCGGCGAGATCGAGTTCCACATCCGCCATGTCGCCGGCGGCGTTTCGAGCGCCTATGTCGCCAAGGGGCTGAAGCGCGGCGACACGGTCAGGGTCAAGGGGCCCTATGGCAGCTCGTACCTGCGCGAGCAGCACGCCGGCCCGATCCTGGCGGTCGCCGGCGGCTCGGGCCTGGCCCCGATCAAGTCGATCGTCGAGACCGCGCTGTCCCTTGGCATGCGCCAGCCGATCCGCCTGTATTTCGGCGTGCGCGACGAGCGCGACCTTTACCTCGAAGCGCATTTCCAGGCCCTGGCGGCGCAGCACGCAAACCTGAAATTCATCCCGGTCCTGTCGGCCGCCGCGGCCGGCACGAAGCGCCGGGCCGGCTTCGTGCACCAGACGGTGGCCGAGGACATTGCCGGCGCGCTGGCCGAGCTGGACGGCGCCAAGGCCTACCTGGCCGGCCCGCCGGTGATGGTCGAGGCCGCGACGGCGATGCTGGAGCAGCGCGGGCTGCGGCGCGAGGACATCCATGCCGACGCCTTCTACACCGAGGCCGAGCGCGCGCAGCAGGCGGCCGGGGGTGCGCGATGACCGCCGCGGCCGATCTCGCCGGGCGCGTCGCGCTGGTGACCGGCGGGGCGCGCGGCATCGGCCTGGCGATCGCCAAGGCCTTGCACGCCGCCGGCGCCAAGATCGTGATCGCCGACAACGGCACCGGCATCGCCGGCGACGGCGCCGATCCCGGCGTGGCGCGCGGCGCGGCCGAAGCCTTGGGCGCGAATGCCGCCGCCCATGTCGAGAGCATCGCCAGCCCCGCCTCGGCACGGGCCGCCGTCGAACTGGCGCAGCGGCGCTTCGGCGGGTTGGACATCCTGGTCAACAACGCCGCGATCCTGCGCGACGGCTTCGTGTTCAAGGCCGAGCCCCGGGATTGGGAGGCGGTGATCCGCAACAACCTGTCCGCCGCCTTCTATGCCATCAACGCCGCCACGCCGCTGATGCGCGAGCAGGCGAAGGCCGGGCGCGGCGGCAAGCCCTATCGCTGGGGCCGCATTCTCAACATCGTCTCGACCGCCGGGTTCTACGGCAACTACGGCCAGGCCGCCTATGCCTCGGCAAAGGCCGGGCTGATGGGGCTGACGCGCGTGACGGCGATGGACATGGCGCGCAGCCATGTCGCCTGCAACGCCATCGCGCCCTTCGCCCATACCCGCGTGACCGAAACCATCCAGCCCGCCAGCCCGGCCCAGGCCGCCTACAAGGAGCGCGCGCTGAAGATCGACGCCGCGCCGGTCGGCGCGCTGGCCGCGCAGCTCTGCTCGCCCGACGGCGATGGCGTCACCGGCCAGCTCCTCGGCATTCGCGGCCGCGAGGTGTTCGTGTTCTCGCAGCCGCGTCCCGTTGGCCAGGCGGTCGACGGCGATCTGGCCGCCCTTGCGCCGCATTTCACGCCGCTGGAAACCGACCTCGAAGCCTTCAACACCGACGCGGTGCTCTAGGAGGACCTGCCATGACTGCCGCTCCCGCCTTGCAAGTCCGCGACGAACAGGAATTCGAGCGCCAGCCCGAGGACTACAAGACCGCCGTGCGCAAGATCGTGCGCAGCCACGCGGTCAACGAGCTCTACGGCGCGCAGGTGTTCGACGAGCCGGCCATCGCGCTGGCGCCCACGCCCTATGCCAAGTGGCTGACCTGCCGCGTGGCGATGGAGGAATACGGGCACCACGTGCGCTTCCGCGAACTGGGCGAGAAGATCGGCATCCCGATGCAGGAGATGACCCCGCACGGCAAGAAGCCGCTGTCGATCTTCGAGTTTCCGATGAAGACCTGGGCCGAGTTCTGCGTGATCAAGCTGCTGGCCGACATGGCGGAGATCATCCAGGTCGAGGACCTGTCGACCTGCTCGTTCCATCCCCTGCGCAACCTGGCGCGCATGACCATGCCGGAGGAACGTTTTCACGCCCAGTTCGGCCGCGAATTCTGCACCGAGCTGTGCAAGACCGAGGAGGGGCGCAAGGCGGTGCAGGACGCGATCGACCGCTACTTCCCGATGCTGCCCGCCTTCTTCGGCAGGGACGGCTCGATCAACAACGCCCAGTTCCGCCGGTTCGGCATCAAGCAGCGCAAGAACGAGGAGATGCGCGTGGACTACGTCAAGCGCGCCCGCCAGCTGGTGGAGGTCGAGCTTGGCCTGAGGCTGCCGACATTGCCCAGGGCGGCGTGACCTCCGTCTTTCCTCTTGCGTCACGGCCGGGCTTGGAAAGCGATGACCACCGTCGCCGGCGACCTTCTCGCGGCGATCCCGCACGCCTCGTGGTTCGCGGCGCTGGGCGCGCCGCTGGAGCCGGGCGAACGCGCGGAACTTTCGGCTTATCTGGCGGGACTGGATCTGGTGGCTACGGTCGCACCGGTGCGCGACTGGCAAACGGCGGGCCGCGTCGCCGCCGCCCCGGATTGGGATCGGCGCTGGTGGGACGCCGAGGAGCGGCTTCGCGTCGCGCTGCTGCTGCGGGCCGAAGCGACCGCGGGGAGCGAGGCAACGATGAAGCAGTTGACAGCCGTCACGATGGCCGCGCATGACGCGACGATCGGCGCGGCGGCGATGGCCGCGGCCGCCGCGGGCGTCGCCGACCAGGCGCTGATCCGCGTCGCCGCGGGTGCCGCCACCCAGGCCTGCTACCAGGCGGCTTTGGCGCTGCTGGCCGGTGCGGACGCGACCGGCGGTCCCTTCGCGGCCAAGCTGCGGCTGTTCCGGGCGGGCCGATGGCCGCTGGGAATCGTCGGCGGCAGGGCGTATATCTTCTGACCCTTCGGCCGCAATTTCCAACCCTCCACCGCCAGGACGCGAGACGAATGACCGCCTACGCCATCCCCGTTTGGGAAGTTCCCAGCGTGCCCGTCGAGGGCGAAGCCAAGCGCTTTCCGGTGCGCCGTATCTACTGCGTCGGCCGCAACTATGCCGCGCACGCGCGCGAGATGGGCTTCGACCCGGACCGCGAGCCACCGTTCTTCTTCTGCAAGCCGGCCGACGCGATCGTGCAGAACGGCGGCGTCGTCCCCTATCCGCCGCAGACCAAGAACCTGCACTACGAATTCGAACTGGTGGTGGCGATTGGCAAGCAGGGCGCCAACATCCCCGAGGCCAAGGCGCTGGAGCATGCCTGGGGCTATGGCTGCGGCCTGGACATGACGCGCCGCGACGTGCAGATCGCCGCGCGCGACAAGGGACGGCCTTGGGACATGGGCAAGGGCTTCGACCATTCCGCGCCTTGCACCGCGCTGGTGCCGGCCTCGAAGATCGGCCACATCGCGGCCGGCAAGATCGAGCTCAAGGTCAACGGCCAGGTCAAGCAGAGCTCGGACCTGAAGATGATGATCTGGAACATCCCCGAGACGATTTCCTACCTGTCGGGCCTGGTCGAGCTGTTCCCCGGCGACCTGATCTACACCGGCACGCCCGAGGGCGTGGGCCCGGTGGTGAAGGGCGACAAGCTGGAAGGGACGATCGACAAGGTGGGCAAGCTCGGCGTCACGATCGGCTGAACCCCGCCGATGCGGATCACGACCTGGAACATCAACTCCGTGCGCATCCGGCTCGGCCTGGTGCGCCGGCTGGTGAAGGAACTGAACCCGGACGTCCTGTGCCTGCAGGAGACCAAGGTGCCGGACGACCTGTTCCCGCACGCGCCCTTCGCCGAGATGGGCTTCGCGCACCGCCAGGTGCACGGCATGAAGGGCTACAACGGCGTGGCGATCCTGTCGCGCCTGCCCTTCAGCGGCGGCGAGCCGCTGCACCGCTGCGGCAAGCAGGAC
>JADLEG010000276.1 GCA_020846275.1 Alphaproteobacteria bacterium
CCCGTCCTGCAGCGCTAGGGTCGCAGCTTCAACCCTCTGAGGCGGATCAGCCCGTCGGGATGCGGCTGGAACCCGTCGAGCTTCTCGCTGACCGCCCATAGCCATTTCGGGTGGTAGAGGAAAATTTGCGGCCGGTCGGCGAGGTAGCCCTCGGCGGCGATGCGGTAGAGATCGGCGCGCTCCGCCACGTCGGTCAGCGAGCGCGCCTTGGCCAGCGCCTCGTCTACGCTCTTGTTGCAGTACTTGCCCCAGTTGAGGAAGCCGTTGCAGGCCAGCCAGACGCTGATGTTGCCGTCGGGATCGGCGCGCCCGCTCCAGATCGCGAAGGCCAGTTCGAAATTGCCCTTCGAGGTGTTGGACACCATCGTGGTGCCCTCCAGCGCCTCGAGCTGCAGGTCGAACCCGGCCTCGGCGGTCATCGCCTGGATCACCTGGGCCACGCGCTGCACGGCGCTGTCGGTGCCGATATACATGCGCAGCTTGACCGGCGCGCCGCCTGATCCGCCCATGGCTTCCGCGACCAGCGCCTTGGCGCGCGCCACGTCGCGTTTCGGCATCGGGCGCGTCTTGGCGTAGTAGGGGCTGTCGGGCAGCACCGGCTGGTTGTTCGGCACGAACTCGCCGTTGAAGACGACCTGGTTGATGACCTCGCGGTCGATCGCCAGCTCGAACGCCTCGCGCAGCTTCGGGTTGGTCGCGAAGGGCTTCTGTCCAAGCTCGCCGGCCCCGGTGTTGATGACGATGTTGTAGTAGCCGAGGCTGGTGGCCGCGAGCAGCTTGACGCGCTTGTCGGCGCGCACCTGGGCCAGGTCGGTGGCGGCCACGCGGTCGACGATCTCGACATTGCCCGACAGCAGGTTGAACAGGCGGATCGAGGTGTCGGGCATCGGCAGGTAGCTGACGCGGTCGAACGCCGCCGCGGCCTTGTCCCAGTACGAGTCGAAGCGCTCGACCACCGTGCGGTCGTTGACGACGTTCTCGACCAGGCGATAGGGGCCGGCGCAGACCGGCTTCAGCGCGAACTTGTCGCCCGCCGCCGCGGCGGCCTTGGGCGAGACCATCATGCCGGCGCGGTCGGCCAGCACGCCGAGCAGCGGCGCGTAGGGCTTGTCGAGGCGGAAGCGCACGGTCACCGGGTCGACGACCTCGACGCCCGTGACCGGCGCCAGCTCGGCCTTGCGCACCGAGAAGGAGGCGGTCTTGTAGCGCTCGATGTTCTGCTTGACCGCCTCGGCGTCCAGCTTCTCGCCGTCGTGGAAGACGACGCCCTCGCGGATGGTCATGTCGAGCGCGAGGCGGTCGGCCGACCACGACCAGCGCGTGGCGAGCTGCGGCACGATCGAAAGGTCGGGCGCCACGTCCACCAGCTTGTCGCACAGCGCGGCGAAGACGATCCGCCCGGTGAAGGCGGTGCTGACCGCGGGATCGAGCGGCCCGGCGTCGTCCTGCAGCGCGATGCGAAGGTTGGCGGCGTAAGCCGGCGAAGGCGCGCCCAGCGCGAGGGCGGCGAGCGAAAGAGCGGCGGACAGGGCGGCGGCGGTCTTGCTCGACATGGGCTCCCCTCCTGCACGGACACAGGGGGAGGAGCATAGCAGATCGTTGTGGGTGGAACGAATTGGCGGAATTGCTGCGATAGCGGCGGCACGATCACCGGCGTGGCGTTCAACGATCCCGCCCTCGGCGCCACGCCTGCGGCGCTGCCGGTGGAGAACCCGACCCGCTACACCCTGGTCGTGAGCCTGAAGACCGCCCGCGCGCTGGGCCTCACTCTGCCCGACGCGCTGATCGCCCGGGCCGACGAGGTGATCGAGTAGCCCGCCGTTCAGTCCGGGAAATTGTCGCCCTGCATGTCCGGGTTGCGGAACGGGAACAGCGACAGCATGACCTGCTTGATGAAGTCGCGGAAGCGCGGGTCGGTGGCGCCGCTGAGGCCGTCCATGCGGGCGAGCACCTGGGTCTGCGGCGCATCGCCGCGGCAATAGGTGGCGACCAGGTCGACCGCGCCGCCCTGCGGTCCGACATCGGCCACCGGCGGCGGCTGGCTGCGGTCGCAGATCCGCGGCCCGGTGCGGGTGGTGGCGTTGAACAGCATCAGCACGCGCAGCGGCGCGCGCTGGGCAGCTGCCTGGTCCATCGCCCGGCCGCCGTTCATGGCCTCGGCGACGGCATCCGCCAGCGCGCCCGGCGGTCCGCCGAAGGGGTCGCCGGCGACGAAGGTCGGCAGCTTGCGGCCGCCATGCGCGCCGTTGATCTCGGTCGGGTCGTAGCTCGACCACATCTGCTCGTGGCGGGTCTGCGCCTGGGCGCCGCCCGTTCCGGCCGCGGTCGCCGCTAGAGCGCCAGCGAGCGCGGCCGACAGGATCCAATGCGTTGACATGACGTCTAGATGGAATCGGTGAAAGTACGAGTCAAGACGTACGGCCTGCGCTCGGGCCCAGGTTGCGGGCGACTATTCCCCGCAGCGCGGGACAGCGCGCCGCGCCGCGTCGTGACGGCGACGCACGGCGAAGCCGAGGCCGAGCAGGGCGGCCGCCAGCAGCGACAGCGTCATCGGCTCGGGCACCGGGTCGCCATTGGGGCTGGTCGGGTTGAAGGCCAGGTTGTCGAACTCGAAGGCATAGCCGTTGCTGCGCGCGACGACCCGGGTGAAGGCCTCGTCGGAGGTGATGTTGACGTAGTAGGTGCCCTGCGCGCCCTGGTCGCCGTTGGCCGAGTTCGTGACGTCGTTCCCGCCGATCGTGCCGATCAGGCCGTTGGCGCCGTGGAAGTCGAGGAAGTTGTAGCTGTCCACCGAACCCCACAGCAGGCCCAGGTATTTCTCCGCGCTAGGGAAGACCAGCTCGACCAGCGCGCCGGCGACGTTGCTGGCGCTGCCCGTGGTCAGGTAGGTCGAGCCGTCGGCGCCGTTGGGCGTGCCGAAGGCGGCGCCGTTGTTGTTCGACAGGTAGGGGGCGGCGTTGATGCCGCCGACCGCGCCCTGCACCGCCGCGGCGTCGCCGCCGAAATGGACCTGGATCGACTGCCCGTTGCTGGCGAGCGACCAGCCGCCGGCCGAACCCAGGGCGAGGTCGTTGAAACCGGCATAGGCAACGCCCGTGGGCACGCCGCCGACCGTCGAACTCTGGATCGCGAGCCCGGCCTGCGCCTGGGAAGCCTGGGCGAGAAGGGCGAGGGATAGCACGCTGGCGACGGCCAGGGCCGTCCGGGTTCGATCGGTCAAGAATACCTCCGCTACCTGCGAGGGGTTGTGCTGGCTATATCATCGCAAGCTTGGCGCAGTGGAGTGTAGGCCCGGATTGCCAATTTGTGTAAGAAAATCGTTCTTAATTTAAACTTAATGTGATCTAACGAGATCAGCCGCGCCGGGCCGCCTTGATCGCGGCCACGTCGATCTTCGTCATGCCCAGCATCGCCTGGAACGCCCGCTTGGCTTCCTCGCCGCCGACCGCCAGCGCCTCGGTCAGCACGCGCGGCGTGATCTGCCAGGAGATGCCCCATCTGTCCTTGCACCACCCGCAGGCACTCTCCTGGCCGCCATTGCCGACGATGGCGTTCCAGTAGCGGTCGGTCTCCTGCTGGTCGTCGGTGGCGATCTGGAACGAGAAGGCTTCGTTGTGCTTGAACAGGGGTCCGCCGTTGAGACCGATGCAGGAGACGCCGGCGACCGTGAATTCCACCGTCAGCACCTCGCCCGCCTTGCCGGACGGGTAGTCGCTGGGTGCGCGGAACACGGCGCCCACCGCGCTGCCGGGAAACGTCTCGGCGTAGAAACGCGCGGCAGCCTCGGCGTCCTTGTCGAACCACAGGCAGATCGTGTTCTTGGCCATTGCATGTCCTCTAGCGTCGCTTCGTAGAGCGAACTTCTCGTGCGATCGGCGGTTCCGCGAAGCGCGGGCGCCTTGGCGACGCGGTCAGGCGCTAGACATCCAGATCGCGCACCAGCTTGGCGTTCTTCTGGATGTATTCCAGGCGCAGCTCGGGCTTTCGGCCCATCAGCGATTCGACGAGCTGCTCGGTCTTGCGCGCCTCGGCCCGGTTCTCCTCCTGGCGGCGGTCGGGGATGACGACGCGCCACAGCGCGCGCTTCTCCGGGTTCATCGTGGTTTCCTTGAGCTGCATCGCCGGCATCTCGCCCAGCCCCTTGAAGCGGCTGATCTCGACCTTGCCGCGGCCGCTGAACTCGGCCGCCATCAGCTCGTCCTTGTGGGCGTCGTCGCGCGCGAAGGCGACCTTGCCGCCCTGGCTCAGGCGATAGAGCGGGGGCTGCGCCAGATAGAGGTGCCCGTTCTCGATCAGCCCGCGCATCTCGCGATAGAAGAACGTCATCAGGAGCGAGGCGATGTGCGCGCCGTCGACATCGGCGTCGGTCATGATGATGACCTTCTCGTAGCGCAGCTTGGCGTCGTCGTACTCGCCGCCGATGCCGCCGCCCAGCGCCTGGATCAGGTCGGCCAACTCCTGGTTGCCGCGCATCTTGTCGACGCTGGCGGAGGCCACGTTGAGGATCTTGCCGCGCAGCGGCAGCACCGCCTGGGTGTTGCGCTCGCGCGCCTGCTTGGCCGAGCCGCCGGCCGAGTCGCCCTCGACCAGGAAGATCTCGGTGCCCTCGGCCGAGCCCGCGGTGCAGTCCGCCAGCTTGCCGGGCAGGCGCAGCTTGCGCGTCGCCGTCTTGCGCGCGAAGTCGCGGTCCTGGCGGCGGCGCAGCCGGTCCTCGGCGCGCTCGATCGC
>JADLEG010000277.1 GCA_020846275.1 Alphaproteobacteria bacterium
CGCTGGCGGCGTCTCGTGCGCGACTACGAGCAGCGCCTCGACGTCTCCGAAGCCATGATCCACGTCGCTCTCGGCTCCCTCCTCCTCAGGCGCATCGCTCATTGAACCAAATTTCCAAAAGGACTCTAAGACATCGGATCGGATAGCTTGGCTTCGCAGAAACTTGAACACGTTTGTAACGGTCTTACGCCCCCGCCTTCGCGGATGGTACGAAGAAACCCAACGCTGATTAATCGCCGGAGAACCCTCATGTCGATCATGGACCAGCGCCACGCCGCCGTTGTGGAGACCATCGGCAAGGTGCGCGCGATCGAGGCCGAGCATGGCGTCACGCCGGCGGCGCTCGACCGGCTCAAGCCGCTGCTGACCAGCCTGGCCTCGCGCGCCGAGCTGTTCCCGCGCGAGCAGTTCGCGGTGTCGGAGGGGCAGCACGGGCGCATCTATCGCCTGGCCGAGGACGCCGACCACCGCTTCGCGCTCTATGCCTCGGCCGGCGTGCCGGGCAAGGCGCAGCCCCCGCACAACCACACCACCTGGGCCGTGATCTCGGGCGTGTTCGGGCGCGAGCACAACGTGTTCTACGAGCGCACGGACAACCGCGCCGTGCCGGGCGAGGGCCGGCTGGAGAAGCGCGGCGAATTGACGGTCGAGAAGGGCAACGCGGTCGGCTTCCTGCCCGACGATTTCCACACCATCGAGGTGCTGGGCAGCGAGCCGTCGCTGCACCTGCATCTCTACGGCCTCAGCCTGGAGCACCTGCCCGGCCGCATCAATTTCGCGCGCAACGACGGCGGAGCGTACAAGACCTTCCCGGCCAACCCGAACATCGCGCAGCTTGCTATCGCGCCCGGCGAGCTGAAGGCGATGATCCGCGACGGCGAAGAGCTCGCGATCCTCGACGTGCGCGAGGAAGGCGTGTTCTCGCGCGGGCACTTGCTGTTCGCCGCCTCGATGCCGCTCAGCCACATCGAGACGCGCATGGACGCGCTGGTGCCGCGCCGGTCGACGCGCGTGGTCGTGGTCGACGACGATGGCGGCCCCCTGGCGCAGACCGCCGCCTATCGCCTGTTCGACCGGGGCTACAAGAACATCGCCGTGCTGCGCGGCGGGGTCGAGGGCTGGCGGCAGGCGGGGTACGAGGTCTTCTCCGGCGTGTTCGTGCCCAGCAAGGCGTTCGGCGAGTTCGTCGAGCACCACGACGACACGCCGCGCATCGAGCCGACCGAGCTGAAGGCATGGATGGATGCCGGCAAGAAGATGGTCATCCTCGACAGCCGGCCGATGGACGAGTTCAGCCGCATGAGCATTCCCGGCGGCATCGACTGCCCGGGCGCCGAGCTGGTCTACCGGGTGCACGACATGGCGCCCTCGCCCGACACGCTTGTGGTGGTGAACTGCGCGGGGCGCACGCGCAGCATCATCGGCGCGCAGTCGCTGATCAACGCCGGCATCCCGAACAAGGTGGTGGCGCTGAAGAACGGTACGATGGGCTGGCACCTGGCGGGGCTCGAGCTGGCGCACGGCAAGACCGCGCACGCCCCTGCCCCCAGCGCGCAAGGCCTGGCCAAGGCGAAGGCCGCCGCCGAAGGCGTGGGGAGACGCTTCGGCGTCAAGTCGATCGACCATGCCGGCGTCCAGCGCTTCGCGGCCGAGCGGGACAAGCGATCATTCTACCTGCTCGACGTGCGCACGTCAGAGGAGTACCGCCAGGGCCACCTTCCCGGCGCGCGCCATGCGCCCGGCGGCCAGCTCGTGCAGTCCACCGACCTCTATGTCGGCACGCGCAATTCCCGTCTGGTGCTGGTCGACGGCGACGGGGTGCGCGCGACGATGACCGCGCACTGGCTTCTCCAGATGGGCTGGGACGAGGTCTATGTCCTGAAGGACGCCCTGGCCGGGCAGAAGCTCGAAACCGGCGAGGAGCCGGTCAGGCTCCTGGCCGAACCGCCCGCCGTCGCCACGATCGCGGCCGGGGCATTGGATACGGCGCTGAAGCGCGGCGGGGCCGTGGTGGTCGACCTCGACACCAGCCTCGCCTACCGCGCGGCCCACATCCCCGGCGCCTGGTTCGCGATCCGCGCGCGGCTGGGCCGGAGCGTCGCGACGCTGCCGGGCGACGGCCCGGTCGTCGTCACCTCGCCCGACGGGGTGAACGCGCGCTTCGCCGCGGCCGAGCTCGCCAAGGCGACCACGCGCAAGGTGCTGGCGCTGGACGGCGGCACGGCCGCGTGGCGCAAGGCCGGGCTGCCGCTGGTCGCCGGCGACGAGCATTGGGCCGATGCGCATGACGACGTCTGGTACAAGCCCTACGACAACCAGAAGGGCGTCGAGCAGGCGATGAAGGACTACCTGACCTGGGAAGTGGCGCTGGTCGACCAGTTGAAGCGCGACGGCGATACGCGCTTCCGCGCCGCGCCCAAGGCCTAGATCGGCCGGCGCCCGACCCAGGGCAGCAGCCAGAGCATCAGCGCCACGTTGGCGACCGACAGGGCGAAAAGGACCGCCATGGTCGCGTCCACGCCCCAATGGTCGATCAGCCACGCGCCGGCCGACGGCGACAGGGCCGAGGCGAGCAGGCTCGGCATCGCGAGTTTGCCCATCAGCGTCGCGTAGCCCTGGGCCCCGAACAGGGCCAGCGGCATGGTCCCGCGCGCGATCGAGCGGATGCCCATGCCGGCGCCATAGAGGATCAGCGCCAACGCCACGACCGGCAGGTGCGCGAGCAGCAAGCCGATCCCCGCCGCCACCAGCAGGGTCGAGATCAGCATCGTGTGGACGGGGTGCAGGTTGCGCCCGAAGAACATCTCCAGGAACCGCGCGCCCACCTGGCTCGGCCCCACCAGCGCCCCCAGCCCTACCGCGGCGGCGAGCGCGATATCGCGCGCCTGCAGGATCGTGATCAGGTGGACCGAGATCACCGCGGTCACCACCGCGTTCACGGTCAGCGCCAGCGCGACCAGCGCGAAGGGGCCGCGCCCGTCGCCGGCCGTCCCGCTGCCCTGCTTGTCCGGCGATGCCGCGGGCTGGGCATGGGCCACCGGCGCCGGCGGCCGCTTCGGCAGGCCGAAGAAATAGAGCGGGAAGACCACGAACAGGTTGATCCCCGCGAAGACCAGGCAGGTGCCGCGCCAGCCGTAGCGCTCGAGCAGGAACGCGCCCAGGGGCCAGCCCACCGTGCTGGCGAAGCCGCCGAACAGGGTCAGGGTCGTGATCGGTCCGCGCGCCGCCGCGCCGTAGATGCGCCCCAGCGCGGCAAAGGCAGCATCGTAGAGCCCGGCCCCCATGCCGACGCCGACCACGATCCACGCCGCGACATAGAGCGGCAGGCTCGGCGCCATTCCCAGGCAGGCCAGCCCGATCGCCAGCACCACCGCGCTCGCCGCCAGCACCGGCCGGCCACCATGCTCGTCGATCGTGCGTCCGACCTTGGGCGAGATCAGGCCCGCCGCCAGCAGGCTCAAGGTGAAGCCGCCGACCACCCAGGTCAGCGGCCAGCCCGTCTCCAGCGCGGTCGCCTTCGCCAGCACCGCCGGCATGTAGTAGGACGTGCCCCAGGCGAGGATCTGCGCCGTGCCGAACGCGGAGATGAAGATCCAATACGGCATCGGGCGGCGAACGATCCGTGGCGGCCTGCGTCACACCCTGGTAACACGCCGCGCCGCCCGCCGTCAGCCCGCCGGTTGCCGTCAGCCCGCGGTCGCCGTCAGCCGCGGCGCGGCCGGCGCGGTCCGGGCGGCCTGCCGCCGCGGTTGGAATTGGCGGCCTGGGGCGCCGCCGACCCAGAGCCGGCGCAGTTCGCCCCCAGATAGGCGATCAGCCGCTCCACCGCCGGGAAATTGGCGGCGTAGACGATCGACCGCCCGTCGCGCCGACGGTGAACCAGGCCGGCATGGAAGAGCTGGCCGAGGTGGAAGGTGAGCGTCGGTCCGGCCAGGTCCAGCTTTGCCGCCAGCTGCCCCGCCGGCAACCCGCCAGGTCCGGCCTGGACCAGCAGCCGGAACGCGTCCAGCCGGTTGTCCTGGCCCAGCGCCGCGAGAGCGATCACGACCGCCGCGGATTTCATACTTCGATATATATAGAAATATACCAGAACCGTCAATGCGCGACCGGGACGCGCCCGCCGAAATGTTATCGTTTATTTAATTCTATAATTATGGAAATACTTAATTAAAGCCTCGACACCGATGCGGCCGTCGCTTCCCAGGGGCGGCGCTACTTGAAGGTGATCTGGTGGGCGTAGTCCTTGCCGTCGCTGACCGTGAGCTGCTCGAAGCCCAGCATGCGGAGCTGGTCGAAGAAGGTGAACAGATCGTCGACCTTGAACTCCTTGAACAGCTCGGTCTGGCGCGACAGCGTGGTCATCATCGCCAGGAAGGCGCGCATGCGATAGAGCGTGGCGGCGAAATCGCCGCTGACCGCGACCAGGATCGCCTTCTCCGCCTGGTCGCCCTTGGCGTAGAGCACGAACTGCGGCGCATAGGGCTTGCCCAGCACCTGCAGCATAAGCTGGTTGACGAACTCCAGCCGCGCCTTGCGGTCATAGACCGGCAGCGCCTTGGCCCGGGCGACGTATTCCTCGGTCGTCACCTGCTGGGGGTAGTAGTAGCCGGCATGCCGGTCCTCGGCCGTGGCCGTTCCGCCCGCCGCGGCCAGCACTGCCGCCGCCAGGACCATCGCGCGAAACCGCATCCCCCGCCTCCCCTCCTGCGCCGTCCGCGCGAGCTGGTCGCACGATGGCTGGTGTACCTCGCGGGCGAGGCTATACTGCCGCCGCTTCCACGGTCAATTTCCCCACCCATGGTTTCCGGGGCCCCATGAGCTTTTCCAGGATCGCCTTTGTCGCCGCGCGCGGCGAGGCCGCACAGGCCGCGCTCGCCGACCTGCAGGCCCGCTATCCGCACGTGAACGAGCGCGAGGCCGACGTCATCGTCGCGCTGGGCGGCGACGGGCTGATGCTCGAGGCGCTCCACCACAACATGACGCGCAACGTGCCGATCTACGGCATGAACCGCGGCACGGTGGGGTTCCTGATGAATCAGTACCGCGCCGATGGGCTGATCGAGCGGCTGGAGGGGGCCTCGGCGGTCAAGCTGAACCCGCTGCGCATGCGGACCAAGGCGGTCAACGGCGCCACGGTCGAGGCCTATGCGATCAACGAGGTCTCGCTGCTGCGCGAGACGCGCCAGGCGGCCAAGCTGAAGATCACCATCGACGGCATCGAGCGAATTCCCGAGCTGATCTGCGACGGGCTGCTGCTGTCGACCCCCGCCGGCAGCACGGCCTACAACCTGTCGGCGCACGGGCCGATCCTGCCGCTCAACGCGGGCATCCTGGCGCTCACCCCGATCAGCGCCTTCCGCCCGCGGCGCTGGCGCGGCGCGCTGCTCGACCGCACGGCCAAGGTCGAGATCGAGATACTCGAGCACGACAAGCGACCGGTCAGCGCGGTGGCCGACATGACCGAGGTGCGCGACGTCTCGAAGGTCAAGATCCGCTCGGACCGCAAGGTGTCGCTGACGCTGCTGTTCGATCCCGACCAGCATCTGAGCGAGCGGATCCTGAAAGAGCAGTTCATGGTGGAATAGGCGGTGACGGCGATCGATACCGCGCGGTTGCACCTGCGCCCGTTCACGCTGGACGACATTCCGGCCTATGCCGCGATCCGCGGCAATCCCGCCGTCATGCATTTCTTCCCGCCCACCGGCGAGACGCCGGCCCAGGCGGCGACGCGGCTGGTCGAGCACTTCATCGGACACTGGCGCGATCCCGGCTACGGCCCGTGGGCCGCGGTCGAAAAGTCCAGCGGCCGGTTCCTCGGCCATCTCGGGCTGCGCTTCCTGCCCGAATTCGGCGAGACCGAGATCCTCTACATGCTGGACAACGCGGTGTGGGGCCGCGGCTATGCGACCGAGGGCGCCCTCGCCGCGCGCGACTTCGCGTTCGACGTGCTCGGGCTCGGGCGCGTCATGGCGATCGCCCGGCCCGAGAACCGCGCCTCGACCCGCGTGATGGAGAAGATCGGCATGGCCTACGAGCGCATGGCCGATTTCCGCGGCCACGCGCTCGCCTACTATGCGATGGAGCGGCCCGCGCGCTGATGCGCGGGGCGGCTCGACGGGCGGGCCGCTACTTCGCCGGCTTCACCTCGTGCGCCAGCGTGTATTCGTCGGTGCGCGCCACGTAGGTCAGGCCCTTCTTCATGGCCCAGGAGTTGATCTGGTAGTGCAGCGGGATGATGCCGAGATCGCCGATCGCGACCTCGCAGGCCTCGGCCAGCAGCTTCTCGCGCGCCGCGTCGTCCACGGTCGCCAGCGCCTTTTCCAGGATCGCGTCCATCTTCGGGTTCGAGTAGCGGCCGCGGTTGGACGGGCCGAAGCCCTTGGACGGGTCGAAGGTCGCCAGCAGCGACTTCAACGGCGACGAGGTTTCGCCCGTGCCCGAGCCCCAGCCCACGAGCATCAGGCTGAACTCCAGCTTCGACGAGCGACTGAAGAACACGTTGCTCGGCATGGTGTCGACCTTGGCGTCGATGCCCACGCGCGCCAGCATCTGAGCAACCGCCTGCACGATCTTGGCGTCGTTGATGTAGCGGTTGTTCGGCCCGTGGATGGTGATGCCGAACCCGTCGGGGTATCCGGCCTCGGCCAGCAGCTTCTTGGCGCGCTCGGTGTCGTAGGGGTCCGGCTTCAGGTTCTTCGACACGCCGAAGAAGCCGTCCGGCAGCAGCTGCCCGGCCGGCAGCGCCTCGCCTTCCATCACGCGCTCCACGATCGCCGCCCGGTTGATCGCCAGCGAGATCGCGCGGCGCACCCGCACGTCCTTCAGCGGGTTCTTGTCGAGCGGCTTGCCCGCCTTGTCGGTGACGAAGGGGCTCTGGTCGCGCGCCGAATCGACATGCAGGTAGATGATCCGGTTGCCGACCACGCTGGAGACGGTCAGGTCCTTGTTGGCCTTGATCTTGGCCATGTCCTGGGTCGGGATGACCTCGATCATCTGCACGTCGCCGGCCAGCAGCGCCGCGACGCGCGAGGCGTCGTTGGTCAGCAGCCGCAAGGTCACCTTGTCCCAGGCCGGCTTGGTGCCCCAGTAGCCGTCGTTGCGCGCCAGGATGATGCGGTCGCCCTTCTTGTTCTCGACCAGCTTGAACGGGCCGGTGCCGATCGCGGCCTTGCCGCTGTCGTAGTCCGCGGTGGTCGCGTTGGCGCCGACCTTGTGCGAGACGATGAAGATGTTCGAGATGTCGGTCGGCAACAGCGGGTACGGCCCCTTGGTCTTGAAGCGCACCGTGTAGGGGTCGACGATCACCGTCTCGGCGATCGGGGCCAGGTAGATGCCATAGGACGACGGGCTGTTCGGCACGTTGGGCGCCCGCTTGACCGTGAAGGCCACGTCCTCGGCCGTGAAGTCCGATCCGTCGTGGAACTTGACGCCCTTGCGCAGCTTGAATTCCCAGGTCGTGTCTTCCAGCGGCCGCCACGATTCCGCCAGGCCCGGACTCAGGCGCTGGCGCTCGTCCTGCTGGACCAGCGTGTCGAAAATATGCTGGGCGATGTTGCTGTTGGGTGACAGGTTGTGGAAATGCGGATCGATCGACGTGACCTCGGCCCCCAGCCCGATCGAAAGCTCCGCCGCTTGCGCCACAGCCCCGCCGGCCAGGCCTCCGGCGAACCCGATCGCCGCGAGGCCACCCACCATCGCGCCCAAACGCCGGCGCGAAACGCTGCTCCCAACCATGCCTGAACCTCCATGCCCTGTCGCGGGCCGTCCAGCGGCCCTTGGCGGGCATTATGACCCGGCGTGCCGGCTGCGCCTAGCCGGGCAAAACCACCAGTCGCCGCCGCCGGGTGTTGCAGATGTACCATGCGCGGCATTGGCTTCCGCCCCCCGGCGGAACCGGGCATACTGACAAAAATCAACGGGAACCAGCCCGCCATCGGGACCGACCGCAGCATGACCCAGCCGAGCGCCGCCAGCCGCGCCATGATCGAGCGGCTGATCGCCTTTGACACCACCAGCCGCGATTCCAACCTGGCGCTGATCGATTTCGTGCGCGACTACCTGTCCCGGCACGGCATTGCCAGCGAGATCGTGCCCAGCGAGGACGGCCGCAAGGCCAACCTGTTCGCGACCGTGGGCGGCAAGGGCGGCGAGGCGCCGGGCGTGATCCTGTCCGGCCATACCGACGTGGTGCCGGTGGACGGCCAGCCCTGGGACACCGAGCCGTTCACGGTGGTCGAGCGCGACGGGCTGATCTACGGCCGCGGCACGAGCGACATGAAAAGCTTCGTCGCGGTCTGCCTGGCCCTGGTGCCGGACATGGTCAAGGCCAGGCCGCGCCAGCCCATCCATCTCGCCTTCTCCTACGACGAGGAGGTCGGCTGCCTCGGCGTCCGGCGGCTGATCGACGTGCTGGTGAAGCGGGGCTTGAAGGCGCAGGCCTGCATCGTCGGCGAGCCCACGGAGATGCGCGTCGTGGTCGGCCACAAGGGCAAGAAGAGCTGGCGCTGCACGGTCCATGGGCATGAATCCCATTCCGCCCTGACGCATCTGGGCGTCAACGCGGTCGAGGCGGCGGCCGAGACGGTGGCGAAGCTGAAATCCATGGCCCGGCACTTCCGCGACAACGGGCCGTACGACGAGACCTACGAGCCGCCCTACACGTCCGTGCATACCGGCGTGATCCGCGGCGGCACGCAGCTCAACATCGTGCCGCTGCGCTGCGAGTTCGACTTCGAGTTCCGCCACCTGCCCGGCGACGATCCCGACGCGCTGTTCGCGGAGATCAAGGAATTCACCGAGCGGGAGCTCGTGCCCGAGATGCGGGCCAAGCAGCCCAAGACCGGCTTCGAATGGCGCGAGCTCAGCCACATCCCCGGGCTCAACACGTCCGAGGACGATCCGGTCGTCACCCTGGGCAAGGCGCTGACCGGCGCCAACGCAACCGGCAAGGTGCCGTTCGGCACCGAAGCCGGGCTGTTCCAGCAGGTCGGCCTGCCCACCATCGTGTGCGGGCCCGGCAGCATCGAGCAGGCCCACAAGCCCAACGAGTTCATCGCGCTGGACCAGGTGGCGCAGTGCGAGGCGATGCTGCGGCGGCTGATCCAGCGCATGGCCGCGTCATGACCCAGCCGCCGGTGGTCGAGATCGCCGCGCCCGATATCGCCGGCTTCCGCGACGGCGGCACGGGCATTCCCTATGTCGTCGCCTGGGACAGCGGCCAGCCCGGCCTTCACGTGGTGGTGACGGCGCTGGTGCACGGCAACGAGCTGTGCGGCGCCCATGCCGCGACCTTCCTTCACGAGCGCGGCATCCGCCCGCGACGCGGCCGCCTGACGGTCGCGCTCTGCAACGTCGACGCCTATCGCCGCTTCGATCCGCTGAACCCGACCGCCTCGCGCTACGTCGACGAGGACTTCAACCGCGTGTGGGACGTCGCCACGCTGGACGGGCCGCGCACGTCGATCGAACTGCGCCGGGCGCGCGAGCTGCGGCCGCTGATCGACACCGCCGACCTGCTGCTCGACGTCCACTCGATGCAGACAACGGCGCGGCCGCTGGTGCTGTCGGGACCCCTTGCCAAGGGGCTGGAGCTGGCGCGCCAGGTCGGCGTGCCGGAGCTGGTCGTGGTCGATGGCGGCCACGCGGCGGGACGGCGCATGCGCGACTACGGCGGCTTCGGCGATCCGGCCAGCGCCCGGAACGCGCTGCTCGTGGAATGCGGCCAGCATTGGACGCAGCTCGCGGTCGACATCGCGATCGAGACGACGCTGCGGTTCCTGGTGGTCACCGGCGCGATCGACCCGGCCGACGCGGCGCCGCATTTGCCCGCGACGCGCCCCAGCCCGCAGCGCGTGGTCGAGGTGACGCAGGCCGTGACCGTCAGCACGCCCGAATTCGCCTTCATCGAGGACTATAGCGGCCTGGAGGTCATTCCCCGCGCCGGCACGACCATCGCCCATGACGGGACCGCCGAGGTGCGCACGCCCTACGACGACTGCGTGCTGATCATGCCCTCGAAGCGCCTGACCCCTGGCCAGACCGCGGTGCGGCTGGGCAGGTTCATCGTTTGAACGTCGCTCATATCCTGATGACCCTGTTGCTGGCGTCGGCGGGGGGCGTGGTGTGCTGGTGGCTGCAGACGCCCCTGCCCTGGATGATCGGCGCCATGACGGTGGTGACCGCGGCGGCGCTCTACGGCCTGCCCGTGCGCAGCTTGCATCCCCTGCGCATGGCCATGGTCACGATCCTGGGCGTCATGCTGGGCAGCAGCTTCACGCCCGCCCTGTTCTCCCAACTCGGCGCCTGGCCCCTGCCGCTCAGCGGACTCCTCGTCTACTGCGCCGCCACGCTCGGCGCCGGCGTGCTCTATTTCCGCTACGTCGCGGGCGTCGACGTCACGACTTCGTTCTTCTCGGCCGCACCGGGCGGCCTCAACGAGATGACGATCGTCGGCACGCAGATGGGCGGCGACGAGCGCATCATCTCGCTTACCCACGCCGTGCGCATCCTCATCGCCGTTTTCACCATCCCGATCTGGTTTCGCATCTTCATGGACTATTCGCCGGCGGCACGGGCGGCCGCCAACGTGGGAATGCTCGAGGTGCCGGTGCTCGAGCTCGCGAAGCTGGGCGCCTGCGCGGTGATCGGCGGCATTCTCGGCAAGCGCCTGCGGCTTCCGGCTTGGCAGGTGCTGGGGCCGATGATCGCCAGCGCCGCGGCGCACATGACCGGGCTTACCGCCGCGCGGCCGCCGATCGAGCTGATCTCGGCGGCGCAGGTCGTGATGGGCGTGGGGGTCGGCTGCCGGTTCGCCGGGACGCGCCTCAGCGAGGTCCGAACCGCCATTCTTCACGCCATGGTTTTCGCCGGGATCACCATCGCCATCGCGGTGCTGTCGGCAACCGTGCTGCACCAGTTGACCGGGCTTCCGATCGCAGCCCTGGTTCTGGCCTATGCCCCCGGCGGCCTGGCCGAGATGAGCCTGGTCGCGCTGGCGCTGTCGATCGACATCGCCTTCGTCGCCACGCACCACGCCTTTCGGCTGCTGATCGTGCTGGCGATCACCCCGCCGATATTCCGCCGCCTGCGGCGGACGAAGACGTAGGCCCGCCGCCGCGCCTGCCCTCAGGGCAGCTCGCGCACCACGCGGAAGCCGTTGTCGGGATCGCGGTCCGTGATCGGGTCCTTGTTGCGATAGGCCGCGCGCGCCTTGCTGGCGCCGTCCTTGTAGCCGCCGCCGCGCAGCGAGCGGCGCGAGCAGTCGCCGGCAAGCCACGGCGACCCGTCCGGCGGCGCGCCGCGGTAGTTGTCGTTGCGGCAGTCCAGCGTCCACTCCCACACGTTGCCCAGCATGTCGTGCAGGCCGAACCCGTTGGGCGCAAACCGCCCGACCGGCGCCGGACGCTTGCCGTCCCACGGGCTGCCGCAGCCCTCGCAGTTCGCCTGGCCGGCGCCGAACACGTCCTCGGCCTGGCTGCCGCCGCGCGCGGCGTATTCCCATTCCGACTCCGACGGCAGGCGGTAGCGCCGGCCGGTGATGGCGCTGAGCCAGCGCGTGTAGTCCATGGCGTCGTTCCAGGTCACGTGGATGACCGGCTGCGCGCCCCGGCCCCAGCCGCGATCGCTGACGTTGCTGCGGCAGCCGCCGGCGGCGACGCAGGCGTCGTATTCGGCGAAGGTCACCTCGAACCGCCCGACGGCGATCGGCCGAGGGATCGTCACCAGATGCACCGGACGTTCGTCGTCGTCGCCGCGATGCGAGCCCATCTGGAACTGCCCGGGCGGGATGACGACCATGGCGGGACAGGCTTCGCAGTCCTTGATCGCGGTGCCGGGCTGGAAGATGTCGACCGGCGGCGCGGATGCCGCCTGCGGCGGCCGGCCGGCAGGCGGCGGCAAGGCCTGGCCGCGCCCGGCGGTCTGCGGCGGCGGGGGTGGCGGCGGCGGCGGGGCCGGCGAGCGGCCGGTGGAGTCGAACACCTGTCCGGCCGCGCCGGGTTGCGCCGGCGGCGGCCCGGCGCTGCGGCCCGTATTCGCGCCTGCCGAGGCCATCGCGCCCAAGCGCTCGCGCGCCTGCTGGCTGACCTGGCTCTGCGGATCGGCCTGCAGCGACGCCTCGTAGTTGGCCTTGGCCTTGAAGGCTTCGCCGGTCTGCATGTAGCTCTCGCCCAGCAGGAAGAACGCGACCGCCGCCTGGGCGCGCGAGGGGTTCATCCGCAGCCCCTGCTCGAACTTGGCCGCCGCTTCGGGATAGCGGGCCCCCTGGTACAGGTCGTAGGCTTCCTTCAGCACCGGCCCCGCCACCTGCTCCTGGGCGGCGGCCGGGGCGGTTCCCAAGCCCAGCGTCACGACGCCCTGGCCGAGCGCCACGGCCATGCACAGCGCCTTCAAAGCCTGTCGCATTGCGATCCTGTCCTTCGTTGCACGCCAATCCCCCATCGGCCTGATGCCACAGGGATATGGCAAATTGGTGGCAGCCCGATCATGCGAATTTCAAGGTGATGCCGCCGTCCACCACCAGCGAATGCCCGGTGATGTAGCGCGCCTCGTCGCTGGCGAGGAACAGCGACGCGTTCGCCACGTCCCAGGCGTCGCCCATCTTGCCGGTCGGGCACTGGGCGTTGCGGATCGCCACCATCTTGTCGACGTCCCCCTTGGCATAGGCGCCGGGCAGCGAGGCGTGGACCATGGGCGTGTTCATCAAGCCGGGCAGCACGGCATTACAACGGATGCCCTTGGCGGCGTATTCCATCGCGACGGCGACGGTGAACTGGTTGATCGCCGCCTTGGTCGTGTAGTAGCTGAGATAGGGAACGCCGGTCCACCTGATCGCCGCGATCGACGAGATGTTGACGATCGCCCCCTTGCCCCGGCTTTCCATGTGCGGCAGCACGTGCTTGCAGGCCAGGAAGAAGCTCTTCAGGTTGACGTCGTGGACGCGGTCCCATTCCTTTTCGTCCAGCGCGACCGGCCCGCCGACCGATACGATGCCGACATTGTTCTGCAGCACGTCGATATGCCCGTAGCAGGCCAGGCAGACATCGACCATCGCCTTGACCTGGTCGGACTTGCTGACATCGGCCTGGTAGGCGGTGGCCTCGTGCCCCTCGTGGCGGATGATGGCGCAGGTCTCGTTGGCGGCGTCCAGGTTTACGTCGACCGCGAAGACATTGGCGCCTTCGCGCGCGAACAGCACGGCCGTCGCCTTGCCGTTGCCCCAGCCCGGACCGACCGAGCCGGCGCCGATCACCAGCGCCACCCTGCCCTGCAACCGCCCCGCCATCCACTGCCTCCTCGTGCCGCGACGTCGGCCATCCTAGGCGAAGCCGTTGCCGGGGACCATCGGGCGCGGATTGGCGGGTTGCGCCCGAGCCCCTATTGTCGCGGCCCATGAACCGCAACGAACGACGCCGCATGGCCAAGCAGGGCGCGGCCGGATCGCCGGGGGCGCGCGCCCAGCTTCGCGCCGAGCTGGCGCGGCTGGCGCAGCAGGGCCAGTTCGACCGCGCCGAGACGCTGTGCCGGCAGCTCGCCGCCGCCAGCCCGGCCGACCCCGATCCGCATGCCCTGATGGCGGCCATCCTGCTGCGGCGCGGCAATGCCAGCGCGGCCGCCCAGTCCGCCGCCCATGCGCTGAAGCTCGCCCCGCGCCACGGCAATGCCGCCTTCAATCTCGGCAACGCGCTGGTTCGGCTGGAGCGGTTCGCGGAGGCCGAGCGCGCCTTCCGCCAGGCCGACGCGGCGCATGCCGGCGACCCCGATATCCTGTGCAACCTCGCCGCCGTCCTGCTGCGCCTGGGCGCGGCGAGCGACGCCGCCGACGCCAGCCGGCGGGGCCTCGCCGCGCGGCCTCGCGACGCGGCCTTGCTTGCCAATCTCGGCAACGCGCTGTTGACCCTGGGCGACGCCGCCGGCGCGGCCGAAGCCTATCGCGACGTGACCCAGGTCGCGCCCCAGGATGCCGATGCCTGGCGCGACCTTTCCGGCGCCTACGAGCGGTTGTGGCGCATCGACGACGCGATCCAGGCCAACCAGCGGGCGCGCGCGCTGCAGCCCGGCGATCCGACGCTCCGCGCCGAGTTGATGTACCAGTTCCAGCACGCCTGCGACTGGCCGCGGCACGAAGCCCTGGCGCGCGAGGTCGATCGCGACATCGACGCGGCGCTGTCGCGCGGCGCAACCCCGGCCGAACCGCCGCTCGGCAATATCGGGCGCTGCGACGACGCCACGCGCAACACCGCGGTCGCGCGCGCCTGGGCCGGCGCGCTGGAGCGGGCGACCCCGCGCCTGGCGCCGGCGCCGCCCGCGCAAGCGAAGGAGCGGCTGCGGATCGGGTATCTGTCGGCGAACTTGCAGGACCATGCCGTCGGCCACCTGACCCGCGGGCTGTTTGCGGCGCATGACCGCGCGGCGGTCGAGGTGCAGCTTTTCTCCTATGGCCGCGACAATGGCGGCAGCTACCGCGAAACGATCAAGGCCGGCGCCGATCGCTTCGTCGACCTGCTGGCGCTGTCGGACCGGCAGGCCGCCGCGGCGATGCGCGACGCCGGGATCGACATCCTGGTCGACCTGATGGGCTGGACCCAGGGCCACCGCCAGGCGATCTGCGCGATACGGCCCGCCCCGGTGCAGGCGACGTTCCTCGGCTTCCCCGGCAGCAGCGGCGCCGGATTCTTCGATTACGCGATCGTCGATCATGTCGTGCTGCCGGCCGACCAGGCGGGCCTGTGGCCGGAGAAGCCGGTCTTCCTGCCGCACGCCTATCAGCCGAACGACAACGCCCAGGCGATTGCCTCGACCGGGGCGTCGCGACGCGATTTCGGCCTGCCGGACGAAGGCTTCGTCTTCGCCTCGTTCAATCAGCCGTTCAAGATCACGGAGGCGACCTTCCGGTCGTGGCTGGCGATCCTGCGCGCCGTGCCGGGCAGCGTCCTGTGGCTCATGCACCAGAACGACGCCGCGACGCGCAACCTGAAGGCCGCCGCCCGGCAGGCCGGCGTGGCGCCCGAGCGGCTGGCGTTCTCGCCCAACGTGCCGAAGCCGCGGCACCTGGAGCGCCTCGCGCTCGCCGACCTCGCGCTCGACACCCTGCTCTACAACGGCCACACCACGACCAGCGACTGCCTGTGGGCCGGCCTGCCGGTGGTGGCGCTCAAGGGCCGGCATTTCGCGTCGCGGGTCAGCGCGAGCCTGTTGGGCGCGATCGGGCTCGCGGAACTGGTCGCCGACGATGCGCAGGGCTATGAACGCCTGGCCGTCGCGCTGGCGCAGGACTCGACGCGCCTCGCGACCCTGCGCGCGACCCTGGCCGCCAACCGCCGGACGGCGCCGCTGTTCGACACGCCGCTTTTCGCGCGCAGTCTCGAACGCGCCTACCGGACGATGTGGGACCGCGCCGTCGCGGGCCTGCCCCCCGTCGCCATCGACCTGGCGGGCTAGTCCCGCCCTACCACTCGGTCAGCACCGGCTCCATGCCCGCTTTGGTCAGCGCGTCGGCGCGGGCCTTCATCCACGCCTTGGCGAAGCCCGCCTCGTCGGCCGGGGCCGACTTGGTCGTCTCGCCCCAGGCCGCGGCAAGCACCTGCTGGCGCTTGACCAGCCCGTCATTGTGCTTCTGCAGCGCGTCGGACCACTTGCCGATTTCCTTGAAGTACTTGATCGCGCCATCGTGCAGCGGCACCACCCAGTCGAAGCGCTGGCGGTCGAGCGCCCAGCCGTTGTTGCCCGGCGCGCCATCCTTGTAGTCGTTGAACAGTTCGACCATCGCGCGGGTCATGTTGTAGGCGAGGTCCGGCGGCACGCTGTCGTAGGCCATCAGCACCGGATAGGGATAAGTGGCGGCCTCCACCGGCTTGTCCTTCGACATGTCCGCGCCCTCCGTGCCCATGAATGGAATGAAGAACGGCGCCGTCTTGTTGAGCCTGGCCCAGCCCGCCTTGTCTGCATGAGGCACGGTTGGATACTGGATGCCGCGCGGCGAGGCGGCAATCTTGTAGGCCTGCCCCGAGATCGTCGACGAGAACGCCGCATCGACCTGGTTGGCAATGATGCCGTCCATCGCCTGCCCGAACCCGGGAAAATCGACTCGCGTCACGTCCTTCCAGGTGAGGCTGGCGAAGGCCAGCAGCGCCGTGATGTTCTGGTTGAGCGACGGCGCGCCAACCACCCAGGCCACGCGCTTGCCCTTGAGATCGGCCATGGTCTTGATGTTGGCGTCCTTGGCCGTGACGATCGTCAGCAGCGCATCGGAATTGTTGAGCATCAGCGATCGGACGGGCTGGGGCCCCCAATCCTTGGCGCCGAACTCGAACACCGCCTCCTGCGCCAGGTAAGCGCCGCCGACGCCGTTGGCGGAGAACTGCACCTTGCCCTCGCGCACCGGCAGCGTGCGCGAGATGTCGTTCTTGCCAGGCAGGACGCGCAGGTTGACGCCGAGCTTGTTCTTCAGCGCGTTGCCGATCGCGACCGCCTGGTTATAGCCGCCCGAGCCCACGTCATAGGCGGTCCAGGCCAACGTTTCCGGCAGCTTGATCGGTCCTGATTGCGCCAGCGCAACAGCGGGCGACAGCAAAACGGCAAGCGCGATCGAGGCTGCGAGGCGATGTTTCATGGGTGATTCCTCCCTGCAGGCGTTGTTCTGGCAATCATACCATGGCAGGCCGGTCCCGCTGCAGGCGGACCACCAGCCATCCGCCTACCGCGATCGCCAGACCCAGCACATCCAGTCCCACGCGCCCGAATGCCAGGCCCAGTACATCCCCGCCCGGCGCCATCATGGCGAGGCCGCCCACCAGCAACAGGGCGCGTCCGATCCAGCCGGCCAGTGTGGACGGCATGGCGCCCAGGCCGATCATGTATCCCTGCATTGCGGAAGCCACCACGAAAACGCCGGCGAACGCGGTTCCCGTCACCAACACAATATCGGTCCATGACCCTCGAAGTACCAGCGCCGGGCTGAGCACGAACACGAACGGCACGATGTAGATGATCGTGCCCAGCTTCATTGCCTGCCAGCCGATGCGGAAAAAGCTGGTCTGGGCGATCGGCGCCGCGGCGAAGGCGGCCAGCGCCACCGGCGGCGTGATGAACGAGATCATTCCCCAGTACATCACGAAGAGATGGACCGCGAGGGGATCGAGGCCGGCCTTTACCAGTGGCGGTGCCAGCACGATTGCCAGGAAGATATAGCAGGCCGTGACCGTCATCCCCATGCCGAAGATGAAGCTGGTCAGGGCGCCCATCAGCAGCAGGACGATCGGCTTGTCGCCGGCGAGATAGACAAGATCGTTGGCGAGCGTGCCAGAGAGACCTGTCATCGAGAAGGCGCCGACGATGAAGCCGACGCCGAGCAGCACCGATACCAGCTCGGCCAGGGCGCGGCCCAGCGCATTGAGGAACGCCATCGTCTTGCGCCGGTCCATGCGGTGGCGCTTGAGCGCCTGGTTGATGGCCAGCAGCACGCCCGTGGCATAGAACGGCGCCATCGCCTCCTGTTTCTCGTTCAGCATGAAGAAGACCAGGACCACGAAGACCAGGATGTAGACCCAGCCGTCCTTGAGCGCAGCGCCGATGCTGGGCAATTCCTCGCGCGCCATGCCCGACAGGCGGCGGCGCGCCGAATAGGCGTCGATCTGCACCATCAGGCCGAAATAGAACAGCAGCGCAGGTATGGTGGCGGCCAGCGCGATCTCGGAATAGGGCTTGCCGAGGAACGACGCCATCACAAAGGCGGTTGAGCCCATCACCGGCGGCATCAGCACCGCACCGGTCGACGCCACCGCCTCCACCCCGCCGGCGTAGTCGGCGGCAAAGCCCGTGCGCTTCATCGCCGGGATAGTCACCACGCCGCTGGAGATGACGTTCGAGATCACGCTGCCGCTGATCGATCCCTGCAGCGCGCTGGAAACGACGCCGACCTGCGCCGCGCCGCCGCGATACTTGCCGACGAGCGCGAAGGCCACGTCGTTGAAGAACTTGCCGCCACCCGTGTAGTTGAGCGCCACGCCGAACACGATGAAGCCGACGACAATCTCGCCGAAGGCCCGCATCGGAATGCCGAAGGCGCTCTCGGAACTGAGGATGTGGTAGGCGACCGCGTCAGGCAAAGGCTGGGTCAAGCCGCGGATCGGACCGGGCATACTGCCGGCGACGACCGGATAGAGCGCCACGGCAAGCACGATCACGGCGATGACCGGTCCGCCGGTGCGCCGCAGCGCTTCGATGATCAGCACGGAAAGGACGCCGCTGAGGCCGATCGCCGTCGCGGGCGCCGCGTATTCCCATCCTTCGGACAGGGCCCGCTCGGCCTTCCACGCAAGCCACAGCCCTATCACGAAGGCCGCCGTCGCGGCGGCGACGTCGTACCAGGGAACCCCCAAGGCATTCGCCTTGCCCGAAGCGGGGTAGCACAGGAAGACCAGCGGCAGCATCAGCGCCGCGAGGACATAGAGGTAGCGCGTGTCCAGCAACACGAAGTTAACGAAGAAGCCAAGGTTGAGAAGCTGGTTCAACACGATGGCGCAGGCCAGCACCGCCGCGCAGGCTGTCGCCGCGCCGACCCAACCCGACGGGGGACGATAGGCCAGCTCTTCCGGCATCAGCTCCGCGGCAGAGGCGTCGGGAGCGGCCGGCTCACTCATGCGCGGCCTCGCCGGCAAGCCGGCGCAGTTCGGTCTTCAGCACCTTGCCGTAGTTGTTCTTCGGCAGGGCGTCGACGAAGCGCCAGGCCTTGGGCCGCTTGAAGCGGGCGATGCTGGCGAGGCACGCCGCGTCGAGCTGCTGCGGCGTCACCGGCGCGCCGGGCGCGGGCACGACGAAGGCGACCACCTCCTCGCCCCACTCCGGATGCGGACGGCCGACCACGGCTGCCTCCGCCACGCCGGGCTGGGCCAGCAGCACCTCCTCGACCTCGCGCGGATAGATGTTCGATCCGCCGCTGATGATCAGGTCCTTGGACCGGTCCTTGAGCGTCAGGAACCCGTCCGGGTCCAGCGTCCCCATGTCGCCGGTGTGCAGCCAGCCGCCCCGCAGCGCCTTTTCCGTCGCGGCCGGGTCGTTCCAATAGCCCTTCATCACCGTGTCGCCGCCGACCAGTATCTCGCCGACCTCGCCCGGCGCCACGTCGCGGTCGTCCCCGTCGGTCACGCGCAGCGCGATGCCGCTCTGCGCCACGCCGACCGACGCCAGCCGCGCGTCGTAGCGGGGATTGGCCGTGTCGGCGTGCAGCGCGCGGGGCAGCACGGTGATGGTCATCGGCGTCTCGCCCTGGCCATAGATTTGAACGAGCCGGTTGCCCAGCGCGGCCAAGGCGGCCTTGCAGTCCGCCACGTACATCGGCCCGCCGCCATAGACGATCGTGCGCAGGTTGCCGAGCCCCGCGCCCGCCGCGGTGACATGGTCGACCAGGCGCTTGACCATCGTGGGCGCGGCGAACAGCGCCACGTCGCGATGCCGGCGGAACAGGCGCAGCATCTCGTCGGGCTGGAACCCGCCGCTCTCGGGGATCGCCTGCAGCTCCCCGCGCAGCACGAAGGGGAAGTTGTAGAGGCCCGAGCCGTGCGACATCGGGGCCGCATGCAGGATCGTGGCGCCCGCCGGCACGTCGTCGACATCGGTCAGATAGCCCTGGGTCATGGCGTAGAGGTTGCGATGGGTCAGCATCGCGCCCTTGGGCCGGCCCGTGGTGCCGCTGGTGTAGAACAGCCAGGCCACGTCGTCGTCCGCGCGCGCCACCGGCGCCAGCGGCTCTTCCCGGCACAGACGCCGCCATTCCGCGTCCGCCACGATCACCGCGCGGGCGCCGGCCTCGGCCAGCGCACCGGTCAGGTCGGCGGTCGAAAGCACGATGCGCGCGCCGCTGTTCTCGAGGATATAGGCGAATTCGCGGGGATGGAGCTTGGCGTTGACCGGCACCGCCACGAGCCCGCCGTGCCAGCAGGCATAGAGCGCCTCGACATAGGCGGGACCGTTGCGCATCACCAGCGCGACCCGGTCGCCCGGCCGCGCGCCCATCCGGGCAAGCCCGCCCGCCAGGGCGGCGGCCGTCCGGCCCAGCGCGGCGTAGTCCGCGACCACGGTTTCGCCCAGCGCCAGGGCGGGCCGGTCGGGACACAGCCTCGCCGCTCGCCACAACAATCGGGCGATGTTCATCCCAGCGTTTCTCCCCAAGGCGAGTGTCGCGCGGCCTCCCAGGCGGCGCAAGCGCCCGGCAGCGGGCACCTCCGGCGGACGCCCCTGGCCAAGTGGCGGTCGCTTGACAAGCATCGCGTCCGGCCGTGAACTCCTAGTTTGAGACGGGATTACGGGCCGAAAGCCCCAACCAACAGGGAGATCGCCGACATGTCAGAGGACAAGGACCACGCCCTTCTTCCGGAACTCAAGCGCCAGCTGGCCGAGAAGAACATGGATCGCCGCGAATTCGTGCGCTACGCCAGCCTGCTCGGCATGTCGGCCGGGGCCGCCTATGCCTTCGCCGGCCTGAGCGCGCCGTCGCCGGCCCAGGCCCAGACGCCGGCCAAGGGCGGCACCCTGCGCCTTGGCATGCGCTGCCAGGACCTGAAGAGCCCGCACACCTACAGCTGGATCGAGTCGGCCAATGCGACCAGGCAGACCCTCGACTACCTGTCGGTGACCGGCACGGACAACATCACCCGGCCGTCGCTGTGCGAGAAATGGGAGCCGAGCGAGGACCTGAAGACCTGGACCCTGCGCCTGCGCAAGGACGTGAAGTGGCACAACGGCCGCCAGTTCAACGCCGACGACGTCGTGTGGAACCTGAAGCGCGTGCTGGACTCCAAGGTCGGTTCGTCGACCGTCGGCCTGATGAAGGACTTCCTGCTGAAGGAAGTCGACACCGGCGAGAAGGATGCCAAGGGCAATCCCAAGAAGGGCACCGAGCTGTGGGACGCGCAGGCGATCCAGAAGAAGGACGACTTCACCGTCGTGCTGAACGGCCAGACCGCCCAGATCGCGATCCCCGAGCACCTGTTCCACTACCCGCTGATGATCATGGACCCCGCCGAGAACGGCGAGTTCAAGGTCGGCTCGAACGGCACCGGCGCCTTCTCGATGGTCGAGAACGAGGTCGGCCGCCGCTCGGTGTTCAAGGCGCGGCCGAGCTATTGGGGCGGCGGCCCCTATCTCGACACGCTGGAGATCGTCGACCTTGGCGACGAGGTGGCGGCCAAGATCGCCGCCATGGCGTCGAAGCAGGTCGATGCGCTCTATCTCGGCGAAATCACGATGCTGGAGGCGATGAAGGGCCTGCCGCACGTGCAGCTCTATGATTCGGTCACCGCCTACACGGCGACGGCGCGCTTCCAGCCGGTCAAGCCGTTCGACGACAAGCGCGTGCGCCAGGCCATGCGCTGGGCGATCGACTCCAAGCAGGTCCTCCAGGTGAGCCACAAGGGCCTCGGCCTGCCCGGCGAGCATCATCACGTGTCGCCGGTGCACCCGGAATACGCTAAGCTGCCGCCGATGGATCGCGACGTCGCCAAGGCGAAGAAGCTTCTGGCCGATGCCGGCCACCCCAACGGCATCGACGTCGAGATCGCCTGCCGTCCGCAGCCGGACTGGGAACTGATCGCCGTGCAAAACATGGTCGAGCAGTGGAAGGACGCCGGCATCCGCGTCAAGATCAACCAGATGCCCTCGACGCAGTACTGGGAGGTCTGGACCAAGGTGCCGTTCGGCTTCACCACCTGGGCGCACCGGCCGCTGGGCGTCATGAGCCTGGCGCTGGCCTATCGCACGGGCGTGCCGTGGAACGAATCGGCCTGGTCGAACAAGGAGTTCGACGCGCTCTTGACCCAGGCCGAGGCCACGTTCGACGTCGAGAAGCGCCGCGCGATCATGGCCAAGCTGGAGACCATCCTGCAGGACGACGGCCCGATCGTGCAGCCGGTCTGGCGCGCCCTGTTCACCTGGATGGACAAGAAGGTGCAGGGCTTCAAGATGCACCCGACGGGCTACATGTTCGCCAATCAGTGGTGGATCAAGGCCTGATCCCCGCAAGCGATCGCATCAAGGAAAGGGCCCCGCCAGCGGGGCCCTTTTCATTTGCCGGTGGTCGGAAGCGGATCGCTTCGGCCGCTGCCGAAGCGATGCGCCATGACGCCGGCCGGTCCGGCGTCTAGACTTCGAACCCATGAACCCGACCGGCTCTCCCTTCGCGATCGCCGAGATCGGCGCCCTGCTCGGCGATCCGGCGCGCGCGAACATGATGCTGGCGCTGATCGCCGGCCGGGCGCTGACGGCCGGCGAGCTCGCCTGGTGCGCGCGCGTGACGGCGCAGACCGCCAGCGGCCACCTGGCCAAGCTGACCGCGGCCGGGCTTCTGGCGGTGCAGAGCCAGGGCCGCCACCGCTACTACCGTCTGGCGTCGCCGCTGGTGGCGCAGATGCTCGAGGGCATGCAGGTCGTGGCTGCGGTGCAGGGCCCGCCGCGCTACCGCCCCAAGTCGCGGATCGACGACGCGCTGCGCGCCGGACGCACCTGCTACGACCACCTGGCCGGGCGGCTGGGAGTGGCGCTGGCGGATGCGCTGATCGCCCGCGGTTGCGTGGTCCTCTCCAATGACGGCGGCGAGGCGACGGAGAGCGGCATGGCGTTCTTCCGCCGCCTCGCCATCGACACGGCGCCGCGCAAGGGCCGGCGGCGCTGTTTCTGCCGTCCCTGCCTGGACTGGAGCGAGCGGCGGCCGCATATCGCGGGCCAGCTCGGCGCGGCCCTTGCCGAGCGCTGCTTCGACCTCGGCTGGATCCAGCGGGTGCGCGACAGCCGCGCGGTCGTCGTCACCACGAAGGGCCAGAGCGGGTTCAAGCGGGAATTCGGCATCACCGGCGAGGCCTTGATGCCCGAGGCCGATCCTCCGCCGGTCCCGCTCAAGACCGCCGTCTAGGCGCAGACGCCCTCCCCTTCCCGCCTGGACACAGCGCGCGGACTGTTGTTCGCTGGCCCGCCGCCAACCCGCGGGGGATGCCGGGCCATGGACTTCGCGCCGAACGACGTGCAGCGACAGATACGCGAGCAGATCGCCAGGCTGTGCCGCGATTTCGACGACAATTACTGGCGCACGCAGGACGAATCCGCCGCATTTCCCGAGGACTTCTATCGCGCGGTCGCAACGTCGGGCTGGCTGGGCGTGGCGATGCCGGAGTCCTGCGGCGGCGCCGGGCTCGGTATCTCCGAAGCCGCCGTCATGATGCGCGCCATCGCCGAATCCGGCGCCGGCATGGCCGGCGCATCGTCCGTGCACATGAACATCTTCGGCCTGCAGCCGGTCGTCGCCTTCGGCACGCCCGACCAGCAGGCCCGCATGCTGCCGCCGATCGTGCGCGGCGAGGAGAAGGCGTGCTTCGCCGTCACCGAGCCGGAAACGGGCCTCGATACCACCCGGATCAAGACCAAGGCCGTGCGCGAGGGCGACCACTACCTGGTCTCCGGCCAGAAGATATGGATCTCGACCGCCCAGGTGGCGAGCCGCGTCATGCTGCTGGCGCGAACCACGCCGCTCGACGCGGTCAAGCGACGGACCGACGGGCTCAGCCTCTTCTACACGCCGATCGATCGGGCAAAGGTCGAGATACGCGCCATCCGCAAGCTGGGCCGGCACGCCGTCGATTCCAACATGATGTTCTTCGACGGCATGCGCGTGCCGGCGGCGGACCGGATCGGCGAGGAAGGCGAAGGGTTCCGCTACATCCTGCACGGCTTCAATCCCGAGCGCATCCTGATCGCCGCCGAGGCGGTGGGAATCGGTTTCGCCGCGCTCGCCCGCGCCGCGCAGTACGCCAAGACGCGCGTCGTCTTCGGCCGGCCGATCGGCATGAATCAGGGCATCCAGCACCCGCTGGCGCGGTGCTGGATGGAGCTCGAAGCCGCGAACCTCATGGTCATGAAGGCGGCCGACCTCTATGACCGCGGCATGGAGTGCGGCGCCGAGGCGAACGCCGCCAAGTACCTCGCGGGCGAAGCCTGCTTCGCCGCCTGCGAGACCGCCGTCATGACCCATGGCGGCATGGGCTATTCGAGCGAGTACCATGTCGAGCGCTACCTGCGCGAAAGCCTGATTCCGCGCATCGCGCCGATCAGCCCGCAGATGATCCTGAATTACATCGGCGAACGGATTCTGGGCCTGCCGAAATCCTATTGAAGACACCCGGAGGGAGGAAGAGCTCATGGCCTCGGAAGGCGCGCTGGCCGGCCTGAAGGTCGTCGACCTGACGCGGATTCTCAGCGGACCCTATTGCACCCAGCTCTTGGGCGATCACGGCGCGACGGTCATCAAGGTCGAGCCGCCGCAGGGCGACGAGACGCGCGCCTGGGGCCCGCCCTTCGTCGAGGGCACCGCCTCCTACTACATCGGCGTCAACCGCAACAAGCAGGGGATCGTGCTGGACCTGGCGCAGCAGGCGGCGCGCGACGCGCTGCTCGCGCTGCTCGAGGATGCCGACGTGCTGGTCGAGAACTTCAAGCCGGGGACGCTGGACAAGTGGGGCATGGCGCGGACCGAGCTGGAACGGCGCTTCCCCCGCCTGGTGCATTGCCGGATCTCCGGCTTCGGCGCGGACGGCCCGCTGGGCGGCCTGCCCGGCTTCGACGCGGCCGTGCAGGCGGTGACGGGGCTGATGAGCATCAACGGCCGGCCCGACGGCGAGGCGACGCGCATGGGCGTGCCGGTGGTCGACCTGGCGGCCGGGCTCAACGCAGCGATCGGCATCCTGATGGCCTTGCACGAGCGAAGCCGCAGCGGCCGCGGCCAGCTGGTCGACATCGCGCTCTACGACTGCGGCCTGTCGCTGCTGCATCCCTATGCCGCGAACTACTTCGTGTCGGGCAAGGTTCCGGCGCGCGTGGGCAACGCGCATCCCAACATCACGCCCTACGACACGTTCGCGACCGCAACCACGCCGATCTTCCTGGCCGTGGGCAACGATGCCCAGTTCCGCAAGCTCTGCGCCCATCTGGGCAAGCCGGCGATCGCGGACGATCCGCGATTCATCAACAACGGCGAACGCAATCGCAACCGCGCCGCCCTGAAGCCGATCCTGGAGGACCTGCTGCGGACGCAGGATTGCATCACGCTTGCCGACCAGCTCATCCGCCTGGGCGTGCCCTGCGGCGCGGTCCACGACATCGCCGAGGCCGTCGCGCATCCCCACACCGCGCATCGCCAGATGGTCGTGGAGTCCGGCGGCTACAAGGGAACCGGCTGGCCGATCAAGTTCGACCGCACGCCGGCAAGCCTGCGCCTGGCCCCGCCCCGCCTGGGCGAGCACACCGAGGAGGTGCTGGGCGCGCGCGCGACGGGCGCTCGGTCGACCGATAGCTAGGCCGGGCCCCGCCCCAGGACGCCGGTCAGGCACCCGATCGCGCCGGCGGCCTTGGCCAGCTCGTCGGCCGGCGTGGCGGTGACCTGGATGCCGAGGTCCTCGTAGAAGCGCTGCGTCACCGGATTGCCGCCGACCATCAGGATGCGCCGCGGCGACAGGGTGACGAAGTTGAGCGCCCGGTTGGCCTGGGCCTCCTCCTGGTCGGGCAGGAATTCCGTCCTGTAGCCGCGCTCGCGCAGCGCCATGACGGCGGCGTGGGGCGTGCGCCGCGGCCAGCAGATCGCCAGGTCGCGGTCGGCGATGCGCAGCATGCCCATCAGGTGCATCGTGCCGAACGGCAGGTCGACCGCCATCACAGCAACGCCCTGGTCCGCGAGGCAGGCCGAAACCTGGCGGATGCCCTCGTCGTTCGTGCGCAATCCGCGGGCGATGATCACGGTGCGCGGATCGAGCCACATCGCGTCCGCGCCCTCGAAGGTCGCGGTGCCCTGCAGCGTGCGCAGGATCGGCACGCCGAGCGCGGCCAGGCGCCGCGCCACGCGGCGCTCCTCGCCCGCGCGCACGGTCGATGCGGGGCGGGCCAGGATCACGCCGCCCGGCGTCATGAACATCAGGTCGGCGCAGAACATCTGGTTGGGTTGCACGGCGCCGTCGGACGGGTCGTTGTCCGGCTCGACGTAATGCACCTCGACCCCGGCCGAGCGATAGGCGGCGGCGATGCCGTCGTGCTGGGCCTGCGCGCGCTTGAGGTCGAGCGGGGCCAGCATCTGGACCTTGTCGTGGTCGGCGGCCGATACCGCGATCTCCGGCCCGGGCCGGTGCATGACGACGGCGCGCAGCGTCGTCCATTCGCTGCCGACGCCGTGGCCGGCCCAGATCGCGCCGACCTCGGCCGCGTGCGGCATCACGCGCGGCGACCAGTTGTCGCCGCCATAGGCCGCGGTGCCGAAGCTGGACGGCGGGGCGCTACGGCTGGACATGGGTCGCGGTCTGGCGGATCGGCGGCGCGCCGATGCGGTTGAGCATCGCCAGCTCCGCCGCCGGGATGTGGCAGGCGATGCGATGGCCGTGCGCCAGATGCTGCTCGGGCGGCGCGGTCGTCTCGCAGATCGCGCCGAGCTTGCGCGGGCAGCGGCTGGAGAACGGGCAGCCCGGCGGCAGGTCGGTGGCGCTGGGCAGCGCGCCTTCCAGGATGATGCGCTCGCCCTGGCGGTTCGGATCGGGCACCGGCGCGGCGGACAGCAGCGCCTCGGTATAGGGATGGTAGGGCGGCTCGAACACTTCGGCGGCGCGGCCGAACTCGACCACCTTGCCCAGGTACATGACGGCGACATGGTCGGCCATGTAGCGCACCACGGCGAGGTCGTGCGAGATGAACAGCAGCGTCGCGCCGCGCTCCCCCTGCAATTCGTTCAGCAGGTTGATGATCGAGGCCTGCACCGAGACGTCGAGCGCCGACACCGGCTCGTCGGCGATGATCAGGTCCGGGTCGCCGGCCAGCGCCCGGGCGATGGCGATGCGCTGCTTCTGCCCGCCCGAGAGCTGGTGCGGCTTGCGGCCGGCGAAGTCGCCCGACAGCTTGACCACGTCGAGCAGGCGATGCGTCTCGCGCTCGGCGTCCTGCTTGCCCAGCCCTTTCAGGCGGCGCAGCGCGCGGCTGATCACGTAGCCGACGCTGTGGCTGGGGTTCAGCGTGCTGTCGGGGTTCTGGAACACCATCTGCAGCTTGCGCTTCAGGGCTTGCGGGCGCTGGTCGACGCCGGTGTCGGCGATCTCGTCCGTGCCCAGCCGCACCTCGCCGTCGGGCGTCGTCACCAGGCCGCTGAGGATCTTCGCCAGGGTCGACTTGCCGCAGCCGGATTCGCCGACCACCGCCAGGGTGCGGCCCGGCTCGGCGAACATGTCGATGTCGTTCAGCGCCTTGACGGTCTTGCCGGTGTCGCCGAACAGGCCATGCGTCTGGCGATAGACCTTGCGCAGGTGATTGATCGCGAGGATGGGCTGCGGCGCGTCGTCCTGCGCGCCCGGGCCGATCGTGCCTTCCTTGCGCTGCCATTGCGGCAGCTCGTGCGCGCGCACGCACTGCGCGGTGTGCCCGGTCTCGATCGGCAGCGTCGCGATCGGCACCGTGGTGCAGCGCCCCTCCTCCGCGAAACCGCAGCGTCGCGCGAAGGAGCAGCCCGGCGGACGCGACAGCGGCGAGCCGACCTGGCCCGGGATCGTCGCCAGCGGGCTGCCGTGCTTGTCGCGGCCCAGAGTGGGCAGGCAGTCGAGCAGGCCGCGGGTGTAGGGATGGCGCGGGTTGGCGAAGACCTGGCGGATCGTGCCCTCCTCGACCAGCTCGCCGGCGTACATCACGCCGATGCGGTCGCACACCCGCACCACCGTGCCCAGGTTGTGGCTGATGAACAGGATCGCCGAGTTGTGGC
>JADLEG010000278.1 GCA_020846275.1 Alphaproteobacteria bacterium
GTATGGCGTGTGGTGGTCGGGCGCGGAGCCCGACGTGCTGCCCGCCGGCGACGGCGCCAAGGGCTACAACGCGCTGGCGCTGCATCCCGCCGGCACGGTCTACGAGGTGCACAAGGACATCTTCAAGCACCTCTACGACAAGGGCAAAGGCCTGGCGAAGCGCGAGGAAGTGGGCCAGGTGCTCTACAACCGCGGCATGATCGACGGCATGCTGGTGACCGAGGCGCTGCGGACCGCGCAGGCCAAGTTCGGCAACAAGCCGATGACCGGCGAGCAGATGCGCTGGGGCTTCGAGAACCTCAACCTGACCGGCGCGCGCATCAAGGAGCTGGGCTTCGACGGGCTGGTGTCGCCCCTCAAGGTATCCTGCGCGGACCACGAAGGCGCGCGCAAGGCCCGCATCCAGCAATGGGATGGCAAGCAGTGGGTGTTCACCACCGACTGGATCGAGGCCGACACGAAGTACCTGCGGCCGAAGATGGAAGCCGCCGCCAAGGCCTATGCGGCCGAGAAGAAGATCGACGCGCGCGACTGCTCGAAGCAGTCGAGCTAGGGCCTGAGGGTCGGGGCGGGCCGCAAGGGCCGCCCCGATCGCTCCTAGACCGAAAGATCCCACGATGACCGCGGCAGTCTCTCCGAATGTCGAGACGGCCAAACCGCTCTTGGCCGTCAACAACATCGAGGTCATCTACAACCACGTCATCCTGGTGCTGAAGGGCGTCTCGCTGCAGGTGCCGGAGGGCGGCATCGTGGCGCTGCTCGGCGCCAACGGGGCGGGCAAGTCGACCACGCTCAAGGCGATCTCGAACCTGCTGCGCGCCGAGCGCGGCGAGGTGACCAAGGGCTCGGTCGAATACCGCGGCCATCGCGTCGACGGGCTGACCCCCAACGACCTGGTGCGCATGGGCGTGATCCAGGTGATGGAGGGAAGGCACTGCTTCGGGCATCTCTCGGTCGAGGAGAACCTGCTGACCGGCGCCTTCACCCGCGCCGAGGGCCCGGCCGAGATCAAGCGCGACCTCGAGATGGTCTACCAGTACTTCCCGCGGCTGAAGGAGCGCCGGCAGAGCCAGGCCGGCTACACCTCGGGCGGCGAGCAGCAGATGACGGCGATCGGCCGCGCGCTGATGTCGCGCCCGCGCATGATCCTGCTGGACGAGCCGTCGATGGGCCTGGCGCCGCAACTCGTCGAGGAGATTTTCGACATCGTCGCCAAGCTCAATACCCAGGAGGGCGTCAGCTTCCTGTTGGCCGAGCAGAACACCAACATCGCACTGCGCTTCGCCACCTACGGCTATATCCTGGAGAACGGGCGTGTCGTGCTGGACGGCCGCGGCGAGGCATTGCGCGAGAACGAGGACGTCAAGGAATTCTACCTCGGCATGGGCGCCGGCGGCCGCAAGAGCTTCCGCGACGTCAAGCACTACCGCCGGCGCAAGCGCTGGCTGGCGTGATGGCCGCCGCGGGCGATTTCTACGACGCGCTGGAGACGCGCTCGGCGGACGAGCGCGAGCGGGCGCAGTTCGAGGCCCTGCCGGCCCAGCTCCGCCGCGCCAAGACGGCACCGGGCTTCGCGCGCGTCCTGAAGGACGTCGATCCCGATGCCGTCAAGGACCGCGCCGCGCTGGCCAGGCTGCCGGTCACGCGCAAGTCGTCGCTGATCGGGGCGCAGAAGGACGCGCCGCCCTTCGCCGGCCTCAACGCCACGGCGCCGGGCGATCTCCAGCGCATCTTCATGTCGCCCGGCCCGATCTTCGATCCCGAGGGAAGGCGGCCCGACTGGTGGCGCCTGGCGCGTGCCCTCTTCGCCGCCGGGTTCCGCCGGGGCGACGTGGTGCACAATTGCTTCTCCTACCACCTCACCCCCGCCGGCTCGATGCTCGAGATGGGCGCGCATGCGCTGGGCTGCGCGGTGATCCCCGGCGGCGTCGGCAACACCGAAAGCCAGGTCCAGGCGATCGCGGGATTGAAGCCCCAGGGCTACACCGGCACGCCGTCCTTCCTGAAGATCATCCTCGACAAGGCGAAAGAGCTGGGCGCGGACGTGTCGTCGCTGAAGCGCGCGCTGGTCTCGGCCGAGGCGTTGCCTCCGGCCCTGCGTGCGGAGCTCGACGGGCGCGGGGTCGCGACCCTGCAGTGCTACGCCAGCGCCGACCTCGGCCTGATCGCTTACGAGTCCCCGGCCAAGGAAGGCATGATCCTGGACGAGGGCCTGATCCTCGAGATCCTGCGCCCCGGCACCGGCGATCCCGTGCCGCCGGGCGAGGTCGGCGAGGTCGTGGTGACGAGCTTCAACCAGGACTACCCGCTGGTCCGCTTTGCCACCGGCGACCTGTCGGCGGTGCTGCCCGGCGCCAGCCCCTGCGGGCGCACCAACACGCGCATCAAGGGCTGGATGGGCCGCGCCGACCAGACCACCAAGGTCAAGGGCATGTTCGTGCATCCCGAGCAGGTGGCCGAGGTGCTGAAGCGCCATCCCGCGGTCGGGAGGGCCCGGCTCGTGGTGGACCGCATCAACGACAACGACGTGATGACGCTGAAGTGTGAAACCGCCGGCGGCGACGCCGCGCTGGCGGCGGCGGTCGGCGAAACCATCCAGGCCCTGTGCAAGCTGCGCGGCGCGGTCGAGTTCGTGGCCCCGGGATCGCTGCCGAACGACGGCAAGGTGATCGAGGACGTGCGCAAGGTCGGGTGACGCGGCCGCGCCCTATCGTCTGCCCTCCCTGACCTCCACGATCACCGGCAGGTGGTCCGATCCCAGCGCGGGGCCAGTGCGGGAGCGGCTGGTCGCGAGCGACGGATCGACCAGCGCGTGGTCGATCGCGATGCGGCCGGGAAAGGGCAGGATCGACGGCCAGGTGCCTTCGATGCCGCCCAGCCGCACTACCCCGCCCCGCCGCGTGATTTCGCCTAGGACCGCGCCCCAGGGCACGGCGTTCAGGTCGCCCAGCACCAGCTTGCGTCCCTCGGCGGCCGCCACGCGCCCGGCCAGCCGGGCCACCTGGGCCTGCTGGCTGCCGAGCGGGCCATAGAAGGGCCGTGCCAGATGCGTGCTGAACAGGGTAAGCGGCCCGTCGGTCAGGTCGAAGCGGACCACGAGCAGCGGCAGGTCGACATTGCGGTCGAGGTCCAGCCGCAGATTTTGCCAGGGTATCTTCGAGAAGATCGCCAGGTCGCAGCGCCGCAGGACCGTGCAGTCCGCATGATAGGCGTAGCGCCGCTCCAGCGGCTTCAGCGCCCGGCGCCAGGCCTGGGTCACTTCGACCAGGGCTACGATGTCGGCATCCTCGGACTCCAGGAACCGGATCGTCTCGGCATACCCGCGGTTGCGGCCCCAGAGGTTGAAATGGATCACCTTGAGGCCCGAGGCAGGACCGGCGAGGGGTGGCGCCCCGGCCAGGCTCGGCGCCAGCGGTGCCGACCCCGCCAAGGCCGCTTCCGCCCCGCCCGCCGCGACATGGGGCCGTAGCAGCGCGATCTGGCCCGCCAGGCACAGGCCGAGCACCAGGGCGGCCCATTTGTCCCGGCGCAGCGTGGCGACTCCCAGCGCAAGGATCGTCGCGGCCGCGGCCTGCAGCAGGAACTGCGCCGCCAGGTCGACCAGCGGGTGCAGCCACGCGGTCAGCGGCGCCAGGGTCAAGCCGGCCAGGCCGGCGATTGCGGCCGGCCACAGGCGCGATCGCCAGCGTGGCCTGGCGGTCCGGGTTTCCTGCGCGGCTTCGGTGCTCATGCGGGGCTTGTCCCTAGCCGGGGATTGCGGCTGGACCGTGGCGCGGCCGGGTTGTGGCACCGGCCAAGTTGCGTATACGCTCGCCGCGCCATTTCGAGAGGGAAGGGTCCAATGTCGGTTCGCCGCAAGAAGCCGGAAGAGCTGCGCAGCCACCGCTGGTACGGGGTCGACGACCTGCGGTCCTTCGGCCACCGCTCGCGCATCAAGCAGATGGGTTATGCCAGCGAGGACTACGCCGGCAAGCCGATCATCGGCATCGTCAACACCTGGAGCGACATCAACCAGTGCCACGCGCACCTGCGGGTGCGCGCGGAGGAGGTGAAGCGCGGCGTGTGGCAGGCCGGCGGCTTCCCGATCGAACTGCCGGCGATCAGCCTGTCGGAGCCGGTGGTGAAACCCACCACCATGCTCTACCGCAACTTCTTGGCGATGGAGACCGAGGAGCTGCTGCGCAGCCATCCCTGCGACGGCGCGGTGCTGCTGGGGGGCTGCGACAAGACCACGCCGGGCCTGATCATGGGCGCGCTCAGCATGGACATCCCGGCGATCTTCGTGCCGGCCGGGCCGATGCTGCGCGGGATGTGGCGCGGCAAGCCCTTGGGCAGCGGCAGCGACACCTGGAAATACTGGGCGGAACTCCGCGCCGGCACGATCACGCGCGACGACTGGGGCGAGATCGAGAACGGCATCTCGCGCAGCTTCGGCACCTGCATGACCATGGGCACGGCCGCGACCATGATGTCGATCGCCGAGACGCTGGGTTTCACGCTGCCCGGCGCGTCGTCGATCCCCGCGCCCGATTCCAGCCATCCCCGCATGGCCACGGCCAGCGGACGGCGCATCGTCGAGATGGTGTGGCAGGACTTGAAGCCGTCCGACATCGTAAGCCGCGCCTCGTTCGACAACGCCATCACCGTCGACATGGCGGTGGGCGGGTCGACCAACGCCGTCGTCCACATTCTGGCGATGGCGGGCCGCGCGGGCATCAAATTGACGCTCGACGACCTCGACGTGATCGCCAAGCGCGTGCCGGTGATCGCCAACGTGCGGCCGTCGGGCGCCTACCTGATGGAGGACTTCTACTACGCCGGCGGATTGCGCCCGCTGATCGCCCAGCTCGGCTCGCTGATCGACGGCGGCGCGCGGACGGTCAACGGCAAGTCGATCGGCGAGAACGTCAAGGGCGCGCAGGTCTGGAACGACGACGTGATCCGCTCGCTCAACAACCCGGTGTCGAACGCCGGTGCGCTTGCGGTGCTGCGCGGCAACCTGGCGCCGGACGGCGCGGTGATCAAGCCCAGCGCCGCCGATCCCAAGCTGCTCAAGCACAGCGGCCCGGCCGTGGTGTTCAAGGACTACAACGACATGGCGGCGCGGCTGGACGCGCCCGACCTCAAGGTCACGGCCGACTCGGTGCTGGTGCTGCAGAGCGCCGGGCCCCACGGCGGCCCGGGCTTCCCGGAATGGGGCATGCTGCCCCTGCCCAAGAAGCTGCTGCAGCAGGGCGTGCGCGACATGGTGCGCGTCTCGGACTCGCGCATGAGCGGGACGAGCTACGGCACCTGCGTGCTGCACGTGGCACCCGAATCCGCCATCGGCGGGCCGATCGCGCTGGTGAAGGACGGCGACACGATCACGCTCGACGTGCCCGGCCGCGTGCTGCGGCTCGAAGTGCCGGACGAGGAGTTGAAGCGCCGCCGCGCGGCCTGGGTGGCGCCCAAGCCGCACTACCCGCGGGGCTACGGCGCGCTGTTCGCCAAGCACGTGACCCAGGCCAACGAGGGCTGCGACTTCGACTTCCTGACCGCCCCGGGCAAAGTAGCCGAGCCGGAAATCCACTAGGTCGGACATCCCTTGAGGCACGCGTCGGTTTCAGTCCAGGCCGTCTCGGCCGGCGTCCTGGCGGGGTTCGTCGGCTTCGCGGCGGCCTTCGCCGTGGTGCTGCGCGGCCTGATGGGCGTCGGCGCCAGCCAGGCCGAGGCCGCCTCGGGCCTGATGGCGGTCACGATCGCCATGGGGCTCTGCGGCATCTACCTCAGCCTGCGCACCCGCATGCCGATCAGCGTCGCCTGGTCGACCCCCGGCGCGGCGCTGCTGGCGACCACCGGCGCGGTCGAGGGCGGCTTCCCGGCGGCGGTCGGCGCGTTCCTGGTCTCGGGCGCGTTGATCGTGCTGGCGGGGATGTGGCGGCCGCTCGGCCGGTGGGTGGCGGCCATTCCCGCCCCGCTCGCCAACGCGATGCTGGCGGGCGTGCTGCTGGGCCTGTGCCTGGCGCCGGTCAAGGCGGTCGGCCAGCACCCGGCGATGGGGCTGCTGATCGTCGCGACCTGGGCCGTGGTGGCCAAGGTGAGGCGCCTGCTGGCCGTGCCGGCGGCGGTGCTGGTGACCCTCGGCCTGATCGCCGCCACCACGCCGCTGTCGCCCGACGTGGTGCGGGCGCTGTGGCCGCATCCGGTGCTGGTGACGCCGGAATTCTCGCTGACCGCGGTGATCGGCGTCGCCGTGCCGCTGTTCATCGTCACCATGGCCTCGCAGAACATCCCCGGCATGGCGGTCTTGAACATCAACGGCTACCGGCCCGA
>JADLEG010000279.1 GCA_020846275.1 Alphaproteobacteria bacterium
ACAAGGCTTCGATCGGCCCGAGGGTCGAGGCCGCGCTGCGGCTGGTGCGGCTCGACGGGCTGGCCGAGCGCCTGCCGCGCCAGCTCTCGGGCGGGCAGCAGCAGCGCGTGGCGCTCGCCCGCGCGCTGGTGATCGAGCCCGACGTCCTGCTGCTCGACGAGCCGCTGTCGAACCTCGACGCCAAGCTGCGCCAGGAGGTGCGCGTGGAGATCCGCGAATTGCAGCGCAAGCTGGGGCTGACCACGGTGATGGTCACGCACGACCAGGAAGAGGCGCTGACCATGGCCGACCGGCTGGTGGTGATGGCCAACGGCCAGGTGCAGCAGGTGGGCGACCAGCGCGCGCTCTACGAACGGCCTGCCAACCAGTTCGTCGCCGGCTTCGTCGGCCGCAGCAATTTCGTCGGCGGCCGCGTGCAGGCGCCCGGCCTGTTCCGCAGCGCCAGCGGGCTCGACCTGCGCTGCCCGCCCGAGGCGCCGACGGGCGGGCGCGTGCTGACCCTGCGCCCCGAGCGCCTGGCCCTGGCGGCGGCGCCGGTGGCGGGCGCCGAGAACTGCCTGGCCGGCACGGTCGAGTTCGTCTCGTATCTCGGCGGGGTCATGGAATACCATGTGCGGCTGACGCCCCAGGACCGGCTCTTGGTCCAGGCCGCCAACCAGATCGGCGGGGCGGGGTTTTCCGTCGGCGATCGCGTCCATCTGCACTGGCCGGCCACGGCCGGGCTGGTGCTCGCGGACGAGGCCGCCGCGGCGAGCCAGGGAGAGGCTTCGATCGTCAACAGTCGAACAAGGGAGACGAATTCATGAGCAAGCAAATGTCAGAGATCACCCGTCGCCGGCTGGTGCAGGGCGCGGGCGCCGTCGCCGGCGTCACGGCGCTCGGCATGGGCCGGGCCGAGGCTCAGGCCGGCGGCCGCGTCGTCATCGGCACCTGGGGCGGCGACTATTCCAAGCTGCTCAGCAAGAACATCGACACGCCGCTGGTCGTGCCCAAGGGCATCGAATGCGTGCACGACATCGGCGGCGACAGCGAGCGGCGCGCCAAGATGCGGGCCGAGGCGCGGCTGCCGCGCGGCACCAGCGACGTGCAGGGGCTGAGCGCCGCGCAGATGTACGAGATGAACGAGGCCGGCCTGGCCCTGCCGATCGACTACGCCAAGGTGCCGAATTCCAAGAACCTGCTGCCGCAGATGAAGTATCCCTACGGCATCGGCCACATCTATTCGGGCAAGGTGATCCTCTACAACCCGAAGATGATCGCGACGCCGCCCGCGAGCTTCGCCGACACGCTCGATCCCCGGCACGGCGCCAAGCTCGGCATCATCGACATCCAGTACCAGTTCACCATGATGGCGGCGGGCCTGGCCTCGGGCGGCAGCATGACCAACTACGAGCCGGGCAAGGAACGGCTGCTCGCCTGCAAGAAGGCGGGCGCCAAGATCTACCCGACCAACGAGGCGCTCGCCGCCGCGCTGAAGACCGAGGAGGTCGGCGTCGCCATCATGTGGAAGGCGCGCGCCGTGCAGTGGCAGAACGCCGGGATCGCGGTCGAGACCGTGGCGCCCAAGGAAGGCGTGCCGATGTACGTCTCGGGCTTCGTGATCCCCAAGAACGCGCCCAACAAGGACGGCGCCCATGCCTGGCTCAACGCCATGCTGGAACCGGCGGCGCAGGAGGCCTTCGCGGTCGACATGGGCTACAACGCGACCGTGACCAACGCCAAGGTGGCGGCCGACACGCAGAAGCGCATCGGCTTCACGGCGGAGGAGCAAAAGCGCCTGGTCGACCTCGACTACGGCTACCTGGCGAAGAATGACTCCGCGCTGAAGGAATGGTGGGACAAGAGCTTCAAGGGCTAGGACCGCAACGGTGATGGCGGCGGCGGCCACGGGCGCGCCCGCGCACGAACGTGGCCTGACCGCCGCCGCCCTTCTGCTGCCGGCGAGCCTGGTGGTGGTGGTCGGGCTCCTGGTGCCGCTCGGCATCCTCTTGCGCTACAGCTTCAACCAGTTCGTGCCGGTCAAGGGGCTGGTGCCCGATTCGGTGACGGCCGAGAACTACGTCAAGTTCTTCACCGACCCGTTCTATCTCGGCGTCCTGTGGCGGACGTTCCGGGTCGCGGCCTTTTGCACCGCGATCTGCCTGCTGCTCGGCATGCCGCTCGCCTACGTGCTGGCGCGCACGCGCTCGCGCCACAAGAACCTCCTGATCATGGCGGTGGTGCTGCCGCTGTTCGTCGGCAACGCGGTGCGCGCGGCCGGCTGGATGGTCATGTTCGGCAGCAAGGGCTTCGTCAACTCGGTGCTGCTCGGCCTCGGCCTGATCGGCGAGCCGCTGCAGATCATGTACACCGAGTTCGCCGTCGTGGTCGGCATCACCGCGGTCAACCTGCCCTTCATGGTGCTGACGCTCCAGAGCGTGATCGAAGGCATCGAGCCGGTGGTCGAGGAGGCCGCGCTCAGCCTGGGCGCCGGGCCGATCGCCACATTCCGCCGCGTGGTGCTGCCGCTGGCGATGCCGGGCCTGCTCGCCGGCACGATCCTGTGCTTCATCCTGGCGATGAACGCCTATGCCACGCCGGTGCTGCTGGGCGGGCCGCGCTTCCAGATGATGGGGCCGACCGTCTACGGCCAGTTCGCGGGCCTGAGCAACTGGCCGTTCGGCGCGGCGCTCTCCTTCGTGCTGATGACGGCGACGATCAGCCTGACCCTGCTGGCCCATTTCCTGGTGCAGCGGCGCTACCGGCGCTGACGGCCGGCGGCCCCGTTCAATCCAGCGCCGCGGTCTCGGCCGCGTCGTCGACCGCCTGGTCGATGACCGCGGCGCGGCGCGGCGGGCCGCTCAGCAGCAGCACCAGCGGCATGGTCACCAGCGCCACCACCATCATGATCTTGAAGTCGTTGAGATAGGCGATCAGCGTCGCCTGGCGCGTAACCTCGGCGTCGAGCTGGGCCCGGCCGAGGTCGGTCGTCAGGTTCCACAACGCCGCCACCGACGGCGCGCGCAGCAGGTCGTTCATCGGCGTCAACCGCTCGACGAGGACCGACTGCGCCGCGCGGGTCGACTGGTCGAGCAGGAAGATCATCACCGAGATGCCGATCGAGCTGCCGATGTTGCGCATCAGGCTGAACAGCGCGGTGCCCTGGTTGCGGTAGCGCGGTTCGAGCGTCGAGAAGGCGACGGTCGACAGCGGCACGAACACGAAGCCAAGCCCCACCCCCTGCACCAGCCCGGTGCGGAACAGCGCGGCCTGCGATACGTCGAGCGAGAATCCGGTCATCTCCCACAGCGCGACCGCGACCAGCGCCAGGCCGAACAGGATCAACAGCCGCGGATCGACGCGATGGATGATCCGGCCGACCACCATCATCGCGGCCATCGTGCCGATCCCGCGCGGCGCCAGCAGCAGCCCCGCGGTCCTGACCGGGTAGTCGAGCAGCCCCTGCAGGAACGGCGTCAGCAGCGCCAGCGTCGCCAGCAGGATGACGCCCATGAAGAACATCATCACGATGCCGGTGCTGAGGTTGCGGTCGCGGAACATGCGCGGCTCGATGAACGGCTCGCGCGTCGTGAACATGTGGACGAGGAAGAGGTAGAAGGCGAGGCAGGCGACCACCGCCTCGCAGACGATCTCGCGCGAGGAGAACCAGTCGAGCTGCTGGCCGCGGTCGAGCAGCATCTGCAGCGCCCCGATCGCCAGCCCCAGCGCGCCGAATCCGAACCAGTCGAAGCCGGGCGCACGGGCCGCGCGCTGCTCGCCCAGGAAGGCCGACAGGCCGAGGAAGGTGAGCACGCCCACCGGCAGGTTGATGTAGAAGACGTAGCGCCAGTTGTAGAGGTCGGTCAGGTAGGCGCCGAGCGTCGGCCCCAGGATCGGGCCCACCATCACGCCCACGCCCCAGATCGCCATCGCGCGTCCGTGCTCGCTGCGCGGGTAGTAGTCCAGCAGCACGGCCTGCGACAGCGGCACCAGCGGCGCGCCGAAGATGCCCTGCAGCAGGCGGAAGATCACCATCTGCTCCAGCGACGCGGCGATGCCGCAGAGCAGCGACGCCACGGTGAAGCCCGCGACCGATGCCAACAGGAACCGCTTGCGCCCGAAGCGCGCCGCCATGAAGCCGGTGATCGGCGTCATGATCGCCGCGGCGACGATATAGGAGGTCAGCACCCAGTTGATCTGGTCGAGCGTCGCCGACAGGCTGCCCTGCATGTAGGGCAGCGCCACGTTCGCGATCGTCATGTCCAGCGCCTGCATGATGGTCGCCAGCATCACGCAGACGGTGATCAGGCCGCGGCGCGGCGCGCTATCGGGGCTGGTCGACACCGCCGGCGACCGCCTGCCGCACCGTGATCGCGAGGTCCGCCAGCGATCGGCGCTTGCCGGTGTCGATGTCGATGTTGGCGCTCATGCCCGCGCGCAAGGGAGGCCGGCCCTCGATCTGGTCCAGGCGGATGCGCACGGGGATGCGCTGGACCACCTTGATCCAGTTGCCGCTGGAGTTCTGCGCCGGCAGCACGGCGAATTCCGCGCCGGTGGCGGGGCTGATCGTATCGACCGTGCCGCGCCACACCACGCCGGGATAGGTGTCGACGGTCACGGTCGCCGGCTGGCCGGGCCTGACCGCGCCCAGGTCGGATTCCTTGGGGTTGGCCTCGACCCACACGCGATCGGTCGCCACCAGCGACACCGCGGTCTGGCCGACGGCCAGGTACATGCCCTTCTGCAGCTTGTCGACATTGGTCACGATGCCGGTGCGCGGCGCCAGGACGGTGGCCAGGCGCAGGTCGCGTTCGGCCTTGTCGACTTGCGACTGGGCCTGGCGATAGCGCGCGTAGTTGCGGACCGGCGCCTTGGGGTCGCCCTCCAGCATCGCCAGCGTGGCCGCGGCCTCGTTGCGCATCATCGAGATCTGCTGCTGCGAGGTCGACAGGTTGCGCTGCGATTCGTCCAGCTTGGCCTGCGGCGTGTTCTGGCGCGCGGCCAGCTCCTTCTGCCGGTCGTAGTCGCGCGCGTAGTAGGCGGTGTCGGCTTCGGCCTTGGCGATGCTGTCCAGCTTCTGGCGATAGGTGGCCTGCAGCGCCTCCAGCTCGTTGCCGACCAGCGCGAGTTGCGCCTTCGCCGCGTCCAGCGCGATGCGATAGGGCTCGTCCTCCAGGCGAAACAGCACCTGTCCCGCCTGCACCTGCTGGTCGTTGGTGACCGCGACGTCGGCGACGGTTCCCGCGACCTCGGTGCTGATCGCGATCTTGTCGGCGCGCACATAGGCGTTGTCGGTCGAGACGTAGCGCCCGCCGGAAAGATAGGCATAGATCACGCCCGCCAGCACCACCAGCGGCCCCAGCGTCAGCAGGATCCAGCGCAACCGCGGCCGGCGGGACCGCGCGGCCGGGACGGATGCGGGTGCGGCCGCCGGGGTCTGCGCCTCGGACAGGTTGGTGGCGGGCTGTTTGTCGCCAGCCAGGCCGGTGCTGTCAGGCATGGGCGTCAGCCCCCTGGCGACGGCCGGCGCGCGCCGCGGGTTCGGGGCGCTCGGCGCGGTCGGACAGGTTCGACTTGATGTGCAGCAGCATCTCCAGCAGCGCCTCGCGGTCGGCCTTGGCGAGGCCCAGCATGGCTTCCTCGCGCGCCTCCGCCCCCAGCACGTGCAGCTTGTCGATCATCGGCAGCGACTTGCGCGCGACGTGAAGCGTGTGCATGCGACGGTCGGTCGGATGCGGCCGGCGCTCCACGAGCCCCAGCTTCTCCAGCCGATCCACCAGCCGCGCCAGGCTGATCGGCTCGACTTCAAGAATCTCGGCCAGCCGCGCCTGGTTGATCGCGGGGTTGCGCTCGATATGCGCCAGCGCGCGCCACTGCGCGCGCGTCAACCCCAACCCGCGCGCCTTCTGCTCGAAGCGCGTGCGCAGCAGGCGCGCGACGTCGTGCAGAAGGAATCCGAGATTGCGTTCGAGGGTTTCCTGCGGCATGGCCCGTCTTTCGTGAGGATAGGGCTAGATAGTAAGCATGCTTATAATAAGCGTCAATAGCGCCTGCCGGACAAATCGGCGCAATGGCGCCAGGCCGTTGGCGCGCCTATATGTTTCCCATGGCGCGGGTGATCGAACAGTTCCTGCGGTTCGGCGGCGTCGGCGTGCTGGCGGCCCTGGGCCATTACGGGACGCTGGCGCTGCTGGTGGAACTGGCCGCGCTCGGCCCCGTTCCCGCGACGCTTGGCGGCTACGTGGTGGGCGGCGTCATCAGCTACGCGCTCAATCGGCAATGGACCTTTGCCAGTGCGGCGCGGCACCGCGACGCGATCGGCAAGTTCGTGCTGGTGGCGGCAGTCGGCTTCGTGTTGACCGGGCTGGCCATGGCGGCGCTGACCGGGCCGCTGCGCCTGCACTACCTGCTGGCCCAGCTCGTCACCACCGGCATCGTCATGCTGTGGTCGTTCTGGGCCAGCAAGCTGTGGACCTTCGCGCCGCCATGACGCCCATTGCCATGACGCCCATTGCCATGACGCCAAATGCCGTGATGCCGGTCGCGCTGTGCGCCGACGACTACGGCATCGCGCCGGGCACGAGCCGCGGCATCCGCGAGCTGCTGGGCGCAGGGCGCCTGTCGGGAACGTCGTGCCTTGTCCTTTCGCCGCATTGGCAGGCCGAAGCGCCCGCGCTGCGCGCCTTGGCGCCGGACGCCGATATCGGTCTGCACCTCGCCTTCACCGATTTTCCTCCGCTTGGCGCCATGCCGCGCCTGGCGCCGCAGGGAAGGCTGCCGTGCATTCGCGATCTGGTCATCGCCGCCTATCGCGGGCGCCTCGACGCGGCGGAGATCGGACAGGAAGCGGATCGTCAGTTCGACGCCTTCGCGCGGGCGATGGGCCGCGCGCCGGACTATGTCGACGGGCACCAGCATGTCCACCAGCTTCCCGTGATCCGCGATCAGGTGATCGACCGGATGCGCGAGCGCGCGCCGCGGGCGGCGCTGCGCATCTGCGACGAGCCGCTGGGCGCGATCTACCGCCGCGCCGTGGCGCCGCCGCGCGCCATGGCGATCTCGCTGCTCGGACGCGGCCTGCGCCGGCTTGCCGACCGCGCGGGCATCGCCAGCAACCGGCGCTTCACGGGCGTGCGCGACTTCGACGAGGCGGTACCCTATCGCACGCTGTTCCGCCGCTACCTGTTCGCGCCGCCGGCGGGCCTCGCGATCATGTGCCATCCCGGGCATCCCGACGACGCGCTGCGCGCGCTGGACCCTGTCGTCGCCACGCGGGAAGACGAGTATGCCTATTTCGCCGGCGACGAGTTTCCCGCCGATCTGGCGGCAGCAGGGCTGCGGCTGGTGCGCTTCACCGTGCTGTGCCGGGGATAGGGCGGGCAACGAAGGTCATGCGGAGCTGGTTGAAGCCGAAATTGGGTCGGCGGCGTTCGGCCGCGAAGCCGGCATCGGCCAGCCGCTTGAGCATCTCCTCCTCGCCGTAGACCTTGAGGCCCAGCTTCTGGCGCAGGCGGCGGTAGTCCGAGAAGAACGTCGCCGCGAGCCCGGCCACGGCCGCCAGGAAGAAACCCTCGTGCCAGGCGAAGCGCAGCAGGCCGATCGTGTCGGGCACCAGCGTGTCGCCCGGCGGGATCACGTCGGCCAGCACCAGCCGGCCGCCGGGCTTCAGAAGGCCGCGCCACAGCGCCAGCAGCCGGCGGAACTCGTCGTCCTGGACGTATTGCAGGACCGAGTTGACGACGATCAGGTCGATCGTCCCCTGCATCGGCGGGCCGGCCAGCGCCTGGTCGTCGGGGATCGCGATCCGCGCCTGGCCGTCGAAGCGGCGCCGGAGCCGCGCGCGCACTTCGGGCACGGCATCGTAGAGATAGAGGCGGGCGACGCGGCCGGCCACGCGCCCTGCGTCCAGCGCATCGCCGCAGCCGAAATCGAGCACGGCGGCGTCCGGCGCGGGGTCCAGCGACAGGATGTCGTCGGCCACCACGCGGCAATGCACCGCCAGGTGCCTGTCGTTGACGTAGATGCGGTGGCTGCGACCCCAGAAGTCGCGCCACGACTTGACGCCCGCGTCGCCCATCGCGGCGCTAGCGTGTCACGCGCGGCAGCCGGCGTGAATAGGCCGCTATTCGGCGGGGGTCGAGGCGGGGACGGATCCCCGGGCCGGCGCCGGGTCGGCGGCCGCAGGGGCATGCACGGGGCGCAGCGGCAGCACCGGGCGCGCCTGGCGCTCGATCGCCGGGTCCATGCCCTCGGTCTGGCGCACGATGTAGAGCGGGCGCTGCTTGGCTTCCTCGTAGAGCCGGCCGATATAGGCGCCGATCACGCCCAGCGACAGCAGCTGCACCCCGCCCAGCACCATCACCGCGACGATGATCGAGGCATAGCCCGGAACGTCGACGCCCAGGATCAGGGTGCGGAAGGCGAAGTAGAGTCCCATCAGCACGGCGGGCAGCGCGATCATCGCGCCCAGGTAGGCGCAGGCGGTCAAGGGCGCGGTGCTGAACGACACCAGCCCGTCCACAGCGAAGCGGAACAGGTTGCCAAGGCCGAAGGCGCTGCGCCCGTCATGGCGCGGCTCGGGATCGAACGGCACGCCGGTATGGCGGAACCCGACCCAGGCGTAGAGCCCCTTCATGAAGCGCGCCCGCTCGGGCATCGACTTCAGCGCCTCGACCACCTTGCGGTCGAGCAGGCGGAAGTCGCCGGCGCCGTCCGGCATCTCGACATCGGCCATACGGCCGAAGGCCCAGTAGAACAGGCGCGACGCATGGCGGCGCAGCACCCCGTCGGTGCGGCGGTCGCGGCGCTGGGCATAGACCATCTCGTAGCCCGCCCGCCACTTGGCGATGAAGGTCTCGATCAATTCGGGCGGATGCTGCAGATCGGCGTCGATCAGGACCACGGCCTCGCCGCGCGCGGCATCGAGCCCGGCGGTCAGCGCCACTTCCTTGCCGAAATTGCGCGACAGCGACACCAGGCGAACCGCGTCCTCGCGCGCGCGCCAGACCAGCAGCGAGCCCCAGGTGGCGTCGGTGCTGCCGTCGTCCACGCACACGACTTCATAGGCCAGGCTCAGGCGGTCGAGCGCCGGCAGCAGGCGGTGAAAGAAGGCATCGATGTTGGCGGCCTCGTTCCGCATCGGAACCACGACGGACAACACCGGATCGGGCGCGGCTGCATGTTCCTTGGATGGTTCTGGCGCCGCCGCCAACGCGGAAACGGACATCAGGCACTTACTCCAGCGGCGGCCCCTCTGGGGCGCCGTTTCTGTTTCCCCCGAAATTGAGAACGGGCGAGCTTCCGGGTCTATTCCACGAAAACGTGATCAGCGCCGAAAAGCCTCAGGGTGCGGCAGGATTCGCCATATAAGTCAGGGCGTTATGGCCGCGCAGGTCGTAGACATGCGCGAGCTTGGTGCCAAAGCGGCTGACGGCGGCCATCTCGGGAGCCGTCGTTACATAGGTACCCAGCGGGCACTGGTACCTTGTATTGGAGATGTAGAAGTCGGCCTCTACCACGCGTTGACGCGACCACAGCACGAACCCGGGCGGGAAGAACAGCGAGGCCGAGGTCTCCGGCCCGCAGACCACGACCCGCCAGGGCCGGGCGCCCGGCGGAGGCGCCCGCTCGGCCAGGGCTTCAGCCGCCGCGCGGAACGCCAAGCCCCAGTAGTCCAGCTCGAATTTCCCCGCCGCCCCCGGCACGCCGCCGGTGAAGGCGTTGAAGACTAGGTACTGGTACGGATGGCTGCGATAGAGCAGCACGGCCTGGTTGACCGTCGTCGCCGCCAGCAGGGCGATCACCGCGGCGCTGCCGGCCTGGCCCTTGCGCCACAGCCGGTCGAGCGCCAGCGCGGCCGCGACGCCGAGCGCCGGCACGACGAACAGCAGGTGGCGCATGCCGTCGAACAGTACGGCGCGCTCCAGCGCGACATAGGCGGGGGGGAATATCGCCGTCAGGGCCAGGACCAGGAAGGGCAAGGCCCTGGCCCAGCGCCCCGGGCCGCGCAGCACCAGGCCGGCCAGGCCCAAGGCCCCGGCGGCGAGGCTGCCCGCGATCATCAGTTCGGGCAGCATGACCGCCATCATGCCCGGCTCGTAGTACCAGGGCACCGCGATCGAGCTGACGATCCGGCCATAGAACGGGTAGTCGAAGGTGATCGGGAAGCGGCTGAAGGATTCGAACGACTCCAGCGGCCCGGCGATCGGCCGGTGTTGGGCCCAGGGCCAGAACAGGTACATCACGCCAAGCGCGGCTGCGGCCGCGCCGATGCCGGGCGCTACCAACGCCGTCGCGCTGCGTACGACCGCGGCGACGCCGCGCCGGTCCATCAGGGCCAGCACCGCGTACATCGCCAGGGTCGCCGCCAGGTACGCCAGCGCGATCGCGCCGCCGACGCGCGTGCCCATCGCGGCGCCCGCCGCCAGGCCGAACCCCAGGAAGTCGCGCCATCGCCCCTGCGGCAGGTTGCGGGCAATGCGCACCAGGAACACCGAGGCCCAGGTCATCGCGGCCGCGAAGGGGATGTCCTTGGGATTGATGAAGCCGTTGCCGTACCACACCGGCGTCAGCGCCAGCAGAAGCAGGGCGACGAAGCCGACGCGCGGCCCGCCCAGGCGCCGTCCCAGCCGCCAGGTCGCGGCCAGGCCCACGACGCCTACCAGCGCATTGAGCAGGTGCCGCGTGTCGAACTCCCCGAACGGCGAAATCCGGTTGGCGGCGGCGGCCAGCGTGTCGAACAGCGCGCCGTACCAGTAGAGGTTCACATAGGTGAACGACGACCGATCGCCGCCCAGGGTCAGGTAGTAGTTGAGCGACAGCTTGCCGTAGGTGTTCTGGACCGGTTCGTCCCACGAGATGCCGTAGTCGCGGAAATTCAGCGCGATCGCGAGCGCAACCAGCCCCAGGACGGCCCAGGCCAATCGGTCATAGATCGGACCGTCCGGCCCGAAGCCCGGCCGGGCTGATGCTGCGTGTCCCATTGCCACCGGGAGATAACGGTCGGGCGGCCCGGTTCTTCCGCCCCGCGCGGTGCCTAGGGCCGCTTTTTCAGCAGGTCGCGGATTTCCGTCAGCAGCACCTCCTGGGCTGGCGGCGGCGGCGGGGCTGCCGGCGGCTTGTTGAAGCGGTTGACCTGCTTGACCAGGATGAACACGGCCCAGGCGACGATCAGGAACTTGATCACCGCGTTGATGAACAGGCCGATGTTCAAGGTTGCCGCGCCGGCCTTCTGCGCCTCGGCGATGGTCGCATAGCTGCCCTTGCCGAGGGTGATGAAAATGTTCGAGAAGTCGATCCCGCCCAGGATCAGCCCGATCGGCGGCATGATGATGTCGTTGACCAGCGAGTTGACGATCGCGGTGAAGGCCGCGCCGATGATGATGCCCACCGCCAGGTCGATGACGTTGCCCCGGGCGATGAACGCCTTGAATTCCTGCAGCATGGCCGACATGGTTTCCCTCCCTTGCGGCCCCCGGGCCGTTCAGGGAAAACCTGCCATCGCTAAGGGCGGCGCGCAATCCGGCGGACGCATAGATGTGAACCGCGAGCCGGCATGCGGCTTGTGAGCGCAAAAGCGTCTGCACTATAGTGCCTGATAGGGAACGCGCCCAATGCGTTCGCGCAACATGGGAGGAGAAGAGACAATGACCCTACGCACGCGCCGCCGCTTTCTCGCCGGGGCCGGGGCTGGGCTGGGCGTCGCCGCCGCCGGCGGCTTCGTGCCGACGCGCTTCGCGATCGGACAGAAGGCCAAGCTGAAGATCGGCCTGATGCTGCCCTATACCGGCACCTACGCCGCGCTCGGCCACAACATCACCGACGCGATGAAGATGCGGCTGGCCGAGGCCGGCAACAAGCTGGGCGGCCGCGAGTACGACATCGTGCAGCTCGACGACGAGTCGGCGCCGCCCAAGGGCAAGGACAACGCCGCTCGCCTGCTGGTGCGCGAGAAGTGCGACATGCTGATCGGCACGGTGCATTCCGGCGTCGTGCTGGCGATGGCGCAGGTGGCCAAGGAGGAGGACAAGTTCCTGGTCATCCCCAACGCCGGCGCGGTCGACCTGACGCGCAAGGGCTGCACGCCCAAGCTGTTCCGCACCTCGTTCTCGAACTGGCAGCCGGCCTTCCCGTGCGGCGACGTGGCGCTGAAGGACGGCGCCAAGACCGCGGTGCTGATGACCTGGAACTATCCCGCCGGCCACGACAGCCTGCAAGGCTTCAAGGACAGCTTCACCAAGGGCGGCGGCAAGATCCTGAAGGAGATCCTGATCGACTTCCCCAACGTCGAGTTCCAGGCCGGCCTGACCGAGATTGCGTCGCTGAAGCCGGACTGCGTCTACGTGTTCTTCGCCGGCGCCGGGGCGCTGAAGTTCATGAAGGACTACGAGGCCGCGGGGCTGAAGGCGAAGATCTCGCTCTACGGCCCGGGCTTCCTGACCGACGGCGTCTACCGCGAGGCCGGCTCGGCGGCGTCGGGCATCAAGACCACGCTGCATTACGCCGACGACCTCGACAATCCGATGAACAGGAAATTCCGCGCCGACTTCAAGAAGCAGACCAACCGCGACTGCGACGTCTATGCCGTCCAGGGCTACGACACCGGCACCTTCCTGGTGCAGGGGCTGCAGGCCGTGCAGGGCGACCTCGGCGCCGACAAGGCGCTGGTGAAGGCCTGGGAAGCGTCCAAGATCGACAGTCCGCGCGGCATGTTCACCCTCTCCAAGTCGCACGACCCGGTGCAGGACATCTACCTGCGCCAGGTCTGGGGCGGCGAGGAGAAATACCTGGGCGTCGCGCACAAGGCGCTGGCCGATCCGGGCACGGGCTGCACGATGGCGTGAGTTTCTCCGGTCTCCTCGCCCTTCGAGACGGCTGCTGCGCAGCCTCCTCAGGGTGAGGAGACCGGAGCGCTCCAACACTCCCTCATCCTGAGGAGGGCCGAAGGCCCGTCTCGAAGGATGAGGAGCGCTTCAACAGCGCGAACATGCTAGGACGTTCGGCCCGAACACCCGCCCGGGGGGAAAACGCGCGGTGTCGCTGTCCTATTTCCTGATCCAGACCCTGAACGGGGTGCAATACGGGTTCCTGCTGTTCCTGGTCGCCAGCGGGCTTACGCTCGTGTTCGGGATCATGGGCGTCATCAACCTGGCGCATGGCGCGTTCTACATGGTGGGCGCCTATCTCGCCTGGTGGTTCGCTCGGGCCACGGGCAGCTTCGTGCTGGCGGTCCTGCTGGCGCTGCCGATCACCGTGCTGCTGGGCCTCTTGATCGAGCGCTTCGGCATCCGCCATCTCTACGCGCGCGACCACCTGCACCAGGTGCTGTTCACCTACGGGCTGATCCTGATCCTCAACGAGGTGCAGCGCGTGGTGTTCGGCAACGACGTGCACGGCGTGGCGATCCCGCCCCTGCTGGCGGGCTCGCTGCCGCTCACCGAGGCGCAGAGCTACCCGATCTACCGGCTGTTCATCTCGGTCGCCTGCGTGGCGGTGGCCGGCGCGCTCTACCTGGTGATCCAGCGCACGCGGCTCGGCATGGTGATCCGGGCCGGCTCGACCCACCGCGAGATGGTGGCGGCGCTGGGCTTCGATATCGGCCGGCTGTTCATGGTGGTGTTCGGGCTCGGCGTGGCGCTGGCGGCCTTCGCGGGCATGATCGCCGCCCCCGTCAACACCGTCTATCCCGGCATGGGCGACCAGATCCTGATCATCTCCTTCGTCGTGGTGGTGATCGGCGGCATCGGCTCGATCAAGGGCGCCTTCGTCGGCGCCATGCTGGTGGGCATCGCCGATACCTACGGCCGCGTGCTGCTGCCCACGGGCGCGGGGGTCGTGGTCTATGCGGTGATGGCGCTGGTGCTGCTGTGGCGGCCGCAGGGCCTGTTCGGGCGCATGGCGTAGGCCGGCCATGCCGCATCTCTCGCGCGCCGCGCTGACCGCGCTTGTCCTGGCGACCGGGTTCCTCGCCCTGTTCCCGCTGTGGGGCGACACGTTCTACATCCGCTTCGTCACCAAGATCATGGTCTACGCGCTGTTCGCCATGAGCCTCGACCTCCTGGTCGGCTATGCCGGGCTGGTCAGCCTGGGGCACGCGGCGTTCTTCGGCATCGCCGTCTATGCGGTGGCGGGGCTGGTGAACAAGGCCGGCGTCACCAGCGCCTTCGTGCTGCTGCCCGCCGCGCTGGGCGCCTCGGCGATGGCGGCGGCGGCGATCGGCTGGCTCAGCATCCGCACCTCCGGCGTCTATTTCATCATGATCACGCTGGCGCTGGCGCAGATGCTGTTCTACTTCTTCAACGACCAGAAATACTGGGGCGGCACGGACGGCATGAACATCGACCAGCGCCCGACCCTGGCGCTGGGCGACCTGACCCTGCTGAACTTCGGCAGCCGCCTGCAGCTCTACTACCTCGCCCTCGCCTGCCTGGCGGGCGCCTTCGTGCTGCTCGCGGTGCTGCTGCGCAGCCCGTTCGGGCACGCGCTGGTGGGCATCCGCGCCAACGAGGGGCGGATGCGCGCGCTGGGCTACGACGTGCAGCGCGTGAAGCTGATCGCCTTCGTGATCGCCGGCACGCTGGCCGGCCTCGCCGGTTTCCTCGAGGCCGCGCGCAGCACCTTCGCCACGCCGGCGCTGCTGGGCTGGCACGAATCCGGCCACGTGCTGGTGCTGGTGATCCTGGGCGGCATGGGCACGCTCTACGGGCCGGTGCTCGGCGCCTTCGTCGTGCTGCTGCTCGAGGATTATTTCGCCACGCTGACCGACCGCTGGCTGCTGATCATGGGCGTGTTCGTGATCGCGGTGGTGATGTTCCTGCCCGACGGCCTGGCCGGACTGTTCCGTCGCGTCGCGTCGCTCGCGCGCGGGCGCGGGCGGAGCGCGGGCGATGGCTGACGCGATGCTGGAAACGCGGGGGCTGAGCCGCCGCTTCGGCGGGCTGGCGGCGGTCCAGGATGTCAGCCTGGCGGTCGCGCGCGGAAAGGTCCACGCCATCGTCGGCCCGAACGGCGCCGGCAAGACGACGCTGATCAACCTTCTGTCCGGCGACCTGCGGCCGAGCGACGGCAAGGTCAGCTACCAGGGCAGCGACATCACCGGCTGGCCGGCGCATCGCGTGGCGCAGGCCGGCATCGGCCGCTCCTACCAGAAGACCAACGTGTTCCGCGAGTTCACGGCGCTCGAGAATTGCGCGCTGGCGGCCGAGGCCCGCCTGCCGCGCCTGCACCTCTTCCGCGCCGCCGCGACGTTTCGCGAGACCGCGGCGCGCGCCGAGCGCGCGCTGGCGCTGTGCAGCCTCGAGACCCGGCGCGAGACCCGCGCCGCGTCGCTCAGCTACGGCGAGCAGCGCCAGCTCGAGCTCGCGATGATGCTGGCGACCGAGCCGCAGCTCCTGCTGCTGGACGAGCCGCTCGCCGGCATGGGACCGGAGGAAAGCGCGCGCGTCGTCGACCTGTTGAAGAGGCTGGCCGCCGACCACACGATGGTGATGATCGAGCACGACATGGATGCGGTGTTCGCCATCGCCGACACGATCACCGTGATGGTCAACGGCAGCGTGCTCGCCTCGGGCGCGCCCCAGGCAATCCGCGCCAACCGCGAGGTGCAGCGGGCCTATCTGGGCGAGGACGCGGCATGACCGCCGCGATGGCTCCGGCCCTTGTCGACGCCCGGGACCTGCACGTCTTCTACGACGAGAGCCACGTGCTGCACGGCGTCGATTTCCGGGTGGCGCCGGGCGAGACCGTGGCGCTGATCGGCCGCAACGGCATGGGCAAGACCACGACGCTGCGCGCGATCCTCGGCCTGGTGCCGCCGCGTCGTGGCACGGTCTCCATCCATGGCCGCGACATGACGGGAGAACCGACGCACCGCATCGCGCGCGCCGGCCTCGGCTACGTGCCGGAGGGCCGGCAGATCTTTCCGCGCTTGAGCGTGCGCGAGAACCTGGCGATGGCGGCGCGACCCGGCCCCGGCGGGCGCACGGACTGGACGGTCGAGCGCGTGCTCGAAACCTTTCCGCGCCTGGCCGAGCGTCCGGCGCAGGTCGGCACCACGCTGTCGGGCGGCGAGCAGCAGATGCTGGCGATCGGCCGCGCGCTGGTCACCAACCCCGACGTGCTGCTCCTCGACGAGGCCACCGAGGGCCTGGCGCCGCTGATCCGCAAGGAGATCTGGCGCGTGGTCGTGGGCCTGAAGGCGAGCGGCCTTGCCACCGTGATCGTCGACAAGAACGTGCACGCGCTGCTCGACATCGCCGACCGTGCGGTGATCCTGGTCAAGGGGCACGTCGTGCATGCCAGTTCCGGCGCGGAGCTGCGCGCACGGCCCGACGTGTTGCAGCGGCATATCGGGTTGTAGGCGTTCCTCATCCTTCGAGACGGCGCTTCGCGCCTCCTCAGGATGACGCGATGGATTGGTGTGCGCAAAAAGTTTGCGTCATCCTGAGGAGCGAGCGTAGCGAGCGTCTCGAAGGATGAGGAGCGAGCAAAGCGAGCGTCTCGAAGGATGAGGAACGCCTACACCGCGCCCAGAAACCGTCCCACCGCCTCCAGCACCATCGCCGGCTGGTCGCGGTGCGGGGAGTGCTTGCAGTTGGGTAGCATCAATTTCTCCGCCCGCCCGCCGACCTGGCGCACGATCGCGTCGACCTGCGATTCCGTGCCGTACTCGTCGTCCATTCCCTGCATCGCCAGCACCGGCACCGTGATGCGCGGCAGGTATTCCTCGATGTTCCAGCGCCAGAAATCCTCCGACAGCCACACGTCGTTCCAGCCGCGGAAGGCGTTGTCCACGTTGTCGCCGTGATAGCGCATCAGCCGCTGGCGCAGGTCGGTCTTTTCGTAGACCACGCGCGCCTCGGCGATGCTGTCCACGCAGACCTTCTCGTTGAACACGTGCGCGGCCATGGTGACGACGCCCTTGAGACCGCGATGCGGGTCGCCACCGGCGTGGATCAGCGCGATCGAGCCGCCGTCGCTGTGGCCGAGCAGCACGCAGTCGCCGATGCCCGCCGCGTCGAGCACCCTGGGCAGCACGTCCAGCGCCTCGCGGTGCATGTAGGTCGTGGGCCAGGGCAGGGGTGACGGCGAGGACTTGCCGTAGCCGGCGCGGCTGTAGAGGAACACCGGCGCGCCGGCGGACGCCGACAGCTTGTCGGGGAAGTCGCGCCACATCGACACGCTGCCCAGGCCCTCGTGCAGCAGCACCAGGGTGGGGATGCCGGGATCGCCGGCGATGCGCCGGCACTCCAGCCTGGCGCCGGCGATGTCGAGGAATTGGTCGGTCATGCGATCAAGCAGAGGTGAGTGGAGGGAACGCGGCGGAGCGGCGATCATTACACCGGCTGGCCGCAGCGGGGAACGCCTGATGTCGCACGACCACGAGCATGACCATGACCACGCCGGTGACGATGGACACGGTGACGGCCATCACCACCCCGGCCATCACCACCACGCCGCGCCGCTCGGCCCAAAGGTGCGCGGCCACGGCATCGCGCGCCGGCGCATCCTCGCGGCCGGGGCGGCGCTGCCGGTGGCCTTGATCGGCGGCCGCGCCAGCGCCCAGCGCTTCGTCGGCGCGGTCGGCGCGCGCGCCGCCGCCTTCGCCGCGACGCTGGACGCGAACCAGCGGCGCAGCGCCGTCTATCCGTTCGACGGGCAGACGCGGTTCGACTGGCACTACGTGCCGCGCTCCCGCCCCGGCCTGCCGTTCAAGGCGATGAATGCCCGGCAGCGCGAGGCGGCCCAGGCGCTGCTGCGAACCGTGCTCAGCGACGAAGGCTACCAGCGCATCGAATCCATCCGCCTGATCCTCGAGAACATCCTGCGCGGCGACAGCAGCAGCTCGTTCCGCGATCCCGACAACTACGCCCTGGCGCTGTTCGGCGCGCCGGACGCGTTTCCCTGGGGATTCCGCTTCGAGGGGCATCATCTCTCGCTCAACTTCACCTTTCCCGCGCCGGACAAGGCGAGCGCCACGCCCGCCTTCTGGGGCGCCAACCCGGCCGAGGTAAGGCGCGGCCAGAACCAGGGCTTCCGCCTGCTGGGCGCGCAGACCGACGCGGCCTTCGCGCTGCTACGCTCGCTCGATGCGGCCCAGCGCGGCGAGGCCGTGATCGGCGACCGGTCGCTGGGCGACATCGTCGCCGGGCCGGGGCGCGGCGACGAGCTGCGCCAGCCGCGCGGCGTCGCCTATGCGCGGCTGGCCGACGCCCAGCGCAACCAGGTGATCGCGGTCATTGAGGGTATGATGGGCGTGCTGAACGCCGAGCTCCGCGCGCTGCAGGACAAGCGCCTGCGCGAGGCGGGGCTCGACGCCCTGCGGTTCGCCTGGGCCGGCGCCATGGAAAGCGGCCGCCCCTATTATTTCCGCCTGCACGGCCCGATCACGCTGGTGGAGTTCGACAACACCCAGGACGACGCCAACCACATCCACTCGCTGTGGCGCGACCTGGCGAGCGATTGGGGCGACGACGCCCTCGGCGCGCACTACCAGAGCGGGCACAGGCCGTAGCGCTGGCAGTGTTCCCCATCCTTCGAGACGCTCGCTGCGCTCGCTCCTCAGGATGACGCGATTTTTTCTCCGCACACCAAACAAGCGCGTCATCCTGAGGAGGCTGCGAAGCAGCCGTCTCAAAGGATGAGGAACGCTACGCCTTCGCCCGCAGCTTGAACCGCTGGATCTTGCCCGTCGCCGTCTTCGGCAGCGTGTCGACATACTCGATCCAGCGCGGGTACTTGTAGGGCGCCAGGCGCGCCTTGACGAAGTTCTTCAGCTCGCTGGTCAGCGTGTCGCGGTCGACGCCGTCGGCCTCGGGCCGCAGCACCACATAGGCCTTGGGCTTCAAGAGGCCGCGCTCGTCGTCCTTTCCCACCACGGCCGCTTCCAGGACCTTCGGATGCGCGATCAAGGTCGCCTCGACCTCGAACGGCGACACCCAGTTGCCGCTGACCTTCATCATGTCGTCGCTGCGGCCGCAGTAGCGGTAGTAGCCGTCCGCGTCGACCATGTATTTGTCGCCGGTGTAGGTCCAGGGTCCGCGGAAAGTGTGCAGGTTCTTGGCCCGCTGGTTCCAGTAGCCGATCGCGGCCGAGGGGCCGTTGACCACCAGCTCGCCGATCTGGCCGGGCTGGGCGGGATGGCCGGCCTCGTCCAGGATGCGCAGGTCGTAGCCCGGCACCGGCTTGCCGGTGGTGCCGTAGCGCACCTCGCCCGGCCGGTTGGCCAGGAAGATGTGCAGCATCTCGGTCGAGCCGATGCCGTCCAGGATGTCGACGCCGAAGCGCTGCTTCCATCGCCGGCCCACGTCCTCGGGCAGGGCTTCGCCCGCCGACACGCAGTAGCGCAGGCGTTGCGCCGGGCCGGGCGCGTTCTTCGCATCGGCCAGGATCGCGCCATAGAGCGTGGGCACGCCGTAGAACAGCGTCGGGTTGTGCTTGCGCATGACCGCCATCACGCTGTCCGGCGTCGGGCGCTGGGCAGTGATGACGGCGGTGCCGCCGACATGCAGGGGCAGGGTCATGGCGTTGCCCAGGCCGTAGGCGAAGAACAGCTTCGCGGCCGAGTAGGAAACGTCTTCCGGCGTGATGCCCAGCACGCCGCGCCCCCACAGCGCCGCGGTGTGCACGAGATCGGACTGCAGGTGCATCGCCCCCTTGGGCGCGCCGGTCGAGCCCGAGGAGTAGAGCCAGAACGCGACGTCGTCCGCCGTGGTCGCCGCCGCCTGCAAGGTGCCCGAGGCATCGCGCGTCAACGCGTCCAGCCGCACGTGGCCGTGCCCGTCCTTGCCGACGACGACGATGTGCTTGAGATGCGGCTGGTCCTTGGCGGCCGGCAACAGCTTGTCGAGCAGCGCCTCGGACGCGACCAGCGCGCGCGCCCGGCTGTCGCGCAGCATGTAGGCGTACTCGCCCGTCGTCAGCAGCGTGTTGAGCGGGATCGGCACCATCCCGGCCTTGATCGCGCCCCAGAACACGGCGGGGAAGTCGACCGTGTCGAGCATCGCCATGGCGATGCGGTTCTCCTGCGCCAAGTCCAGGCCCAAGAGCGCGTTGCCCGCGCGGTTCACGCGCTCCAGCAGCTCGCCATAGGCGTAGCTGCCGTCGTCGTCGATCAGCGCCGTGCGCGCCGCATTGCCCTGGGCGACGTTGCGGTCGACGAAATCGACGGCGGCGTTGTATTCGCGCGGGATCGTCACGCGCGGCGGCGATACGCCGGCATCGACCTCGGCGAATCCGCTCATCCCCTTCCTCCCACGGCCAATCTCTCGACGGATTTCATGAAGCATATTGCAAGATCGGCACTATCTTGCCTACGGTCTTCTCGAAAGGGCAATGGGAAGGAGCTGGTCGGTGGCGGAGGCAAAGCCGACGGGCGCGGACGATCGGGCCGAGGCCTATCTGCGGCTCCTGGGCGAGCGCGTGCGCGGGCATCGCGCGCGCCGCGGCATGACGCGCAAGATGCTGGCCCAGGCCTCGGACATCTCCGAGCGCTACCTGGCGCAGCTCGAGCATGGCGCCGGCAACATGTCGATCCTGCTGCTGCGCCAGGTCGCCCGCGCGCTGGGCGCAAAGCTGAGCGAACTCGCGCGCGAGGGCAGCGAGCAATCGGTCGAGCTTGCGCTGCTGATCGAGTTTTTCGAGCGCCTGCCGGCCGAAAAGCAGCGCACGCTGTTGCGTTCGGTGATGGACCAGGTGGGCGAAGCGCGGGGACGCGCCGGCCGGGTGGCGCTGATCGGCCTGCGCGGCGCCGGCAAGACGACGCTGGGCGAGCGCCTGGCCGGGCGCCTGGATGTGCCCTTCATCCGGATCGTCGGCGAGGTCGAGCGCCTGGCCGGCATGACCGTCAACGAGATCTATTCGCTCAGCGGCCAGCCCGCCTATCGACGGCTGGAGCATCGCGCGCTGGCGCAGGTCGTCGAGACCAATCCCCGCGCGGTGATCGAGACCGGCGGCAGCCTGGTGGCCGAGACGGCGACCCTGGGCCTGCTGCTCGCGTCGTGCTTCACGGTCTGGGTGCGCACCTCGCCCGAGGAGCACATGGCGCGCGTGGTGGCGCAGGGCGACCACCGGCCGATGGCCGACCACGAGGACGCCATGGCCGACCTGCGCCGCATCCTGGCGGAGCGCGAGCCGTTCTATCGCCGCGCCGACGCGGTCATCGACACCAGCGGCCGTACGGTCGAGGACTGCGTGGCCGAGCTGCAGAGCCTCTGCCGCCAGGCCCTCCCTGCTTTGGCATGAATATGCAAGATAATGCATCGTGCGGTTGCCATGCCCGGCTAAATGCATTATAATGCATAAAATAAAGGAAGCAGGGGTATGATCGACTTCCGCACGGCGCCGGACCGCTACCGGCACTGGACGCTCGCCTTCGACGGGCCGGTGGCGACGCTGGGCCTGTCGGTCGACGAGCGGGGCGGGCTGGCGCCGGGGTATGAGCTGAAGATGAACTCCTACGACCTGGGCGTGGATATCGAGCTCTACGACGCCATCCAGCGCCTGCGCTTCGAGCATCCCGAGGTGCGCACGGTGGTACTGACCTCGGCGCGCGAGCGCGTGTTCTCCGCCGGCGCCAACATCAAGATGCTCGCCGCCGCTTCGCACCAGCACAAGGTCAATTTCTGCAAGTTCACCAACGAGACGCGCCTGGCGATCGAGGATGCCTCGGCCAATTCGGGCCAGCGCTATCTCTGCGCCATCAACGGCCCGGCGGCGGGCGGCGGCTACGAGCTGGCGCTCGCCGCGGACTGGATCGCGCTGGTCGACGACGGCTCATCGGCGGTGTCGCTGCCGGAAGTGCCGCTGCTGGCGGTGCTGCCCGGCACCGGCGGGCTGACGCGCCTGGTCGACAAGCGTCATGTCCGCCGCGACCACGCCGATTTCCTCAGCACGGTCGAGGAAGGGGTGAAGGGCCGGCGCGCGGTCGAATGGAAGCTGGTCGACGAGCTTGCCCCCTCCTCGTCCTTCGCCCAGGCGATCGCGGCGCGGGCCAGGGCGATGGCCGAGACCTCGGACCGCCCCGTTGGCGGCAAGGGGATCGCCCTGCCGCCGATCGGACGCAAGCAGACGGGTGATCGCATCGACTACGGTGCGCTGGCGATCGACATCGACCGCGCGGGCCGCATCGCGACCGTGACGGTCAAGGGGCCGGCTTCGCCCGCGCCGGCCGACGCCGCGACGGTCCAAGCCCAGGGCGCTGGCTTCTGGCCGCTGGCGCTGGCGCGCGCCTTGGACGACGCCATCCTGCACCTGCGCTTCAACGAGCCGGAGATCGGAGTCTGGGTGCTGAAGTCCGAGGGCGATCCGGCGCTGGTCGCGGGGTACGACGCGCTGCTGCAGGCCGAGGCCAAGGACTGGCTGGTGCGCGAGGTCGTGCTTTACTGGAAGCGCACCTTGAAGCGCGTGGACATGACCGCGCGCAGCATCTTCGCGCTCGTGGAGCCGGGAAGCTGCTTCACCGGCTTCCTGCTCGAACTGGTGCTGGCGGCCGACCAGAGCTTCATGCTCGACGGCACGCTGGACGGCGACAACCGCCCGCCAGCGGCGCTTCGGCTCAGCGGCCTCAATTTCGGGCCGCTGCCGATGGGCAACGGGATGACGCGCCTCCAGACGCGCTTCCTCGACGATACCGCGGCGGTTGCGCGCCTGGCCGAGGCCAGGGACCGCGACCTCGACGCCGTTGAGGCTCTTGCCATGGGTCTTGTCACCTTCACGCCGGACGACATCGACTGGGAGGACGAGGTGCGCATCGCCATCGAGGCACGCGCCAGCTTCTCGCCCGACGCGCTGACCGGCATGGAGGCGAACCTGCGCATGGCAGGGCCCGAGACGATGGAGACCAAGATCTTCGGCCGGCTGACGGCCTGGCAGAACTGGATCTTCCAGCGCCCGAACGCGGCCGGCGAGGAGGGCGCGCTGAAGCTTTACGGCACCGGCCGGCGTGCCGACTACAAGCGGGAGCGCGTGTGACGGTTCGAGTTCTCTCGTCCTTCGACAGGCTCATCCTTCGACAGGCTCAGGATGAGGGCGGAATTCTTGAGTTCCTCATCCTGAGCTTGTCGAGGGATGAGGACCGAATGCAGCGAGCAACATCATGGCCGACGTGAACTACGCCGAGCGGATTCCCAACAACGTCAACCTGTCCGAGGATCGGCGGCTGCAGCGCGCGCTGGAGCACTGGCAGCCGCGCTACCTCGACTGGTGGCGCGAGATGGGGCCGGTCGAATCGCTGCGCGACGACGTCTACCTGCGCACGGCGGTCTCGGTCGAGCCGGGCGGCTGGGCGCATTTCGACTACGTGAAGATGCCGGACTACCGCTGGGGCATCTTCCTCGAGCCGCGCGACGACGATCGCGTCATCCCCTTCGGCGCCAACAAGGGCAAGCCGGCCTGGCAGGAGGTTCCGGGCGAATACCGCGGCACGCTCCGGCGCATCATCGTGACCCAGGGCGACACCGAGCCCGCCTCGGTCGAGCAGCAGCGCCATCTCGGACAGACCTGCCCGTCGCTCTACGACCTGCGCAACCTGTTCCAGGTGAACGTCGAGGAAGGGCGGCATCTGTGGGCAATGGTCTATCTGCTGCACGCGCATTTCGGCCGCGACGGGCGCGAGGAAGCCGAGGCGCTGCTGGTGCGCCGCTCCGGTGATCGCGACAATCCGCGCATCCTCGGCGCCTTCAACGAGAAGACGCCGGACTGGCTCAGCTTCTACATGTTCACCTTCTTCACCGACCGCGACGGCAAGTACCAGCTCTGCGCGCTCGCGGAGTCGGGCTTCGATCCCCTCGCGCGCACCTGCCGCTTCATGCTGACCGAGGAAGCGCACCACATGTTCGTCGGCGAGACGGGCATCAGGCGCGTGATCCAGCGGACCTGCGAGGCGATGCGCGAGCATCGGACCGACGATCCCGAGAAGCTGCGCGCGCTCGGCGTCATCGACCTGCCGACGGTGCAGCGCTATCTCAACTTCCATTTCTCCGTCACGCTCGACCTGTTCGGCGGCGAGTTGTCGTCGAACGCCGCCACCTTCTTCACCGCCGGCATCAAGGGCCGCTTCCAGGAAGAAAAGCTCGCCGACGACCACGTGCTGCTGGATGCGCAGTACCCCGTGCTGCAGGTCGAGGACGGCCGGCTGGTCGAGCGCCCGTCCCCGGCGGTCAACGCGCTGAACGAACGCCTGCGCGACGACTTCATCCGCGACACCGATGCCGGCATGGCGCGCTGGAACAAGGTGGCGCGCAGCCACGGCGTCGGTTTCGCCTTCCGCACGCCGCACAAGGCCTTCAACCGCCGGATCGGCATATTTGCCGGTCTGAACGTCAGTCCCGAAGGCGAGGTGCTGTCGGCCGAGGAATGGCGGCGGCGCGAACGCGGCTTCCTGCCGACCGCCGAGGACCGCGCCTATGTCCAGTCGCTGATGGGCCGCGTGGTCGAGCCGGGCAGGTTCGCAAACTGGATCGCGCCGCCGGCCAAGGGCATCGAGGGCCTGCCGCTCGATTTCGAGTATGTGCGGTTCGCTTAGGCTGTTTCGTACGCGCCAATCATCCTTCGAGACGCTCGCTGTGCTCGCTCCTCAGGATGAGGTACCAGCTATCAAACACCACACGACCTCATCCTGAGGAGGCGCGAAGCGCCGTCTCGAAGGATGCCGGCACCACGACCCAGACAGCACCTACCCTTTGATCCCCGCCATCGTCCTGACCTCCGCCGCCGTCTTCCCCGCCGCGCGCAGGTCGCGCAGGGTGGCGGCGCGGTCGCGCTTGGCCAGGCGCTTGCCCTCCGCGCTCAGGAGCAGGGCGTGGTGATGGTAACGCGGCGTCGGCAAGCCGAGCAGCGCCTGCAGCAGCCGGTGGACATGGGTCGCCGCGAACAGGTCCTCCCCGCGGGTCACCAGGGTCACGCCCTGCAGCGCATCGTCCACGGTTACGGCGAGGTGATAGCTCGCCGGCGTTTCCTTGCGCGCCAGCACCACGTCGCCGAACGCCTGCGGCGTGGCCTGTATCTCTCCCCGCGCCCCATCGGACCACGCGAGGTCGCCCAGGTCCGCCGACGCCCGCGCCATGTCCAGGCGCAGCGCATAGGGCGTGCCGGCGGCCATGCATCGGGCGCGCTCGGCCGGCGACAGGTGCCGGCAGGTACCGGGGTAGAGCAATCCGTCCGGCCCATGCGGCGCTTCGCCCGAGCGCGCGATCTCCGCCTGGATCGCGGCGCGGGTGCAGAAGCAGGGATAGAGCAACCCAGCCCCGTCCAGCCGGTCGAGGGCCGCGCGGTAGTCGGCGAAATGCTCGCTCTGCACGCGCACCGACTCTTCCCAGCGCAGCCCCAGCCAGGCCAGGTCCTCGAGGATCGCCGTCGTATACTCGGGGCGGCAGCGCGTGGGATCGATGTCCTCGATCCGCAGCAGGAACCGGCCCCCGGGCCCGGCCGCACGGGCCGCGAACAGCGCGGAATAGGCATGCCCGAGATGCAGGTAGCCGGTCGGGCTCGGCGCGAAGCGCGTGGTTTCGGGCATGGCGCGTGACACTATCACGCCCGATCGGCTAGTGCCCCGAACCCGAAGTTCGCCCTCTCTTGATCGCAAGACCGGAGGCGAACTTCGGGTTCCAAAGGGGCACTAGACTGAAATAGTTGCTAGTGTCCTTTTCGATTCCGAAGTTCGTACAGCGGGCGTCGCAAACACGGACGAACTTCGCAATCGGGACACTAGACGTGAACGCGCATGGACATAGGAACAGCACGATGAAGGGACCGTTCGACCTCGAAGGACCGGAGCAAGGCCCGGCGGCCGGCGGCAAGGCGAAGAAGCTGGTGCTGTTGCTGCACGGGCTCGGCTCCGACGGCAATGACCTGATCGGCCTGGCGCCGCATTTCGCGCGCGTGCTGCCCACCGCGCAGTTCGTGGCGCCCAACGCGCCCTTTCCCTGCGACATGGCGCCCTATGGCTACCAGTGGTTCAGCCTGCAGGACCGCGATCCGCACGCGATCCTCTCGGGCGTCCAGGCGGCGGCCCAGATCCTCGACGCCTACATCACCCAGCTCCTCCAGCGCTTCGGCCTCCCGGAATCGGATCTGGCGCTGGTGGGCTTCTCGCAGGGCACGATGATGTCGCTCTACACCGCGCCCCGCCGCGCCAAGCCGGCGGCGGGCGTGCTTGGCTACTCCGGCCGCCTGGTGGGCGAGCATCTGCTGGCCGCCGAGGCGAAGTCGCGCCCGCCGATCCTGCTGGTCCATGGCGACGCCGACGAGGTACTGCCGGTCCAGGCCTCGCAGGCTGCCAAGACGGCCCTCGCCGCCCAGGGCTTTCCGGTCGAGCTGCATATCCGCCCCGGCCTGCCCCACAGCATCGACGAGCAGGGGTTGCTGCTGGGCATGCGCTTTCTACAGAAGGTGCTTGCGGAATAGGCAGCTCGGGCTCGTGGCGCGACAAGACGGCGGCGCGTTCTTGCGCTAGCATGCATGATCGGTGATCGCGCGAGGTGCTCTCCATGCCGATCCTGCGCAAATCGCTTCCGGCCCTTGCCCGCCTCTGGTGCATCGCCTGCATCCCGCTCCTGGCTCTTCTGGCCGGGTCGCCGGCCCAGGCGCAGAAGACCGCCGTCGACATCGAGCTGGTGCTGGCGATCGACGTGTCCGGCAGCGTCGATCCGTTCGAGGCGCGCATGCAGCGCGACGGCTACTACGCCGCGCTGACCAGCCCCAAGGTGATCCGCGCCATCGAATCGGGCGTGCTGGGCCGCATCGGCGTCATCTACATGGAATGGGCCGGCGCGCATTACCAGCGCACGGTGATCGACTGGACCCTGATCAACAATGCCGACTCGGCCAGGCAGTTCATCGCGCGCCTGGCCGACGTGCCGCCGACCAGCCAGCGCTGGACCTCGATCAGCGGCGCCATGGACTACGCCATGACGCTGTTCGCGCAGAGCCCGTTCGAGGGCACGCGCCGGGTGATCGACATCTCCGGCGACGGGTCGAACAACAACGGCCGCCCGATCCGCGAGGCGCGCGAAGACGTGCTGAAGGCGGGCGTCATCGTCAACGGCCTGCCGATCATCAACGACCGGCCGACCATGTGGGGCGGCGCGCCCGAGGTGTTTCTCGACAAGTACTACGAGGAGAACGTGATCGGCGGCCCGGGCTCGTTCATGATCGTCGCCGACGGGTTCGAGAAGTTCGCCGACGCGATCCTGACCAAGCTGATCATGGAGATCGCCGGCACGCCGCCCGGCGGGCCCACCCGCTACGCGGCCCGCCGCGCCGACGAATAGGAGATGACCTGAGCCATGCCGACATTGGATCTGCCGGTCGCCGGCGGAAAGCTCGCGCGTTACACCACGCGCCCCCCGCGTGCCTTCCCCAAGGCCGATCGCGCCTTCAACCGCATCGCCATCGGCGCGGCGCATGTCGTGGCCGATCCGCTGGCCGACATCGACCCGTGGATCGGCCCGTTGGTCCCCGGCGCCATCGACTGGGACAAGACCGTCGCCTACCGCAAGCACCTGTGGAAGCTGGGGCTGGGCGTGGCCGAGGCGATGGACACGGCGCAGCGCGGCATGGGGCTCGACTGGGCCATGTCGCTCGAGCTGATCCGCCGCGCGCTCGACGCGGCCAAGGACGTGCCGGGCGCCGGCATCGCCTGCGGCGCCGGCACCGACCACCTGGCGCCGGGGCCGGGGATCACGATCGACCAGGTCATCGCCGCCTACGAGGAGCAGTGCGGCGCGATCGAGAAGCTGGGCGGGCGCATCATCCTGATGGCCAGCCGCGCGCTGGCGGCGGCGGCCAAGTCGCCCGACGACTACCACCGCGTCTACGACCGCATCCTGGGCGGCTTGAAGCAGCCGGCGATCCTGCACTGGCTGGGCGAGATGTTCGATCCCGCGCTCGAGGGCTACTGGGGCCACAAGGACCATTTCAAGGCGATGGACGTGTGCCTGTCGGTGATCCGGGACAACGCCGCCAAGGTCGACGGGGTGAAGGTCTCGCTGCTCGACAAGGACAAGGAGATCGTCATGCGCCGCCGCCTGCCCAAGGGCGTGCGGATGTATACCGGCGACGACTTCAACTACGCCGAGCTGATCGACGGCGACAGCGAGGGCTATTCCGACGCGCTGCTGGGCATCTTCGACGCCATCGCCCCCGCCGCGTCCGCCGCGCTCGGGCGCCTCGCGGCCGGCGACAAGGCGGGGTTCCACGACATCCTCAAGCCGACCGTCCCGCTGTCGCGCCACATCTTCAAGGCGCCCACGCGCTTCTACAAGACGGGTGTGGTGTTCATGGCCTATCTCAACGGCCACCAGGACCACTTCGTCATGGTCGGCGGCCAGCAGAGCGCGCGCTCGATCCTGCATTTGGCCGAGCTGTTCCGCCTGGCCGACCAGGCGGGCTTGCTCGCCGACCCCGACCTCGCCATCGCGCGGATGCGCTCGGTGCTGGCGACGCAGGGGGTGCTGAACTGAGGGCGCGCCTGTCACCCTTCGAGACGGAGGCTTCGCCTCCTCCTCAGGGTGAGGTCTGTTTTTGTGTGGCCTTGCAATAGCACCTCATCCTGAGGAGGCCGCAGAGCGGCCGTCTCGAAGGATGACAGACGCCAACTACCCCGCCCGCATCTCCTCCAAGGGCCAGCGCGGGCGCGGGGCGAAGGCCAGGTCATCGACAAGCCCCAGGCGCAGGCGTTCGATCCCGGCCCAGGCGATCATCGCGGCATTGTCGGTGCAGAGCGCGGGCGGCGGGGCGACGAAGCGAAACCCTCCCCGCGTGCAGGCGGCGGCGAGCCGCTCGCGCAGGAACTTGTTCGACGCCACGCCGCCCGAGATCACGAACGGCGCCGGCGCGCCGTGCTCGGCGACGAAGCGGGCCATGGCGCGATGGGCCCGGTCTTCCAGCACCTCGGCGACGGCGGCCTGGAACGAGGCGGCGACGTCGCTGCGCTCGCGCTCGGAAAGTTCGGCGGGCAAGCCCGCGACGGCGTGGCGCACGGCGGTCTTGAGGCCGGAGAACGAGAAGTCGCAGTCCGGCCGCCCCTTCATCGGGCGTGGAAAGGCGAAGCGCCGGGGGTCGCCGCGCAACGCGCTGCGTTCGACCGCCGGGCCGCCGGGGTAGTCGAGCCCGATCAGCTTGGCCACCTTGTCGAAGGCCTCGCCGACCGCGTCGTCCACGGTGGTGCCGTAGCGGCGATAGCGCCCCACGCCCTCCACGGCGACGAGCTGGCAATGCCCGCCCGACACCAGCAGCAGCAGGTAGGGGAAGGCTAGGTCGTCGGTCAGCCGCGCGGTCAGCGCATGCGCCTCCAGGTGATTGACGGCCAGGAAGGGCTTGTCGAGCGCCGCCGCGATCGCCTTGGCCGTCATCATGCCGACGATCACGCCGCCGATCAGGCCCGGCCCGCCGGTGGCGGCGATGCCCGCGAGGTCGCGGAAATCGACGCCCGCCTCGCGCATCGCCTGGCGCACCAGCCCGTCGAGATGCTCGAGATGCGCGCGGGCGGCGATCTCCGGCACCACCCCGCCATGCGGCGTGTGCTCGTCGAGCTGCGACAGCACGACGTTCGCGCGGATGCGGCGCTCCGCGTCCACCACGGCGGCGGCGGTCTCGTCGCAGCTCGTCTCGATGCCCAGCACGATCATCGGTCGATCATAGCAAACGCGGCCATGGTCCTGCCCGGATTTCCGGGGTAAACACAGCCCATGACGCAAATCCCGCCCGTCCTGCGTATCGGCACGCGCGGCAGCCCCCTGGCGCTCATCCAGGCCGGGCTGGTGCGCGACGCGCTGGCGATGGCGCATCCCGCGCTGGCCGCGCCCGAGGCGATCGCGATCGAGGTGATCCGCACGACCGGCGACAAGGTGCAGGACCGGCCTTTGTCCGAGATCGGCGGCAAGGGCCTGTTCACCAAGGAGATCGAGGAGGCGCTGCTCGCGGGCCGCATCGACCTTGCGGTGCATTCGGCCAAGGACATGCCCACGGTGCTGCCCGATGGGCTGTGGCTTTCCGCCATGCTGCCGCGCGAGGATCCGCGCGACGTGCTGTTCACCCGCACGGGCGGGAACCTGGCGTCGCTGCCGAAGGGCGCGCGGCTGGGCACGGCCAGCCTCAGGCGCCAGGCGCAGCTGCTCAACCGCCGGCCCGACCTGGTGCCGGGCAACCTGCGCGGCAATGTCGAGACGCGGCTGCGCAAGCTCGCCGAGGGCCAGGTCGACGCCACGGTGCTGGCGCTGGCGGGGCTGAAGCGCCTGGGGCGCGGCGATGCCGGCGGCGTGGTGCTGTCGGTCAAGGAGATGCTGCCGGCGCCGGCCCAGGGCGCGATCTGCATCGAATCGCGCGTCGGCGACGACCGGGTCAATGCGCTGCTGGCCGCGATCGACCACGAGGACACCTCGCGCGCCGTCGCGGCCGAACGGGCGCTGCTCAAGGCGCTCGACGGCTCCTGCCGCACGCCGATCGCCGGGCTGGCGCTGCTCGACCGCCAGGGCGGGCTGACGCTCGATGCGCTGGTCGCCGCCAACGACGGCACGAAGCTGTGGCGGATCGAACGCCGCGGCGACGAGGCGGACGCCGAACGCCTGGGCAGCGATGCCGGCGAGGAGCTGCGCCGGCTCGCGGGCTGGTAGCGGTCGGGCCGGTCGGCGTGACGGCGGCGCGACCCCTGATCCTCGTCACCCGTCCCGCGGAAGAGGCCGAACGCACGGCCGCGGCGCTGGCGGCGCGGGGATACGACGCGCTGGCCGAACCGCTGCTGTCGATCGAACCGCTGCCCGACGGAAGCCAGGTGCTGGGCGACCTCGCGGGCGTATCGGCGCTGCTGTTCACCAGCGTGAACGGCGTACGCGCCTTTGCGACGGCTTGTCCGCGGCGCGACCTGGCCGTCTACGCGGTCGGGCCGACGACGGCCGCCGCCGCTCGCGAAGCCGGCTTCAGCGACGTGGCGGTCGCCGGCGGGGATGTCGAGGCGCTGGCGCGTCTAATCGTCGCGGAGCGCCGGCCGCAGCAGGGCCGGTTGCTGCACGCTGCCGGCGAGGCGGTGGCCGGCGACCTGGCTGGTCGGCTGGAAGCCGCCGGGTATGACGTTCGCCGTGTGGCGCTGTACCGGGCGCGGCTGGCCGAGGCGTTGTCGGCGCCGGCCAGGGATACACTCGCAAGCGGCCGTCTGAATGGCGCCTTGTTTTTTTCTCCCCGTACGGCGCGGACGTTTGTTACGCTGGTACGTACGGCCGGGCTGGAGGCGCATTGCCGCGAGGTCGTGGCGGCCTGTCTCAGCCCTGCCGTGGCCGATGCGATCGGCGACTTGCCCTGGCGCCAGGTAGTGGTGGCGGCAGCGCCGACCCTCGACGAAGCGATCACGGCCCTTGCGGCGGGCCTTCCGGCCGGCGGAACGACGGAGCGATCGACCATGGCAGACGAAAGCGACAAGACGTCCGATGCCCCGCCGTCGCCCGAGCCGACCATCGCGCTGCCCGCGTCCGACGTCATCGCGCGCTTCGGCGGCATCCGCCCCATGGCATCCAAGATGGGCATCTCCTTCAGCACGGTGCAGGGTTGGAAGGAGCGCAACCAGATCCCCGCCAACCGCCACCGCGAGATCCAGGCGCTTGCCGACAAGCTGGCCATCTCGCTGGCGCCCGGCGCCGCGCCGCCCGCGCCGTCGCCCGAGGCCGCCGCGGCGCCGGACCCCGTGGGCTCGCTGCCCGACGATCCGCCGCCTCCGCCGCCCCTTCCGCCGCCGCCGCGAGCATCAGCCATGAACAACGACACGCCGCCGCCGATACCGCCTCGGTTGCCGCCGCAGGAGCCGCCCGCCGTCCGAGGCGGGCTTGGTATCGCCGGCGCGGCGCTGGTCAGCATCGTCGTCGTCGCCCTGGCGCTGGCCGGCGCCTATGTCGCGCGCCCCTACTGGCAGGGCGCGACCGTCGCGTCGGGACCGGCGGACACCGGCGAACTGGCGCAGCGCCTGGCGAAGCTGGAAAAGGATGTCGCCGCGCGGCCCGCGCCGTCGGCAGCCGCGCCCGATCCCAAGCTGGCGCAGGACCTGGCGGCGCTGGCCAAGAAGGCGGCCGATCTCGAGGCCGCGCTGTCCAAGCGCGCGGGCGATCTCGACGCGGCGCTGGCCTCCGCGCGCCGCGACGCAACGCAGGCGCAGACCGCCGCTGCCGATCAAGCCAAGGCGCTGGCGACGCGGCTCGAGGCGCTGGAGAAGGGCTTCGACCCCGAGGGCTTCGTCGCGCTGCGCAACGGGCTCAACGACCTCGGCGGCCGGATCGAGGCGCTCGGCAAGCGCATCGACCAGGCCGAGAAGGCCGCCTCGGCCGCGCGCGCGCAGGGCCTGGCCGATGCGGGGCTGGCGCTGGCCGCGGCGCAGCTCCGGCGTGCGGTCGACAACGGTCTTGGCTTCTCCGCCGAGCTCGCGGCATGCCGCGCGCTCGCGGGCGGCGATGCGAAGATCGCGGCGTCGCTCGATCCGCTCGCGCCGCTCTCCGCCGCCGGCGTCGCCACCCGCGCCACGTTGGTCGACGAGTATCCCGACGCGGCAGCCGCGATTTCGCGCGCCGCGCTCCAGCGCAGCGAGACCGGCTGGTTGCGCACGGTGATCGACCGGCTCGATTCGCTGGTGACGATCCGGCCCGTGGGCGCCGACGTGGCGGGCGAGACGCCGCGCGCCCGGGCCGCGCGCGCGGAAATCCTGCTCGCGCGCAACGACTTGGCGGGCGCGGTCAAGGCGCTCGGCGCTCTCGACGGCCGACCGGCCGACGCCGCCAAGCCCTGGCTTGACCGCGCGAAGGCGCGGCTGGCGGCCGAGGCGGCGCTGGCCGCGCTCGATGCCCAGGCGATTGCCCATCTGGCGGCCAAGCCGGGCGCCGCGCCATGATCCGCGTCCTTCTGTTCCTGGTCTTCGCCGCGCTCGCGGCGTGGGGCGCGGTGTGGCTCAGCGACACGCCGGGCCGCGTCACGATCGTGTGGCTGGGTTATCGCATCGACACCTCGGCCGCGGTGCTGGCGATCCTGATCGTCGTGCTGACGGCTTCCGTCGCGCTCGCCTATCGGCTGTGGCGCTTCCTGCGGCGCGCCCCGGCGGAGTTCGTGGTGGCGCGCCAGCAGCGCCGGCGCGCGCGCGGCTACCAGGCCTTGACCCAGGGCATGGTCGCGGTGGCGGCCGGCGATCCCGACGAGGCCCAGCGCAACGCGCGGCGCGCCGACGCGCTGCTCAACGATCCGCCGATCACGCTGCTGCTGTCGGCGCAGGCCGCGCAGTTGAACGGCGACGATGCGGCGGCGGCGCGCTTCTTCGCCCAGATGCTCGAGCGGCCCGAGACCGCGTTCCTCGGCGTGCGCGGACTCTTGCGTCAGGCGCTCGACCGCAACGACAAGGCCGAGGCGCTGCGGCTCGCGCTGCGCGCGCGCGAGCTGCGGCCCGACACGGCCTGGGTCCAATCCACGCTCCTGGACCTGCAGGCGACGGCGGGCCAGTGGGACCAGGCCGAAGCGACGCTGGGCCGCGTCGCCCGCATGAAGCTGATCGACGATGCCGCGGCCCGGCATCGCCGCGCGGCGATCCTGATCGAGCGCGCGCGCCTGGCGGAATCGGCCGGCAATCCCGAGGAGGCGCTGGCGCTGGCGCGCCGGGCCAACGCCCAGGCCCCGGATTTCGTGCCGGCGGCGACCGCCGCGATCGCGCGGCTGGCGGCTGCCGGCAAGAACCGCAAGGCGATCCGCGTCGCGACCGACGCCTGGGCCACGTCGCCGCATCGCGACATCGCGGCGGCCTACCTCGGCGCGTTCGCCGATACCGACGCGCTGCAGCGCCTCAGGCATCTCGAACGCCTGGTCGCGGCCAGGCCGGACGATCCCGAGAGCCGCCTGACCCTGGCCGAGGCGGCGCTCGACGCGCGGCTGTGGGGCGAGGCGCGCCGGCACCTGGACCCGCTGGTCGCGGCCGAGCCGGGTGCTTCGGCGCGCGCCTGCCGCCTGATGGCCGAGATCGAAAAGGCCGAGAACTCGGATTCGGCGGCGGCCGAGCGCTGGCGCGCGCGCGCCGAGGCGGCCGGGCCGGATCCCACCTGGGTGTGCGAGAAATGCGGCGCGCAGTCCCAACGCTGGACCGCCATCTGCGGCCATTGCGGCGCCTTCGACAGCATGAACTGGCGGGCGCCGACGCGGGTCGCCGTGCTGGCGCCGATGGCAGGCCCGGCCGGAGGCGCCGTGCCGGCCCTGCCCCCGGTTGCCGGCAGCCCGGGCACGGGCCTTACCATTCCGGCCGGTCCTGCGCCCGTCGCGCCGGCCCCGATTCCGGCCCCCGCCGGGGGCGGAACGTAGTTCCTGGCCCTGCCGCCGGCCGCTGCCGGGATTTGACCGGAGCGGGCCGGAGGCACTATTATAAATCACGGAATCTCCAGCATTTATCGCGTTTTGTAGTCCCAGCGATGGGGTTGCCAGGTGGAAGACGAGGATAGGGACGGCAGGTATTCGCCGTCGCGCCAGGCGGACGAGGGCGCCTGGTACCCGTCGGCCTATTTTCCGGTCGCCGTCCCCGGCGGTCCTGTCCCCGACAGCTTCGTCGTCCACCAGGTCGATACCGCCCCGCCCCCGGATGGCGCCGAGGCCTTCGTGCGCCACGGCACCGCCAAGTGGGGCGTCGCCGGCTCGCCCACCAACGGCGGCATCGTCACCTGGAGCATCATGGGCGCGGGCATCGCGACCGGCTTCGGCGGCACCAGCGTCGCGATGTCGGCGCTCGGCCTGGACTACACGACCATCATCAAGAGCGCGTTCGACGCCTGGGCTGCCGTCGCCAACATCAAGTTCGCGCAGATCGCCGACCCCGGCACGGCCGGCACCAGCGCCTATGTCGCCGATATCCGCATCGCCGCCGAGTTCATCGACGGCAACAACAACATCCTGGCCCAGGCCTACTACCCGACCGCCAATGGCGGCACGCAGTCGCCGCTGGCCGGGAATGTCCGGATCGATTCCGGCGACAGCTTCACCTACCAGGAACTGTTCCTGACGGTTCTGCACGAGATCGGCCATTCGCTGGGGCTGGAGCACGAGCCCACCACCCTCGCGATCATGAACCCGTATCTCAACACCAGCCTCAGCGGGCTGCAGACCGACGACATCAACGGCATCCGCTCGATCTACGGCGCGGCAACCGGTGCGGCGCTTGCCTACACGATGCCCGATGCGGCGGGCACGACGCCTATCGCCGTCGTCAATGGCTTCAATGGCGCGATCTACAACGGCAATTCCTCGGCCAACGCGATCGCTGGCGGCGGCTGGAACGAAACCGTGACCGGCCAGGGCGGCGATGACACGCTGGCGGGGCTGGGCGGCGACGACGTACTGAACGGCGGCAGCGGGAACGACTGGTTGCTTGGCGGGACGGGCACGGACACGGCGGTGTATTCGGGCAATCGCTCGGGCTACACGCTGACGCGGGCGGCGAACGGCGACGTGACGGTGGTGGGGGCGGACGGGACGGACCGGGTGCAGGAGGTCGAGTTCCTGCAATTCGCCGACCAGGTCGTGTCGGTGGCGAGCCTGTCGGCGCCGGTGGTGCCGGATCTTTGGTCCTACATCAGCCTGGACGGCACGACGGTTGCGGCGGGGGGCAGTGCTTCGGTCACGGCCTATGTGGTGAACCAGGGGACGGGCGCCGCGGCCGGGTCGACGACGGGGTTCTATCTGTCGACCGATGCGGTGATCACGACGGCCGACACGCTGCTGGCGACCAAGGTCTCGC
>JADLEG010000280.1 GCA_020846275.1 Alphaproteobacteria bacterium
GCGGATCTCGCTGGCCACCCGGCGGAATTCGATTCCGTCATAGGGCGACCCGCTCGCGGTCGTGAAGCGCCGCTCGAAACGCATGCTCCCTTTTCCCCCTCTATCGGACCGGGTTCCCGCCGGCGGCGCGGACGGCAAAGCATTGACAGACGCCAATTTTCCGCGTCGGCCTTACCGATTCCCGCGCCACGATTCGTAGACAGGCTGAACGGTGCCACAAGCCCTTGTGGCTTGTCCACATGTTGTTGGGCGAGGCGACTTTGTTACAAAATCTTGTGGTTTCTATGCCACGGGCTACGCGGGAATCCCGCTTTTGCGCCGGTCCCCGATCTGCATCCAGAGAATGGCGCCGACCACCAGGGCAATGCCGGCGATCTGGATCGGCCCCGGCACTTCGTCGAGGACCAGGAACGCGAAGCTGATCGCCATCACCGGCTCCAAGTTGGCGACCATGGCGGTGCGGATGCTGCCGATCATGTTGATGGCGGTGTAGAAGCAGGTCATCGCGCAGCAGAAAAGAACGGTCGCCGTCACGAAGCCGAACCAGCCGAGCCCGGTCGTGGGCAGGTTGAAGCCCAGAAACGGCGCCAGCGCCGCCAGCGTCGCGGCGGAAACCCCGGTCATCATCAGCATGGCCGCCTGCGGGTTCGATCCGCGCATCACGCGGGCGCTGACCATCATGTTGCTGGACACGGCCAGCGCGGCCACGCCCGCCATGCCAACGCCCAGAAGGTCGACATTGCCCAACGAGGCGCCCACAACCATCGTCACGCCGACGAAGCCCAGCGCCAGGGCAACGATCCGATGGGGCGCCAGGCGGTGGCCTTCCAGGACCCGGGTCAGCAACGCCACGTTCAGCGGGAAGAGGAAGAAGATCGTGACGGCGAGCCCGATGGGGATGCGCTGGAACGCGCCGAGGTAGCACCACGCGCCGGCCAGCCAGGCGAAACCGATCGCCACCGCGTGCCAGCGCAGATGTCGCGGCGGCAGCAGGGCGCGGCCGGTGTAGCCCGCCATCGCCGCCACCCACATCGCCGCCACCACCGCGCGCAGGAACAGCACGCCCATCGGATCGGCGCCGGCCGCATAGGCCAGGCGCACGAAGCTGGGGATCGCGCCATAGCAGAGCGAACTTACGACCGTCAGCCCAAGCCCCAGCCGCAGCCTGGCGGCCGGGATGTCGTCGCCCGGCGTCACGCGCGGGGCGCCAGGGGCAGGTTGACCAGCAGGTTCTGCGGCTTCACGCGCAGAAGCTTGGCCTCGGTCATCGCCATCGCCAGGTAGACCGGGCGGCCGGCGATGTCGCGGCGCATCACGCTGGGATCGGCGAAGTCGAGCCGGAACAGCGACAGCAGGCGCGCCATGCGCGCCTCGTCGACCGCCTGCCCGGCATAGAGGTCGTTGAGCAACTGGCTCGCCTCGGCGTCCAGCCCGGTGTGCCAAACCCAGCGCTGGTCGTCGATGCGCTGCACCGGCTGGATCGAGACCGCGACGTCCAGAAGATGGGCGACCCAGGCCTCCAGCACGCGGCACAGCGCGTCCAAGCCCGGCCGCGCGAAGGTCAGGTCGATCACCGTGTCGTGGCGCTCGTCGCGGCCGAAATACTGCGCCTGGTTCGCTTCGGTCAGTATGTCCAGCTCGACCGTCCGCGGCTTCGTCAGCGCTTCGACCACCAACCGCCCCAGCGAGCCGAAGCCGCCGGTCGCCGCGTGCATCTCCACGGTCTCCTGGTCGGCGGCCAGGATCTGCCCGTCCTCGATCGTCACGGTCTGCGCGCGATACAGCAATTCGCCGGCGCGCGCCTTGATGCCGTCGGCACAGCCCGCCAGCACGTGGCGCGCCAGCACATGGGCAAGCTGGTCGATGAAGAGGTGCGGGATGTTGCGGACCTGGTCGCGGAACAGGCCCAGATAGGCGTCCTCGATCGTGCCGGCCTTGACCAGCCGGTCGCGGAAGCCGAGCCAGACGCGGTAGTTGTCGCGCACATCGGGATCGGCGAGCCGGTCCAGCTTCTCCAGGTCGACGATCAGCAGCGGCTCGGCCATCAAGGTCGCGTGCAGGTCGCGCTCGGCCTCGCAGGATTCCTCCACCGGCGCGATCTCCGGGCGGCGCAGATAGGCGCGCAGGAAATCGTCCGTCACGCCCAGGCGCCGGCGATCGGCGCCGGCGCGATGATCGAGCAGGTGATAGCCGCTGGACCGCCAGAACTCGGGCATGGGCGCGTTTATGCGGCGACGGCGGCGTGTTTGTCCAGCCGGGCGGCCCGTCGCCCTGTCCGCACGGCTTGCATCCCGCGGCAACCCCCGTAGGCTTGCGCGCGTCGCTCCTGCGGAACCGCCGCAGGCCGCGCGATCGGATCAAGAGTGGGAACAGCGATGCCCGACATCGGACGGCTCGCGGAAATCTGGCGCTACCCGGTCAGCTCGCTCGCCGGCGAGGCGCTTGCCGAAGCGGCAATCGATACGGCGGGGGTGCGCGGCGATCGATCCTGGGGCGCGGTCGATGCGATCAGCGGCGAGATCGCGCGGCCGGGCAAGCAGCCGCGCTGGGATGCGACGCCGCAAGTCGCGGCGCGCCTCGCCGGGGCCGGCGTCGAGATCCGTGTCGTGCGGGGCGACGAAGCCGACGGCCCTTGGCTCGAAGGCGCCGGCGCGCGCCGCTCACAGCAGGCCCAGAAACACCACCACGGCCCGATTCAGGCGCAGCAGATCGGAGTCCGTCAGGCGGCCGATCCGTCGACCCAGCCTGGTTCGCCGCACCGTCGTGATCTTGTCCGCCATCATCCGGCACGGGTTACGTAGCCCGTTGTCATCGGTCGGTTCGACCGGGAGGCGGAATAAGGGAAGGTCGACCGGATCCGACGTGATCGGGCAGAGCGTCACGGAGTCGGTGGCGTCGAAGCGGTCGTCCTGCAGGATCACCGCGGGGCGCGGCTTGCCGGCATAGGCGGGACCGCCGGCAACCGTCCAGATTTCGCCGCGCTTCATGGCACCGGGTCTCATGTCTCCGCCCAGTCGCCGATGGCTTCCACGAAATCCATGTCCCGCCTGGCATGCCGGCTTGCGGCCGCCGCACGGGACTGTCGGTGCGCCTCGGCTGCGAAGCGCGGCGCGCGCGTGTCCGGGACCCAGATCTGGACCGGGCGCAATCCCTGGCGACGCAGGCGCGCGCGGTAGCGGGCAACCTTGGCGGCATTCCCTCGCGCGGCGGATGTGGTCATGATGCGCTCCCTGTCGGTGACATGTAACCTATCACGCGCGCGGCCATCAGCACAATCTAGACGAGAAGCCCATCGCCCATCTCCCCAATCCCGTCCGGCGCCCGTATGATCCGCGGCAGACCATCCGAGCGACCGAGCCCATGAGCATCCCCGGCCAGCTTCAGCCAAACTCCGGCGCCAACGCCGCGCCGTCGCCCCGGCTGTTCGCGTTCTATGCCGCGACGCTGGTTGTCTTCGCCTGGGCCGGCTGGACGATGACCGCGGGCGCGCACGGCAATCCGGCGATCGGCTGGATGATGATGTTCGCGCCCGGCGATTTCACCGCGCCCGGCGCGCTGCGGAAATTCCTGCTCGGCCTCGAGGCGCCCATCCCGCCCTGGCTGGCGGTGCTCGAGGTGCTGGCGCAGCGCGCCACCGGCTCGGTCGAGCTGGTGACGGTGTGGCTCTACCGCGTCTGCATGGTCGGCGCCTATCTGGTCGCGCTTGCGCTGACCTGGCCATCGCTCGGCCGGCTGCTGCTCTCCCTGCTCGTCTCGGTGCTGTTCCTGTGGAGCACCGTGCTGGTGCATCCTGGCAGCCCGATCGTCTACGACGTCGTGTTCCCGTTCCTGCTGGTCGTCTATTTCGGCTTGCTTCGGCTCGGCGCCGCGGCGCGCGGCGATGTCGTGGGCGTCGTCGTGCTCTTCGTCGCGGGATTCGCGCTGGCGCTGGCCGAGCTGACGCGGCCGTTCCTTGCCCTGTTCGTGCTGCCGCTGCTGCTCGGCGCGTGGTTCACCCTCCGCCGTCCCGCGCGCTTCGCGGCGTTGGTCGTTCCGGTCCTGGTGCTGGCCGGTGGTTGGCACGCGCACCAGGCGATCAATCACGGCCAGCTCACCTGGAGCAACCATTCCGGGTTCAACCTGATCCGCGCCTGGCGCATGGTTCCCTATCCCGAGCTGGTGCCCGAGCCGGGCAACGCGCCGGTCGCGCTCAATCGCCTGCCCAATCTCAATACGCCCGAGCACGGCGAGAACAGCCGCCGGCTGCGCCGCGCGGTGTTCGGCTACGTGCTGGCGCATCCGCTCGACAGCGCGCTGCAGATGGCCGAGCGGGTGGCGATCTTCGTCGGCGCCGGCCACCAGATCGAGGATCACGATCCCGACGATCCCTTCCTGCCGGTCTACGACGTCGTGGTGAAATACGCCAACATCGCCGCGCTGGCGGGCGTGCTGGCGATGCTGGTGTCGCTGCTGGTCGTTCCGCGCCGGGCCGGCGAGCTGATCGGCGCGCCGAACAACCAGATGCTGGCCCTGGCGGCGCTGTCGATGGTGCTGATCGCCGTTACCGAATCGGGCGAGGAGGCGCGGTTCCAGATCAGCATCCTGCCGCTGCTGGCGGCGATCCCGCTGCCCTACCTGCCGCGGCGCGAGCGGGCGCCCGATTTCGTGCGCGACCAGCGCTGGCGGCGGCGCAAGCGGGCGCTGGTGCTGGCCGCGGCGGTCGCCGTCGTGGCGGTCGTCGAGGTGCTTAGCTGGGGCGCGCGGCGCGAGCCGGCGCGCGCGTCGGGCGGCGGGCCGCTGGCGCTCGCCTCCGCAACCGCGCCGCTGGTGACCGCGGGCGGCGAGCCGCGCCTGCGCGTCGCGCAGTTCAACATCCGCGGCGGCGCCTGGCGCGACCGCGCCGCCGAGATCAAGGCCAACGCCGCCTGCCTGAAGGATCTCGACCTCGCCGGCCTGGCCGAGGTGCGCGGGCCGGGCCCGTTCGGCGGCGAAAGCCAGGCGGCGATGCTGGCGCGGGCAACCGGGCTGACGGCGCTGTTCGCCCCGGCCGAGCGGCGCTGGTGGAGCGAGCATTTCGGCAATGCGCTGCTGACGTCGCTGCCGGTTCCGCGCTGGGAGCGGGCCAGCCTGCCGCATCGCGTCGGCCAATCCTACCGCGCGCTGCTCGCCGCCGACGTGCTGGTGGGCGAGCGCAGCGTGCGCGTGCTGGTGACCCAGATCGACAACCACGATCACGCGATCCAGATCGAGGCGATCGCCGGCGTATTCCGCAGCGCGCCGTCGCCGGCCATCCTGCTGGCCGACATGGGGACGGCCGAACCCCGGCTCGAACCGCTGAAGAGCCTGGTCGAGGATCCGAAATTCCTCGTCCTCACCAACCAGCCCCCGTTCCATCCGGCCCAAGTGCAGGGCGGCTATGTCATCGCCAAGGGCTTCCGGCGCGTCGACAGCGGCTTTTGCAAAGGCGGGGTGTCGATGCAGCCCCGCCTGGCGGTCGAGCTGGCGTTCGTTCCGTGATCGGCGCGGACGAGCCGCGACCGCCCGTGCTGGCGTGGTTCGTCTGCGCGGCCCTGCTCGCCGGGTTCGGCCTGTGGCTGTTTCGCGACGCGGCCGCGTGGTCGTCGATCGGTTGGATGTATATCTACCAGGTGCAGGATTTCGCGGGGTGGGCGGCGATCCTGGAATTCTTCCGCGACCTGCGCATCGCGATTCCGCCCTGGCTCGCCGCCCTGGAGTTCATCGACTACGCGCTGACCGGCACGAACGACTGGGTGCCGGTCTATCTCTATCGGGCGAGCATGGTCGGTGCCTTCGTGCTGGCCCTCGCGCTGACCTATCCCTCCTTTCGCCGGCTGGCCCTGTCGGTTCCCCTCGCCATCCTGTTCCTGGCGGCCGCGCGGCTGATTCATCCCGCAGGCCCCAACGTCTACGATGCGGTCTACCCGCTCTTGCTGCTCGGGTATTTCCTGGTGTTGCGCGCCGCGCCCGGCTCGGGCCTGGCGGCGCTGGCCGCCGGGCTGCTCCTGGCGCTGGCCGAGTTGACGCGGCCCTTCGTGCTGCTGCTGCTGCCGATCCTGCTGCTGGGCGTTGCGGCCAATCCTGCGCTTCGGCGCGCGTCGCGACTGCTGCCGTTCCTGCTGCCGCTGGTCGTGCTGAGTGGGGGCTGGCACGCCTATCAGTTCCGGGCGCACGGCCAAGTGTTCTGGAGCAACCATGGCGGCTACAACCTGCAGCGCGCCTGGCCGATGGTGGAGATGCCGCCGCTCGTGCCCGAGACCGTGCCGCCGAAGCGCGCGCCCGACCGCATGGAAAGCTTCAACACCCCGGAGCATGTCGAGAACAGCCGCCGCCTCCAGCAGGCGATCCTCGGCCATATTGTGGCGCATCCCCTCGCCAGCGCGATGCACGCGCTCGAGCGCGTGTCGGCGTTGGTTTCGGGGGAAGTCGTCCTGCACGGCGAGGTGCCGTCCAGCCCGGTGATCGCGGCCTACCAGGTGGTGGTGAAGTACCCCGCCCTGTGGATGCTGCTAGGCGCGCTGACGATCGCGATCGCCATCGTCGTCCATCCGCGGCGCGCCGGACGGATCCTCGCCGATGACGGCAACCTCCTGATCCTGGCGACGGCGGCGACGATCGCGATCGTCGCGCTGACCGAGGCCGGCGAGGAGGCGCGGTTCATGATCGCCCTGCTGCCGGCGCTGGCGGCGGTGCCGATGCCGCGCGTCGATTTCACGTCAAGGCCCGCCCGGCACGGCGCGGCGGCGCGGCGCCTGGCCGTGGCCGCGGCGGTCATGGCCGTCATCGGAATCGAGATCTTCGCGCAGGGCGCCGTGCGGCGCTCGACCGGCTTTGCCGAGGGCACGGGGCCGGCGGCGACGCAAGCCCGGGCGGAGGGCGACCAGCTACGCCTCGGCCTCCTCCACGTGCGCGGCGGGCGCTGGCCCGATCGCGACCAGGCGGTCGCCGCCATCGGCCGCTGCCTGCAGGGCCTGGACATCATCGGGCTCAATGGCGTCAACGGGCGGCACTTGCTTTCGTCGCAGCCCGACCAGGCCACGCTTCTCGCGCGGGCCAGCGGACGCGCGGCGATCTTCGCGCCGACCGAGCGGCGGTGGTGGAGCGACTGGTACGGCAACGCGCTGCTGACCGGGGTGGCGGTCACGAGCTGGAAGCGCGAGCCGTTGCCGGCGCCGCGCACCCCGCCGCGCCGCAACATGCTGATCGCGACGATCGAGACCGGCGGCCGCGCGGTCAACCTGCTCCTGACCCAGGTCGATTTCGGCTACGACAACCGCCTGCAGCTCGACTTGGCGATCGAGCGCTTCCTGCGCCTGCCGCCGCCGGCGGTGCTGATGGGCGAACTCAACACGACGCGCGACGCGCCGGCGATGCAGGCGCTGCTTGCCAGGCGAGGGGTCGACGCGTTTACCGTAAATTTACCAAGTCCGGTCGGGCCGCGGCCGATCGACTGGATCATAACCCGTGGATTCGAGCCAATTTCGGGCGAAACCTGCGACACCGGCGTGTCGGACCACCTGCTGCTGTCGGTCAGGCTTCGGCCAAGTCCTTGACGGCCCAACCCGTCTCCCGGCAACCCTTGGTGAACGCGCGGGCAGTCCCTATATTGATCGCGACGGGGTATGCGGCCGACTGGCGGCAATGCCCGGCGCAAAGAATAGGGAGATGAGACGACATGTGGACTTCACGCGTTTTCATGGCGGCCTTTCTCGGCTTGGCGCTGCTGCTGTCGCCCAGCCTCGCGGACGCGCGCGCGGGTGGCGGCAAGTCGTCCGGCAGCCGCGGCAGCCAGACCTACCAGGCGACCCCGGCGCGACCGATCGAGCGCAGCATGACGCAGCCCCCGGCCCAGGGCGTACAGCCCGGTGGCGGCTTGGCGACGCAGCGCCCGGGCATGGCCACGCCCGCCCCGGCGATGGGCGGGATGTTCGGCAGCCCGTTCATGACGGGAATCCTCGGCGGTTTCCTCGGCGCGGGTCTCGCCGGCATGATCTTCGGCTCCTCGGCCCATGCCGCGGGCATGGAAGCCTCCGCCGGCGGCGGCTTGCTGGGAATGATCCTGCAATTCGCGCTGATCGGCGGCATCGCCTACCTGGGCTACACGCTGTTCCGCCGCATGACCGGCAATGCCCAGCCGCGCCCGGCGGCAGCCGGCGCGGCTTCCGGGCCGTTCGCCCGCGAGGCGGCCGATGGGCGCTTCGCCGGGTTCGGCGGCAGCGCCGCTCCGGCGGTCGAGGCCGGACCCGAGATCGGCGACGGCGACCGTCAGGCCTTCGGCGCCATCCTGGCCGACATCCAGAAGTCCTGGAGCGAGGGCGACCTCGCGGCGCTGAAGCGCCGGGCCACGCCCGAGATGGTTTCGTACTTCGCCGAGGATGCGGCCGACGCCGCCAGCCGCGGCGAGCGCAACGTGGTCGAGCGCATCGAGCTGAAGAAGGGCGACGTGGTCGACAACTGGGTCGAGGGCGACCGGCACTACGCCACCGCCGTCATGACCTGGTCGGCGATCGACTACGTGGAACGCGACGGCCAGGTGGTGACCGGGTCGCGCGACACCCCGGTCGAAGCCACCGAGGCCTGGACCTTCGTGCGCAATCGCGACGGCCGCTGGCTGCTGTCGGCGATCCAGCAGGTCTGAGAACCCTCTCTTTCGACCAGCAAGGGCCGCCGGGCGACAATCCGGCGGCCCTTTGCGTTGCGGGCGAGTCCGGGAACGGTTCGGGCGGCGGATTTGTTCTTGCCACATGGCAGCCGGAAGGAGGCAGGCATGATCCGCAAGGTGAAGGAGGGCTACAAGGTGCTGTCCGAGAAGGGCAAGAACCTCGGCGGCCCCTACAAGACCAAGGCCGAGGCCGAGAAGCGCCTGCGGCAGGTCGAGTATTTCAAGCACCGCAAGCCGGGCAAAGCGAGCGGCGCGTGAGTCCCGCGAAGAAGCCCGTCACGATCAGCGCGGAGGATGCCCGGCAGGGGCGCATCGTCCTGCGGACACGCTGGCAGCGCGCCGTGTTCGTTGCCGGGCTGGTGGGCGCCGTCGTCGTTGCGGCGCTGGTGGCGGGTTCGCGTCTCTAGGCGGGATGGATGATCCGGCCCGGAAGGGGATAGAATGCCTCGATCAACGTTGGCGAGGTCGTCCATGTCCCTTTCGATGTACCAGGCTTCCGTCCCCGTCTTCCTGCGCATGCTCGGCAATCTGTCGACGATCCTCGACAAGGCGGCCAAGCATGCCGAGGCGAAGAAGATCGATCCGTCGGTGTTCGTCACGGCGCGGCTGGCGCCGGACATGTTCGCGCTGGCGCGCCAAGTGCAGATCGCGACCGACGCGGCCAAGGGCTGCGCCGCGCGCCTGGCGGGCGTCGAGGTGCCGAGCTATGCCGACACCGAGGCAAGCATTCCCGAGTTGCAGGCGCGCATCGCCAAGACGGTCGACTTCATCAAGTCGATCAAGCCGGCGCAGATCGACGGCAGCGAGGATCGCACCGTCACGGTCAAGATGCGCGGCAAGGACGTCAGCTTCAAGGGCCAGCCCTACATGTTGAACGTGGCCATGCCGAACTTCTATTTCCACGTCACCACGACCTACGACATCCTGCGCCACAACGGCGTCGAGGTCGGCAAGACCGACTACCTCGGCAGCCTTTGATCCTCAGACGGCGAGGCCGCCGAGCGCGGTCTCGGCAATCTGGCGCAGGTCGTCGCGGCTGGCGCCGCCGGCGGCCTGCACCGCCATGCCCTGGGTGAGGGCGGCGACGTAGCGCGCGAGGGCGGCAGGGTCGATCCCTGCCTTCAGGTCGCCCTCTGCCCGCGCGCGTTCCAGGCGTTCGCGGATCGCGTTCTCCGTCTCCTGGCGCCGGGCGATGAGCTCGCGGCGAATCGGGTCGGCATCGCCGCCGCAGGCCAGCGCCCCGTGCACCGCCAGGCAACCCGGCGGATTGGCAGGATCGGTCAGGCGGTCGACCGCATCCATCAACAGCCGTTCGATGACCTGGCGCGCGGTCGGCGCCGCCAGCGCCCGGCGCAGGGCGGCGGCCGGGCGTTCCATGTAGCGGTCGAGCGCACGGCGGAACAGCGCCTCCTTGTTGCCGAAGGCGGCATAGAGGCTGGGCCGGTTGATGCCCATCGCCTGGGTCAGCTCGGACAGCGACGCACCCTCGTAGCCCTTGCGCCAGAACAGGGCCAGGGCGCGGTCGAGCGCCCGATCGGGGTCGAAGGCGCGCGGGCGCCCGAGGGTCATGGCCGGCCTCCGGAGCGGGACAGGCAAGTTTCTTACCAATCGATACATAATCTTCTTGACTTCGGATGTCCAGCCCATCACTGTACCAATCGGTACACAAATAGGAATGGAGGCGGACATGACAAAGGCTCTCGACGGCAAGGTTGCCCTGGTAACCGGCGGCTCGCGCGGCATGGGCGCGGCGATCGCCAGGCGCCTGGCGCGCGACGGGGCGGCTGTCGCCATCACCTATGCCAGCGCCCAGGCCAAGGCTGACGAGGTGGTCCGCGCCATCGGGGCGGCGGGCGGCAAGGCGCTGGCGATCCGGGCCGACAGCGGCGACGCGGCCCAGCTCCGCCACGCGGTGGCGGAAACCGTCGCCAAGCTGGGGCGGATCGACATTCTGGTGAACAACGCCGGCGTGCTGGCCCTGGGGCCGGTCGAACAGTTCGCGCTCGAGGACTTCGACCGCACCTTGGCGGTCAACGTGCGCAGCGTGTTCGTGGCGGCGCAGGAAGCCGCGCGGCGCATGGGCGAGGGCGGGCGCATCATCACCATCGGCAGCGTCAACGCCGACCGCGTGCCGTTCGCCGGGGGCAGCGTCTATGCCATGAGCAAGGCGGCGGTCGCCGGCCTGACCCGCGGGCTGGCGCGCGACCTGGGGCCGCGGGGCATCACGGTCAACAACATCCAGCCGGGCCCGGTGGATACCGACATGAACCCGAAGGACGGCCCGATGGCCGGCCAGATGAAAAGCTACATGGCCCTGCCGCGGTACGGGACCGGCGATGAGATCGCCGGCATGGTCTCCTATCTCGCCGGGCCGGATGGCGGCTATGTCACCGGCGCCAGCCTGACCATCGACGGCGGTTTCGGCGCCTGAGCGCTGGAAGCGCGGAAACCGGCGGAATTCCGCCCGGTTTCCGCCCGATATCGGCCTTTACCTCGTCCGGACCTAGTGCAATAGTCCGGCCCGAGCGCGGTCCACCGGCCGCGTCGGTTTCCCCGGGCCATCGCGGTATGACCATCGGCACGCTGATCTACACCAGGCTGTACGGCGAGAAGGTCGGCGGCGACCCCTATGGCAACGTCTACTACCAGGAACGCCGCCAGCCGCGGCCGGGAACGCGGCGCAAGCGCTGGGTGATCTACGCCGGCGAGCCGGAGGCATCGAAGGTGCCGCCCGAGTTCCACGCCTGGCTGCACTACACGATCGATACATTGCCGGCCGATGCCGGCAAGCCGCACGCGCCCTGGCAGAAGCCGCATGTGCCGAACCTGACCGGCACCGAGGCCGCCTATCGCCCGCCCGGCCATACGCTGGAGGGCGGGGCGCGCGCCAAGGGCACGGGCGACTACGAGCCCTGGACGCCGGGCTGATCGGACATGCACCGCAACGTCATCGAAACCGTCCTCGGCGCCGTGGTGATCGTGGTCGCCGGCATCTTCCTGCTGTTCGCGATGCAGTATTCCTCCAACGCCGGCGTGAAGGGCTACGACCTGCTGGCCGAGTTCCGCGCCATCGACGGGCTGAAGATCGGCGACGAGGTGCGCATGGCGGGGGTGAAAATCGGCACCGTCTCGCGCATCGCGCTGAAGGCCCAGGACTACGGCGCGGTGGTCACGCTGCGGCTGGAGCCGGAAATCCTGGTCAGCGTCGATTCGACCGTCTCGGTGCATACCGACGGGCTGTTCGGCGGCAAGTACCTGGAAATCCTGATCGGCGGCGACACGGAGAACCTGAAGCCGGGCCAGCGCTTCGGCTTCGTGCAGGATTCGGTGATCGTCGAGGAACTGATCGAGAAGATCGTCTCCTATGCCGAGGACGCGCGGAAGAAGCCCGGCGCGTCGAAGCCCAAGCCTTGAACGGCGAGGTCATGATCAACAAACCGATCGAGACGCTGATGGGGGCCATCGTGATGCTGGCCGGCGCAGCGGCGCTCTACACGGCCTATGCCAGCAGCCAGATCAAGACGGTCGAGGGCTACAAGGTCACGGTGCGCTTCAACAAGGTGGGCGGGCTGCAGGAAGGCAACGCGGTCCGGATCGGCGGCCTGCAGGTCGGCACGATCGTCAGCCAGAAGCTGGACCTCGAGACCTATGACGCGGTGCTGGAACTCAGCCTGCGCTCGGACGTCAAGCTGCCCAAGGACACCGCGGCGGAAGTGTCGTCGGACGGGCTCTTGGGAGGCAAGTTCGTGCTGCTGACCCCGGGCAAGTCGAAGGAGATGATCCCCCCGGGCGGTAAGATCGAGGAAGCCAAGGGCGTGCTTGCGCTGGAAGAGATCGTCGGCCGCACGATCTTCTCCACCGCGCAGCCGAAGAAGGACTAGGCGCGGCGATGAAGCGCATCACGCTGGAAATCCTGGTCGGCGCGCTGGTGGTTTTGATCGGCTTCGGCTTCGTGCAGTACGCCTATTCCGGCAAGCAGGTGAAGACCGTCGCCGGCTACACGCTGACCGCGCGGTTCGGCAAGGTCGGCACGATCCAGGTCGGCGCGCCGGTGCGCATCGCCGGCGTCACGGTCGGCCGCATCGCGCAGATGAGCCTGGACCGCGCGAACTACCAGGTGGTCATGGACATGACCATCCAGCCCGACCTGAAGCTGCCGGCCGACACCAAGGCCTCGATCACGACCGACGGGCTGCTGGGCGGCAAGTACGTCAAGCTGATGCCCGGCCAGGCGACCGACATGCTGAAGCCGGGCGCCAGGATCGCGGAAACCAAGGACGCCGTGTCGCTGGAGGACCTGGTCGGCAAGATCGTCAGCCTGGCGATCGGCAACGACGAGGCGGAAGCGAAGTGAGGCTGCGCGCGGCGGCGGCGGTGGCCGTCGCGTTCCTGGTCGGCGCCGGTCTCATCGCCAACGCCTTCGCCCAGGCCCAGGCGCCCCGTCCGGCGCCTGCCGCGCCGGCCCAGGCCAAGCCGCCCGCCCCGCCGCCCCCGCCGGCAAAGCCGACGCTTGCCGTGCTGCAGGGCCTCGACAAGATCACCGCGCGCGTGACGACCATCAAGGCGCCGCTGGGACAGAGCGTCAGGTTCGGCACGCTCGAGATCCAGGCCAAGGCCTGCGACAAGCGCCCGCCCGAGGAGCCGCCGGAAAGCGCCGCCTATCTGGAAATCCGCGAGCTCCGGCCCGGCGAGCAGCCGGCGAAAATCTTCGCCGGCTGGATGTTCGCCTCGTCGCCCGCGCTCTCGGCGCTGGAGCACCCGGTCTACGACGTCTGGGTGACGGACTGCCAGTAGGCCGGGTTGCCGCGCGCGGGCTTTTCATCCTTCGAGACGGCCGCTCCGCGGCCTCCTCAGGATGACGCGTTTGTTATGCGCTTCAAACGAACGCGTCATCCTGAGGAGGCGCGCAGCGCCGTCTCGAAGGATGAGGAGCGCCCATGAGCGGGCTACCCTTCCAGCACCCGCCTGAAGATCGTGTCGACGTGCTTGGTGTGGTAGCCGAGGTCGAACTGGGCTTCGAGCGTCCTGGCGTCGACATGCTTCGCGACATCCGCGTCGCCGCGCAGCAGGTCGAGGAACGGCGCTTCGCCGCGAAACGCGCGCATGGCGTTGCGCTGCACGGCCTGGTAGGCGTCCTCGCGGCTCATGCCGGCCTGGGTCAGCGCCAGCAGCACGCGCTGGGAATGCACCAGCCCGCCCTGGGCGTCGAGATTGGCGCGCATGCGCTCGGGATAGACGACCAGCCTATCGATCACGCCGGCCAGGCGGGTCAGCGCGAAGTCGAGCGCGATGGTGGCGTCGGGCCCGATCACGCGCTCGACCGCGCTGTGCGAGATGTCGCGCTCGTGCCACAGCGCCACGTTCTCCAGCGCCGGCATCACCATGCCGCGCACCAGCCGCGCGATGCCGGTCAGGTTCTCGCTGAGCACGGGGTTGCGCTTGTGCGGCATGGCCGAGGAGCCCTTCTGGCCCGCGTGGAAGAATTCCTCCGCCTCGCGCACTTCGCTGCGCTGCAGGTGGCGGATCTCGATCGCCAGCCGCTCGATCGACCCGGCGATGACGCCCAGCGTGGCGAAGTACAGGGCGTGGCGGTCGCGCGGGATCACCTGGGTCGAAACCGGCTCGACGGTCAGGCCCATCTTTTCGGCGACATGGGCTTCCACGCGCGGATCGATGTTGGCGAAGGTGCCCACGGCGCCCGAGATGGCGCAGGTCGCGACGTCGTGGCGCGCGGCCTTCAGGCGCCGGCGGTTGCGCTGGAACTCGGCGTAGTGGCCGATCAGCTTCAGGCCGAAGGTGGTGGGCTCGGCATGGATGCCGTGGCTGCGCCCGACCGTCGGCGTGTACTTGTGTTCGATCGCGCGCTTCTTCAGCGCCTCGAGAAGCCGGTCGATATCCGCCAGCAGCAGGTCCGACGCGCGCGCGAGCTGGACCGCCAGGCAGGTGTCCAGCACGTCCGACGAGGTCATGCCCTGGTGCACGAAGCGCGCCTCGGGCCCGACATGCTCGGCCAGGTTGGTCAGGAACGCGATCACGTCGTGGCGCGTGGTGCGCTCGATCTCGTCGATGCGCGCCGCCTCGACCTTGCCGCGCGCCCATACCGCCTTGGCGGCTTCCTTGGGGATCACGCCGAGTTCGGCCTGGGCGTCGCAGGCATGGGCCTCGATCTCGAACCAGATGCGGTAGCGCTGCTCGGGATCCCAGATCGCCGCCATTTCCGGGCGGCTGTAGCGCGGAATCATGTCGTCCTCGTCCGTCGTGCCGCGGCCACCATAGGGAACCGGCGGGGCGCGCCGCAAGGGCCTAGGCGCTTGCGCCCCGCGCCACGGACCGCGGGCCGGCGGCGTTTTCGCGTGCATTGCCGGCGGTCCACGCTATCTTCACCGGCCGCCATGGGGCCGAGCCGTCGCGCCTCTGCGGATCAAGCCCAATCCGAGTACCCGCATGGCCCAGCCGCCCCTTCTCGCGCTCAAGGATGCCGGCGTGCGCATCGCCGAGCGCCAGGTATTCACCGGCATCTCGGTGGCGCTGGGGCTGGGCGACCGCGCCTGCCTGGTCGGGCGCAACGGCACGGGCAAGTCGACGATGCTGCGGGCGCTTGCGGGGCAGATCGAGCTCGATTCGGGCACGCTGTTCCGCCAGCCCGGCGCGCGCGTCGCTTATGCGCCGCAGCAGCCGGTCTTCGATCCGGAAATGACGGCCGGCGCCTTCGTCGCGATGGGGCTTGCCGACGCGGCGGCGAGCGCGGGCGACCACCGCGTCGCCGCCGCGCTGGACGAGGTCGGCATTCCCGCCGGCCGCGCGCTGGGCACGCTTTCCGGCGGCGAGGGCCGGCGCGTCAGCCTGGCGCGCGCCCTGGTCGGCCGGCCCGAGATCCTGCTGCTCGACGAGCCGACCAATCATCTCGACATCGCCGCGGTCGAGTGGCTGGAGGAGCGGCTCGCGGCCGATCGCGCCGGGCTGCTGCTGATCAGCCACGACCGCGCCTTCCTGACCCGGCTGTCGCGCCGCACGCTGTGGCTGGATCGCGGCGTGCTGCGCGAGCACGACGAGGGCTATGCCGGCTTCGACGAATGGTCGGATGGGATTCTCGCCGCGGAGGACGCGGCGCAGGCGCGCCTGGACAAGCTGATCCTGCGCGAGACCGCATGGTCCCGCGAGGGCATCTCGGCCCGGCGCAAGCGCAACCAGGGCCGGGTGCGCCGGCTGGCCGCGCTGCGCCAGGAGCGCGCCCAGCGGACCGCGCCGGGCGCGCTGGCGCTGGGTGCGGCGCGCGCGGAGGGCGGCGGCCGGCTGGTCTACGAGCTCGATCAGGTGTCGAAAACCTTCGCGGGCGATGCCGGCGAGCGCGTTATCCTGCGCAAGTTCTCGACCCGCATCCTGCGCGGCGACCGTGTCGGCGTAATCGGCCGCAACGGCGCCGGCAAGTCGACGCTGATCGGCATCCTGACCGGCACGATCGAGCCCGACAGCGGCACGGTCCGCCGGGGCACCAATCTGATGCCGGCGGTGTTCGACCAGCGCCAGGCGACGCTCGATCCCGCCCGCACGCTGTGGGAGACGCTGGCCGGCGGCGGCGACACGCTGCTGGTGCAGCAGACCCGCCGCCACGTCGCCGGCTACCTGAAGGACTTCCTGTTCGACGAGCGGCAGTTCCGCGCCAAGGTCTCGACCCTGTCGGGCGGCGAGCGCAACCGCCTGCTGCTCGCGAAGGTGCTGGCCCAGCCGTCCAACGTGCTGGTCATGGACGAGCCGACCAACGACCTCGACCTCGAGACGCTCGAGCTGCTCGAAACCGTGCTGGCCGACTATGACGGCACGCTGCTGCTGGTGACCCACGACCGCGCCTTCCTCGACCGCGTCGTCACCAGCACGATCGCGGTGGAGGGCGACGGCATCGTCCACGAGTATGTCGGCGGCTACAGCGACTACTTGCGCCAGCGCCGGCCGCCGGCAGCCAAGCCCTCCCAGCCGCGGGCCGGGCCGAAGCCGGCGCCGGAGGCGCCGCGCGCCAAGATGCCGACGCGCCTCAGCTTCAAGGAGCAGCGCGAGCTGGACACCCTGCCCCAGGAGATCGCGCGGCTGGAGGCCGAGAAGGCCAAGCTCGAGGCCGTGCTGGCCGAGCCCGACCGGCTGGCCGGCGACCGTGCGGCGTTCGAGGCGGCGCTGAAGCGGCACAGCGAGCTTGCCGCGGCCCTGTCGGCCGCGGAAGAACGCTGGCTCGCCCTTGCCGAGCGGGCCGAGGCGTTGGCGCAGCGCAAATCCGAGTAGGGCAGGACCCGCACCCGGGTCGGCCTAGGAAGAACGATCGACTAGGTCGAGGACCTGGGCGAGCGTTTCGATCGCCGGTCCCGGGTTCGGCGCAATCTCGGCCGGCCACGGCATGTCGCGCCGCAGCCATGCCGTCCGCATGCCGGCCCCGTGCGCGCCAAGTATGTCGACGGCCGGGTTGTCGCCGACGAACAGGCATTGGCCAGCCTCGAGGCCAAGGGCAGTCGCCGCGCGCCGGAAAAGCGCCGCATCCGGCTTGCGCAATCCCTCGGCCTGCGAGATCAGTATCGTCTCGACCTGATCGCGCAGAGCGAGCGCGTCGATATGGCGCATCTGGAAGGCGGTCTCGCCGTTCGTCACGATGCCATGGCGCATGCCGCGGCCACGCAACGCGCGTAGCGTTTCGATCGCGCCCGCCAAGGGCCGCGCCTGATGCCAGCAGCGTTCGTTGTAGTCCTCAAGCAGCACGTGGGCGGCGGTCGCGTCTCCCTGGAATTCTTCGAGCAGCGATCGGTAGACGACGGATTTGTGCGTATGGCCGCGTGCATCGAGGGATAGGAACCGGTCGCGCCAAACCGCGAACGGCGCCGCGCCGAGCCGACCGGCAAAGCGCGCGTGCTGAACGCGAAGGAACGCCGCGAGCGAGGCGGTGCGATCGAACAGCGTCTCGTCGAGGTCGAATAGAACGGCCGACAGCATCGCGCGAGCATATCCGAAGTTCATGGTCCAGCCATGGGCGTGTCCGTCGGCGCCACACGCCGGCAGGCCGGTTGTGACGGGCGTTCTGATCTGCATAATACGCGCCGAACCGCATCCGGAGCCGCCATGGACACCGATATCCGCCAGCTTCGCATCGACCTCGCCGCCGCCTTCCGCTGGGCGGCGCGGCTGGAGCTGCACGAGGGCATCTGCAACCATTTCAGCCTGGCGCTGCCGGGCACGCCCGAGCGGTTTCTGATCAATCCCTGGGGCTGGCACTGGGGCGAGATCACCGCCTCCTCGCTGGTGCTGTGCGACCGCGACGGCAAGGTGCTGGAGGGCGCGAACGAGGTCGAGCCGACGGCGATGTTCATCCACGCCCGCGTGCACCAGAAGGCGCCGCAGGCGCGCTGCGTGCTGCACACCCACATGCCGCACTCCCTCGCGCTGTGCATGATCGAGGGCGGGCGGCTGGAGATGTGCGAGCAGAACGCGCTGCGCTTCCACGACCGCATCTCCTATGACGATACCTACAACGGGCTGGCGCTCAGCAACGACGAGGGCGACCGCATCGCCAAGGCGCTGGGCAACCGGTCGATCGCGTTCCTCGCCAGTCACGGCGTGGTCGTCGTGGGGCAAAGCGTGGCCGAGGCGTTCGACGACCTCTACTACCTCGAACGCGCCGCCAAGGCGCAGGTATTGGCGCGGTCCACCGGGGGAACGCTCCGCCGCATCGACCCTGCGATCGTCGAAAAGACCGCCGAGCAGATCGCCGCCGAGAAGGCGCAGTGCCACCGGCATTTCGAGGCGCTGAAGCGCATCCTCGACCGCGAGGAGCCGGACTACAAGCACTAGGCCGCCGGCGGTCAGAACGCCTTCAGCGAACCCGGAAGCCAGGTCGCGAGCCACGGGAAGGCGGCGACCGCGGCGAGCGTGATCAACTGGCAGATCACGAAGGGGATCACGCCGCGGCACATGTCGCCATAGGTGATCTCGGGCGGCGCCACGCCGCGCAGATAGAACAGGGCCGGCGCCATCGGCGGGGTCAGGTAGCTGGTCTGGATGCACACCAGCACCAGCACGCCGAACCACAGCGGATCGATGCCGGCGGTCTTCAGCAGCGGGCTGAAGATCGGCACGCAGAGCAAGACGATCGTCGCCCAGTCCAGCACGAACCCGGCCAGGAACACGATGCCGAGGAAGATCGTGATCAGCATTGTCGGCGACACCTGCCCGCCGCCGACCATCGACTGGATCAGCGCCCCGCCGCCATGCACGTAGAACACGCTGGAGAACAGCGTGCCGCCGAACACGATCAGCATGATCATGGCGGTGACCGTCGCGGTCTTTTCCAGCGCCTCGCGCACCAGCGCGGCGCTGAGCCGCCCATACGCGGCGGCGAGCAGCGCGGCGCCGAGCGCACCCACTGCGGCGGCCTCCGTCGGCGAGGCGATGCCCCAGAAGATCGAGCCGAGGACGGCGGCGATCAGCAACGCGGCCGGGACCAGGCCCGAGAGCGTGATCGCGAGCTTGGCGACAATTCCTTGCCCGCGCTCCTCCAGCCCCGTGACCGGCCCGTCCTGCGGGCGCAGGATGCAGCGCCCGAGTATGTAGGCGAGGAACAGCGCCACCATCAGCAGCCCCGGCAGCAGGATGCCCGCCAGCAGGTCGCCGACGGGCACCTGCGCGATCAGCCCGTAGATCACGCAGGTCACGGACGGCGGGATGATCGTGCCGAGCGATCCGCCTGACGTGATCGTGCCGGCGATCAGCCCGCGGTCGTAGCCCGCGCGCAACATCGGGCCGATCGCCATCATGCCGATCACCACCTCCACCGCGCCGATGATGCCGGTGGTGGCGGCGAACACCGCGGCCATCGCGATCGTCGCCACGGCGAGCCCGCCGGGCAGCGCGCCCAGCCACACCCGCATCGCCGCGAACAGGCGCTCGGCGATGCCCGCGCGCTCGAGCAGCGCACCCATGAAGATGAAGGCGGGCACCGAGGCGAAGGCGAAGCCCGAGGCGACCTCGAGCAGGCGGCCCAGCAACTGTTGGCCCAGCGTCGCGCCGAAGAAGGGCAGGCCGAAGCCGGCGCCGACCACGATCAGCGAGAACGATACCGGCACGCCCAGGAACACCAGCCCGAACAGGGCGGGGAACATCAGCGCGGCGTTCATGCGCTCAGCGCCTTTCGCCGAGCGCGTGGATCGCGTGCCGCGCGGCCTCGGCCGCGACTTGCAGCACGAACGGCAGCAGGGCCAGCGCGATGGCGGCGTAGTACGGCCACAGCACGTGGCGCCAGGGGCTCACCTCGTCCACCTCGCCCGCCAGGAACGCGCGCCAGGCCCGCCCGATCACCGTCCACTCGATCAGCGCGATCGCGGGCAGGAACAGCAGCGCCAGCGCGATCGCCAGGATCGCCGCGCGCAAACGCGGCGGGAACTTCTCGGCCAGTGCGTCCACGGTGACATGGGCACCCGCCCGCAAGGCCGGCGCGGCCGCGGCCAGGAACATGCAGGCGTTCAGCATGCCGGTCACTTCCTGCGACCAGATCAGCGGCCTTCCCAGCGCATAGCGCATGAAGACTTCCAGCAGCATCACCGCGAACATCGCCGCGCCCAGCGCGACCGCCGCCCCCATCGCCAGGGCGGAAAGGCGGTCGGTGAACCGCAGGGTGCGGGCCAGCATCGCGTGCGTCGCCCCTCACCCGACCGACGCTGTCGCGTCGGCCACCCTCTCCCCGCTGGCGCGGGGCGAGGGGTCGGAAAGCCTCGCCCCGTGGCAAGGGGGAGAGGGTGCGAGCGAAGCGAGCGGGTGAGGGGCCCGGCGCGGTCTTGCACCGCGGAAAATCACATCCGGTAATCCTTGTTCGCCTCCCACTTGTCCTGAAAGGCGAACACCGAATCGGCGACGCGCTCGGTCCAGGGATTGCCCTTGGCCTTCTCCTCCGCTGCCTTGGCGCGGGCCCAGGCGCGGCCGGCTTCCTTGATCTGCTGGATGAACCTGGGGTCGAGCTGGACGATCTCGTTCGGGCCCTTGCGCATCTCGGCCATCGCGTCGATGTCGAGCTTGCCCTTTTCCAGGTAGCTGTCGAAGGAGGTGATGCGCGCCGCGGTCTCGATCTGCGCGCGCGTCTCGGCCGGCAGCTTGTCCCAAGCCTCGGCCTTCAGGAACACGGTGAAATAGCCGCCGGGCAGGTGCGCGCCCGGCACCATCACGTATTTCGCCAGCTTGTTGAGGCCCATCTGCAAATTGTCCGCGGGCCCCGCCATCTTGGTGGCGTCGATCACCTTGCGTTCAAGCGCCGTCGCGACTTCCGAGGTCGGCGTCGCCAGCGGCTCGGCGCCGAAGCCGCGCAGCAGCTCGGCCCACATGCCCAGCGTGCGAAACTTCAGGCCCTTCATGTCCTCGGCCGTGCGCAGCGGCTTGTGCGCGTGGGCGAAGATTTCGGTCGTGGCGATGCCCGCGACCAGCGGATGCAGCCCCATGCGCTCGCGGTGATGACCTTCGAGCAGCTTGATGCCGTCGCCCTGGTAGAGCCAGTGCATCGTCGCCTCGATGCCCAGCCCGCCGGGGAAGCTGGTGAACAGGGCCATGGTCGGGTCGCGCTGGTAGATCAGCGCGGGCGGCGCGTGCCCCATGTCGGCGCGGCCGTCCTCCACCGCCTTGTAGACCTCGAAGGGCGGCGCCAGCACGCCCGGCGGATAGGCCGTGATCTCCACCCGGCCGCCGGTCTGGCGCGCCACGTTGTCGACGAAGCGCTTCGAGAACGCGGTGAACAGGTAGGTGCCCTCGGGCACGATCGTGGTCATGCGCAGCTTGACCTTCTCCTGCGCCTGGAGAGGCAGGGCGCATACCAGGACGGCCAGGCAGGCATAGAGGGGCGGCAGGCGGCGGATCATGGGGAAATCTCCTGGGCGGGAAGGCCGGCCGAGGCTAGTCGCCGGTCCCGGCGCGGTCCATATCGGCCATGGTTCGCGCACGAAAATTACTGTAATATAATTGCGCGATGGCCGAGGAAAGCGACAGGAACCGAAAGAAGCGGGTGCGGCTCGACCGCATCGACCGGCGCATCCTGCGCGACCTGCAGGACAACGGGCGGATGACCAATGTCGACCTGGCCAAGCGCGCGGGCATCTCGGCGCCGCCCTGCCTGCGCCGGGTGCGGGCGCTGGAGGAGGCCGGGCTGATCCGGGGCTACCACGCCATGGTGGACGCCAAGGAGCTGGGCTTCGGCGTGACCGTCTTCGCCCAGGTCGGCCTGTCGAGCCAGGCCGAGGCCGACCTCGAGGCCTTCGAGCGCCTGGTCGGAAGCTGGCCCGAGGTGCGCGAGTGCCACATGCTGGCGGGCGAGACGGACTTCCTCTTGAAGATCGTCGCCAAGGACTGGGAGGCCTACCAGGGCTTCCTCACGACGCGCCTCACCTCGGCCCGCAATGTCAGCCACGTCAAGACAGCGCTGGCGATCCGCACCGCAAAGCTCCTGCCCGGCGTACCGATCGAGGCCGACGCGCCAGCGGCAGCGGAGTAGGGCGAAACCGCGCCCTTCATCCCTCGAGACGCTCGCTTTCGCTCGCTCGTCAGGAGGACGCGTTGCTGGGGTGCGCAAGAAGAAAATCGCGTCATCCCGAGGAGGCCCCACAGGGGCCGTCTCGACGGATGAGGGACGCAGGTCAGCGCCGCTGTCGCGCGATCGCGGTGATCGTGTTGGACACAAGCCGCGCGATCGCCTGGGCGCCGCTGCCCTGCGGGTCGCGCTCGGGCACGTACTCGACGAAATTGGCGCCGACGATCCGCGCGCGCGCCGCCGTGCCGTGGATCACGTCGAGCATCTGCTGGTAGCTGAGCCCGCCGAAGGCCGGCAGGATCACGCCGGGCACCACCGAGGGGTCGATGCCATCCACGTCGATCGCCAGGATGACGTTGGCGTCCTTCGGGACCGCGGCGATGGCGGCGGCAAGACCGTTGGCATGCACGTCGCGGGCGGTGAAGAACTTGCTGCCGAAGGCCTTGGCGTCGGCCAGCTCCTGCGCCCGCGCGCTGCCCGGGCCGCGCGCGCCGATCTGAATCATGTGCTTGACCCAGCCCATCTCGGAGGCGCGTCGCATCGTGCTGGAATAGCCGTGGGTCACGCCCTCGCGCTCGTGGCGCCAATCGATATGCGCGTCGACCTGCACGATCGTCAGCGGCCCGTGCTTCTCGTAGGCCTGGATGAAGGGGATCGGCGTCGAATCGTCGCCGCCCAGCAAGATCGGCACTGCATTGCGCTGCAATACCGCGTGGGTCGCTTCCTCGATGCGTTTGCGGTTGACGGCGCCGTCCATCAGGTCGCCCGGCACGTCGCCGCAATCCACCACCGTGGCGCCGCCGAACACCGGCTCGCCGGTGTCGAAATCGATCTGCGTCGGCGCGGCGCTGAACCAGCCCAGCGCGCGGCGCACGGCGCCGGTTGCGTTGGCGGCATGGCTGGGCGTGCCGGGCATGTAGGGCGTGCCGTGCGGCGCGCCGACGATCGCGACGTCGCAGTCGATCGTCGCCAGGTCGTCGCCGAACGGCAGGTTGCAGAAGGTCTGCGCGGGCTTCAGCAGGGCGGGCATGGGGACTCCGGGAAAAGATCCTTCGACAGGCTCAGGACGAGGACGATGGATAGAGGACGCCACCTTACCTTCCTCATCCTGAGCTTGTCGAAGGATGAGCTTGTCGAAGGATGAGCTTGCCGACCGTGCTCCTCATCCTTCGAGACGCTCGCTGCGCTCGCTCCTCAGGATGACGCGACTATTTGGCGAACAATGAAGAAACGCGTCATCCTGAGGAGCGCCCGAAGGGCGCGTCTCGAAGGATGAGAGGCGCATCGGCCGTTTCACGGTTGACCGGATCGCCCCGGTAGACTTGATTAGGCGGACAGATCAACGCACGGGGGATGACGATGGGCGCGGTCCTGTTTTGCAGCAACCTGGACGATCCGGAGGAATGGCGCCCGCCCATGACCCGGCTGATGCCGGACCTCGAATTGCGCGTCTACCCGAACTTCGGCAAGGCCGATGACATCGACGTGGCGATGGTCTGGCGCCCGCCGGCCGAGGGGCTGGGGCAGTTCAAGAACCTGAAGGCGATCCTGTCGCTGGGCGCCGGCGTGGACCAGCTCGACCTATCGAAGCTGCCGGCCAGCGTGCCGGTGGCGCGGCTTGTGGACGACGTGCTGACCACGGCGATGGCGGAGTACTGCCTGCTGGCGGCGCTGCGCTATCACCGCCGCTTCGACGTCTACGAGCGCAACGCGCGGCTGAAGAAGTGGGAGTACCACATCCCCCGCCCGGCGGCGCAACGCACCGTGGGCGTGCTCGGCCTCGGCGTGCTGGGCGCGGCGACGGCGGAGAAATTGAAGCTCAACGGCTTTAAGGTCGTGGGCTGGTCGCGCGCGCCCAAGTCGATCGCCGGCGTCGAGAGCTTCGCGGGGCCGGACGGCATCTACAAGATGGCGGGCAAGGCCGAGATCGTGATCAACCTGCTGCCGCTGACCCCCGAGACGCGCGGCATCCTCAACAAGAAGCTGTTCGACGCGATGCCGCAGGGTTCGTACCTGATCAATGTCGGGCGCGGCGGCCACCTGACCGAGGACGACCTCTTGCCGGCGCTGCAGAGCGGGCGGCTTGCCGGGGCGACGCTGGACGTGTTCCAGAAGGAGCCGCTGGTGGCGGACCACGCGTTCTGGAACCAGCCGGCGATCCTGATCACGCCGCACGTGGCGTCGACCGGCGGCGCGGAGACCGCCGCGCCGCAGGTGGTCGAGAACATCCGCCGCGCGCGGGCCGGCAAGACGCTGCTCAATCAGGTCGACAAGGCCAAGGGCTACTAGGCGCGGGCCTCGCGCAGCGCGGGTCGCCGCGCGCCGTGCCGGCGGGCGGCAAATCCGAGCGCCAGCAGCCCGGCGCCGAGCAGGGCCAGCGTCATCGGCTCCGACACGTCGGCGCCGTTGCCGCCCGTCGCCGCGCCCGCGCCATACCACGCGACATGCGAGAACGCGTTGTAGCCGATGGTGTCGAGGTCGATCGTGAAGCTGGTGATCGGGTGCGCGAGGTCGTAGTAGACGTGATAGGAATTGCCCTGCTTGATGTCGAAGTAGTGGATTTCCGGGTCGCCCGCGCCGGCGGTGTAGGTCCATGACAGGACATGCGTGTAGCCGTTGAAGCTGAGGGTGAACTCGCCGCCGTTGATGGTGACGAAGCTGCCGAAATCCTGGTCGCCGTCGGATTCGCGCTTGTAGATAACGGACGAGCCCGTGCCGCCCTGGTGCGCGCCGGTCGTCGACGCCTTGCAGGCGGAAAAGCCCCCGGCGCCGCCGCAATCCTGGCCGCCGAACACGCCGGCATCGACCGGTGCCGCCTGCGCCCCATGCACCAGCGCCAGCGAAAAAGCCAGCGCGGCAATGCCCCTGCAAACTCGCTTCATGACCCGCTCCCAATGCTCGCGGGCGATGAAATCGCCGCGTGCCCAGGGCAGGTTGCCAACAATTCGTTAAGGAAGTCCGACGAGGGGGAAGAGACGGCCCGTGGCTGACGGTCCGCCTCAGACGAACCGCACCTTGACGATCTCATAGGACTTGTGGCCGCGGGGGGTCGACACCTCGACCGAATCGCCGACCTTCTTGCCGATCAGCGCACGGGCCAGGGGCGAGGTGATGGAGAGGCGGCGGTCCTTGATGTCGGCCTCGTCCTCGCCGACGATCTGGTAGGTCGCCTTCTCGTCGGTTTCCTCGTCGGCCAGGGTGACCGTCGCGCCGAATTTCACGTCCTTGCCGCCGAGGGCCGAGGGGTCGATCACCTCGGCGCGGCTGATCTTGTCCTCGAGCTCGGCCAGGCGGCCCTCGATGAAGCTCTGGCGCTCGCGCGCGGCGTGGTACTCGGCGTTCTCCGAGATGTCGCCATGCTCGCGCGCCTCGGCGATCGCCTTGATTACCTCGGGGCGGTCGATCGCCTTCAAGCGCTTGTACTCTTCCTCGAGCCGGGCAAAGCCGGCCGCGGTCATCGGAAACTTGCTCATCGCTCTGTTCGGCCCTTAAACAACAGAAACATCGGCCCGGAACGCCATCCCGCGTCCCAGGCCCTGGGCGAGCCCGTCCTAGAAGGGCTCTTTAAAATAGGACTGTAGCGGGGCTACTTCAAGCCGGCCAGCCCGCAGGGCGGCAATGGCCTCGACCGAGGCCTTGGCCCCGGCGACCGTGGTGTAATAGGGCAGGTTCAGCATCAGCGCCGTGCGGCGCAGGTCGAAGCTGTCGGCGATGGCCGCCGCGCCCTCGGTGGTGTTGAACACCAGCGCGATGTCGCCGGAAAGCATGGAATCGACGATATGGGGCCGGCCTTCGCGGACCTTGTTGATCGCCTCGACCGGCAGCCCCGACTTCTTCAGCAGCTCGGCCGTCCCATGGGTGGCCACCAGCGAGAAGCCCATGGTCACCAGCCGCCGGCAGGGATCGACGAGCTGGGCCTTGTCGCGGTCGCGCACCGACACGAACACCTTGCCCGCCAGCGGCAGGTTGATGCCCGCGCCGAGCTGCGACTTCGCGAAGGCCAGGTCGAAGCGGTGATCGATGCCCATCACCTCGCCCGTCGAGCGCATCTCGGGCCCCAGCATGACGTCGACGCCGGGGAAGCGCGCGAAGGGGAACACCGCCTCCTTGACCGCGATATGGCCGTTGCCGGTCTTCTGGCGCGGCAGCCCGAACGCGGACAGTTTTTCGCCGGCCATGGTGCGGGCCGCGATCTTGGCGATCGGGATGCCGGTCGCCTTGGCGACGAAGGGCACGGTGCGGCTGGCGCGCGGGTTGACCTCCAGGATGTAGACCTGGTTGTCCTTGATCGCGAACTGCACGTTCATCAGGCCGACCACGCCCAGCGCGCGCGCCAGCGTCTCGGTCTGGTCGCGGATCTCGGCGATCAGCGCCGGCGCCAGCGAATGCGGCGGCAGGGCGCAGGCGCTGTCGCCGGAATGGATGCCGGCTTCCTCGATATGCTCCATGATGCCGGCGACGTAGACGGTCCGGTCGCGGTCGGCGACGGCGTCGACGTCCACTTCGATGGCGTCGGACAGGTAGCGGTCGATCAGCACCGGGCTGTCGCCCGAGACCTTGACCGCGACGCGCATGTAGCGCGCCAGGCCGGCGCGGTCGTGCACGATCTCCATCGCCCGGCCGCCCAGCACGTAGGACGGGCGGATCACGACCGGATAGCCGATCCGCTCGGCGATCTTCACGGCCTCGTCCTCGGAATAGGCGGTGCCGTTCTCGGGCTGGCGCAGCTTCAGCCGGGTGACCAGGGCCTGGAAGCGCTCGCGGTCCTCGGCGAGGTCGATCGCGTCGGGCGAGGTGCCGAGGATGGGGATGCCGGCGCGGTCGAGCGCCGCGGCGAGCTTCAGCGGCGTCTGGCCGCCGAACTGCACGATGACGCCCTTGACCTTGCCGCGCGTCTGCTCGACCCGGATCAGCTCGATCACGTCCTCGGCCGTCAGCGGCTCGAAGTACAGGCGGTCGGCGGTGTCGTAGTCGGTCGACACGGTCTCGGGGTTGCAGTTGACCATGATCGTCTCGTAGCCCGCCTCGCGCAGGCCGTAGACCGCATGGACGCAGCAATAGTCGAACTCGATGCCCTGGCCGATCCGGTTGGGTCCGCCGCCCAGGATCACGACCTTCTCGCGGTCGCTGGGGCCGGCCTCGCATTCCGCCGGCTGGAACCCGTCGCCCTCGTAGCAGGAATAGAGATAGGGGGTGCGCGAGGCGAACTCGGCGGCGCAGGTGTCGATGCGCTTGTAGACCGGCTTCACGTCCAGCCGCCGGCGCGTCTCGGCGACGTCGTCGACCCCCTGGCCCGCCAGCTCGGCAAGCCGCGCGTCGGAGAAGCCCATCGACTTCAGGCGCAGGAATCCCTGGGCGTCCTTGGGCAGGCCGTCCTTTGCCAGGCGCTGTTCCACCGCGACGATCTCGGCGATGCGTTCGATGAACCAGGGATCGACCTTGCAGGCCTGGAATATCTCCTGGACCGACAGGCCGTGGCGCAGCGCCTCGGCGATCACCAGCAGCCGGTCGGGCGTGGGCTTGCCCAGCGCCGTGCGCAGCGCCGTCTTGGCGTCGCCGCCCGCCACGCCCGGCACCTCCGGCGAATTGAAGCCGGTGAGCCCGGTTTCCATCGATCGCAGCGCCTTCTGCACCGACTCGGCGAAGCTGCGGCCGATCGCCATCGCCTCGCCGACCGACTTCATCGAGGTGGTCAGCAGCGCCTCGGCGCCCGGGAACTTCTCGAAGGTGAAGCGCGGCATCTTGGTGACGACATAGTCGATCGTCGGCTCGAACGACGCCGGCGTCACGCCGGTGATGTCGTTTGACATCTCGTCGAGCGTGTAGCCCACGGCCAGGCGCGCGGCCACCTTGGCGATCGGAAAGCCGGTCGCCTTCGACGCCAGGGCCGAGGAGCGCGACACGCGCGGGTTCATCTCGATGATCACCAGCCGGCCGTCGGCCGGGTTGACCGCGAACTGCACGTTCGACCCGCCGGTATCGACCCCGATCTCGCGCAGCACCGCCAGCGAGGCGCAGCGCATGATCTGGTATTCCTTGTCGGTCAAGGTCAGCGCGGGCGCCACGGTGATCGAATCGCCGGTATGGATGCCCATCGGGTCGACGTTTTCGATCGAGCAGATGATGATGCAGTTGTCGGCGCGGTCGCGCACGACCTCCATCTCGTACTCCTTCCAGCCCAGCACCGACTCTTCCACCAGCACCTGGTGGACGGGCGACAGCGCAAGGCCGTTGGAGACGATCTGGTCGAACTCGGACTTGTTGTAGGCGATGCCGCCGCCGGTGCCGGCCAGCGTGAAGGACGGCCGGATGATCGCCGGCAGGCCGACCGCGGCCAGCGCCTCGCGCGCCTCGTCGATCGTCGTCACCAGTCGCGAGCGGGGGCTTTCCAGCCCGATGCGGTCCATCGCCTGGCGGAACAGCAGCCGGTCTTCGGCCTTGGCGATGGCGTCGGCCTTGGCGCCGATCAGCTCGACGCCGAACTTCTCGAGCGTGCCGTCCTTCACAAGCGCCATCGCGGTATTGAGCGCGGTCTGCCCGCCCATCGTGGGCAGCAGGGCCGAGGGACGCTCCTTCTCGATGATGCGCGCCACGATCTCCGGCGTGATCGGCTCGATATAGGTGGCGTGCGCGAGGCCCGGATCGGTCATGATCGTGGCCGGGTTCGAGTTCACCAGCACGATCCGGTAGCCTTCTTCCTTCAGCGCCTTGCAGGCCTGGGCGCCGGAATAGTCGAACTCGCAGGCCTGGCCGATGACGATCGGCCCGGCGCCGATGATCAGGATCGAGTCGATGTCCGTGCGTTTGGGCAAGGTGTCACTTCCGTTCGTCCGGGCCGCAAGCCTGCCGTCCCTCCGGGGGAGGGCGCAGCCGGACCGAGTTTTCGCCGAAGGCGCGATTTTCAAGCACGTATTGCCAGCCGTTTCAAGCATCCCGTCCCGTCCCGCAAGCCCATCCCCGGCGTTAAGAAATGGCGCTGGGAAGCCCTGCGATTCCAAGGCGCTGTGGAGGAAGAGCGGGGCAAGGCGGCGGCGGCGGCAAACCGTGCCTGGCCTGGCCGGCCGCGCGATTCGGGATTCGCGGTCCGGCTTAAAGGCCCAGCACCGCCTTGGCGATGATGTTGCGCTGGATCTCGTTGCTGCCGCCGTAGATCGAGGTCTTGCGCCAATTGAAGTAGTAGGGCGCGATGCTGTCGGCGTAGTCCGGGCCGATCGGCGGGGCGTTGTCGCCCTGGGGCAGGCGCCAGCGGTCGGGCAGCGCGTCATAGCCGGCGGCCTCGACCAGCAATTCGGTGATCGCCTGGGCCACCTCGGTGCCCTTGATCTTGAGCAGCGAAGCCTCGGGCCCGGGCGAGCGGCCCTGCTGCTCGGCCGTCACGATGCGCAGCTCGGTCATCTCCAGCGCGCGCAGCTCGATCTCGACCTGCGCCACGCGGTCGCGGAAGGTCGGGCTGTCGAGCCCTTGCGCGGCGGCGATGCGCTTCAGTCGGCGGAGCTGTCCCATCGAGGCCGCCACCATGGCGATGCCCACGCGCTCGTAGCCCAGCAGGAACTTGGCGATCGTCCAGCCCTGGCCGTCTTCGCCCACGCGGTCGGCGGCGGGCACGCGCACGCGGTCCAGCCGCACCTCGTTGATCTCGTGCCGCCCGTCGAAGGTGATGATGGGGCGCAGGTTGACGCCCGGCGCCTTCATGTCGATCAGGAAGAAGCTGATGCCCTCCTGCTTCTTGCCGCTCGTGCCGGTACGCGCCAGGCAGAACATGCGGTCCGCGAACTGCGCCAGCGTGGTCCAGGTCTTGACGCCGTCGATCACGTAGTGCTCGCCGTCGCGCTCGGCCCTGGTGCGCAGCGAGGCGAGGTCCGAGCCGGACTCGGGCTCGGAATAGCCCTGGCACCACCAGTCCTCGCTGGCCAGGATGCGCGGCAGGTAGCGCTTTTTCTGCGCCTCGGTCCCGAACTCGATGATCACCGGCCCGACCATGTTGAGCCCGAAGGGGATCAGCCGCGGCGCGTAGGCCAGCGCGCATTCCCGCTGGAAGAGGTAGCGCTGCACGGGGGTCCAGCCCGGCCCGCCATGCTCGCGCGGCCACAGCGGCGCCGACCAGCCGCGGCGGTGCAGCGCGCGCTGCCACAGCAGGTGGTCGTCCTTGGCCAGCGGCCGCTGGTTCTCGACCTTCTCGGCGATCGCGGCCGGCAGGCTTGCGGCAATGAAGCGCCGCACCTCGTCGCGGAACGCGGTTTCCCCGGCATCGAGATCGAGGTTCATCCGCATGCCCTCAGGCGGCGCGCCGCATGCGCTCGACCTGGCGCCAGGCCAGCTCGGCCACCGGCCGCGCCTTGGCGCCGGCCTCGCGCGCGCGCGCGTCGGTGGCGGTGCCGTCGCGCACGCGGCCCATGATGCCCTGGAAGATCGCGGCCATGCGGAACATCACGAAGGCCATGTAGAAGTCCCAGTGATCGATCCCGGCCCGCCCGGTGCGCCGGCAATAGACGTCGATATAGGCCTGCTCCTCGGGGATGCCCAGCGCGCGCAGATCGGCGCCGGCCAGGCCGCGGAACAGCTCGGGCGTGAAGCGCCAGGTCATGACGTGGTAGGCGAAATCGCCCAGCGGATGGCCGAGGGTGGACAGCTCCCAGTCCACCACCGCGACGACGCGCGGCTCCGTGGGATGGAAGATCAGATTGTCCATGCGGTAGTCGCCATGGACGATGGCGGTCTCGTCGCCCGCGGGGATGTGCCGCGGCAGCCATTCGATCAGCTTGTCCATCGACTCGATCGTCTCGGTCTCCGAGGCGCGGTATTGCTGGCTCCAGCGCGTGAACTGGCGGGTGAAGTAGTTGCCCGGCCTGCCGTAGTCGCCCAGACCCACCGTCGCGGGATCGACCTGGTGCAGGGCGGCGATGACGCGGTTCATGTCGTCGAACATGGCGGCGCGCTCGGCGGGCGACTGCTCGGGCAGCCGCGGGTCGTAGAGGACGCGGCCGTCGACATGGTCCATCACGTAGAACATCGTGCCGACCACGCTGTCGTCGGTGCACAGCGCCAGCATGCGCGGCACCGGGACCGCGCTGCCGTAGAGCGCCTTCATCACCCGGAACTCGCGGTCGACCGCATGGGCCGAGGGCAGCAACTTGCCCGGTGGCTTGCGGCGCAGCACGTAGCGCCCGGACGGCGCGGCGAGGCGGTAGGTCGGGTTGGACTGGCCGCCCGACATCGGCTCGACCGAAAGCGGGCCGCGGAAGCCGGGAACCGCCCCGCGCATCCACTCCTGGAGCCGCCCTGCATCGATTGCCGTCGCCGCCGTCATCCCCAGGCCTGTACCTTGCGCCGCCGCGGGTGCTAGCATCCGGCAATCGCGGAGAAGGGTCAAGGAACAGCGCGGATCGCCGTGGAAGATCAATCGGATATCGATGAGGCGCTGGCCGCGCTCGGCGGCGTGCTGGCGGCGATCGGGCCGGCGGCCGTGGCGGTCAGCGGCGGGGTGGACAGCATGACCCTGGCCACGCTGGCCCATCGCCGCGCGCCGGGCCGGACGGCGATGTTCCACGCCACCTCGCCCGCGGTGCCGCCAGAGGCAAGCGCGCGGGTGCGGGCGCTGGCCCAGACCGAAGGCTGGTCGCTGACGGTGGTGGATACCGGCGAATTCGCCGATCCCACCTACCGCGCCAACCCGGTCAACCGCTGCTACCACTGCAAAACCAACCTCTACGGCGCCATCCGGCCGCTGACCAAGGCGCAGATGCTCTCGGGCGCCAACACCGACGATCTGGGCGAATACCGCCCGGGCCTGGACGCGGCGCGCGAGCATGGCGTGCGCCATCCCTATGTCGAAGCGGGAATCGGCAAGGCCACGGTGCGCGGGATCGCGCGGCGCCTGGGCCTGGGCGCGATCGCCGAGCTGCCGGCCGCGCCGTGCCTGTCCAGCCGGATCGAAACCGGCATCGGCATCGAGGCCGCGATGCTGGCGCAGGTCCACGCGGCCGAGCGCTATGTCGGCGGCCTGCTGCGGCCCGGCACCGTGCGCTGCCGCGTGCGCGCCGGGGGCGTGGTGATCGAGCTGGACGCGCAGAGCCTCGGCGCGCTGGACGACGGCGCGCGGGCCGAGATCGAGGCCTCGGTCGCCCGTTTGTTCCAGGGCCGGCCCGTCAGCATCGCCCCCTACCGCGTGGGCAGCGCCTTCCTGACCGATACCGCGTCGACGAATGCCGCGACAGCCGGCTGAGGCGGTCCTCGATCTCGGCCGGCGCAAGCGCATCGGCCTGGACGAAGCGGTGTTCTGCGCCGGCAAGTCGCCCGCGCAGATCGCGTCGATCCTCTCCAAGCACGAAGCCGTGCGCAGCCCCGCGCTGCTGACCCGGCTCGACCCGGACAAGTTCGCCAGGTTGCCGGCATCGCTCGGCAAGCGCATCGACTACGAGCCCCTGTCCCGCACCGGCATCCTGGGCGCAGGGCCGCGCAAGGCCCGCGGCCGGCCGCTGGTGGCGGTCGTCACGGCCGGCACGTCGGACCTCGGCGTGGCGCGCGAGGCGGCGCGTGCGCTCGGCTTCCATGGCATCGGCGTGACCGAGATCGCCGATGTCGGCGTCGCGGGGTTATGGCGGCTGATGAAGCGCATCGACGCGATCCGCCGTCATCGCGTCGTGATCGTCGCGGCCGGCATGGACGCGGCCCTGCCCAGCGTGTTGGGCGGGCTGGTGGCCTGCCCGGTGATCGCGGTGCCGACCTCCGTCGGCTACGGCGTGGCCGCGGGCGGCACGACCGCGCTCAACGCCGCCTTGGCGAGCTGCGCGCCCGGCGTGGTGGTGGTGAACATCGACAACGGCTATGGCGCCGCTTGCGCGGCGCTGCGGATCCTCAACACGAAAGCGAGCGGTGGATGACGGCGGGGCGTCTGAAGATCCTGGTAGAGAACATGCGCGATCTGGGCGAGACGTTCGAGATCGATCCCAGGCGCTTCGCCGATGCGGCGGCGGGCCATCCGGCGCTGGCGGCGCGCCTCGACCCGGTATTCAGCCAGGACGGCAGCAGGTTCAAGGAGACGATCGCGACCGCCGACGTGCTGATCGGATGGGAATTGCCGTTTCGCGACTTGCCGAAACTGGCGCCGAAGCTGCGCTGGCTGCACCTGACAGGGGCGGGCATCAACCACCTGCTGCCGCTGGACTGGAAACCCGACCGCCTCACCATCACCAACAACCGCGGGGTCCATGCGCCCAAGGCCGGCGAATTCGCGCTGATGGCGATCATGATGCTGAACAGCCGCATGCCCGCGCTGATGACGCACCAGCGCGCGCATCGCTGGCAGCAGGAATTCACGCCGGTGATCGCCGGCAAGACGCTGGTGATCCTGGGCGTAGGCCACATGGGCGGGGCGGCGGCCGAGGCGGTGAAGCCGCTGGGGCTGCGCATCATCGGCGTGCGGCGGACCCGCGCGCCGCATGCCGCCATCGACGAGATGGTCGGGCCGGAAGACCTGGCCCGCGTGCTGCCGCAGGCGGACTTCGTGCTGGTGGCGGCGCCGCTGACCGGCAGGACGAAGCATCTGATCGGCGCGCGCGAGCTCGACCTGATGAAGCCGGGCGCGGGCATCGCCAATATCGGCCGGGCCGGGGTGATCGACTACCAGGCGCTGGCGGCGCGACTGAAGACGGGGCGCATCGGCGGCGCCATCCTCGACGTGTTCGAGCCCGAGCCGCTGCCGGCGGACTCGGCCCTTTGGGACACGCCCAACCTGGTCATCACGCCGCATTGCTCGTCGGACGACATCCAGCAATACGTGCCGCGCACGCTCGCGCTGGTGTTCGACAACCTGGAGCGGCTGGCCGCGGGCAAGCCGCTGCGCTGCGTGGTCGACCCGGCGCTGGAGTACTAGAAACCGGCGCGGCGCTCCAGCGCATAGCGCAGCAGGGCCGCGAAGCGATAGATGCCGTGCACGAACTTGCCGTAGGGCAAGGTCAGGAACAGCGCGAAGACCAGGCCCAGATGCAGCGCCAGCAGCGTCCCCATGGCCGGGGTCGCGCGCAGCGCCAGCAGCAGCAGCCCCGTCAGCCCGGTCAGGAACAGCATGGCCAGGAAGGCGATGTCCATCCCGAACCTAGGGGAATCGTCGAGCGCGGGATCGCGCCGCGCCTTCGCCAGATACAAGCCGATCGGCCCCGCGACCAGCCCGATACCGCCCAGCGTGCCCAGCACGACCGGCAGGTCGTACCAGGGATACGGCGCGATGCGGCCAAGCCCGTAGTGATAGACGGTCGCCACGCAGGTGGCGGCGAAGCACAGGAGGAAACCGTAGAAGGTCAGGTGGTGATAGTGCCGGCGCCGGTCGTCGGGACGGTCGTCGTCGTTGAAGCAGCCGACGCCGCCGCCGTCCAGGTAGCGCAGCCGCCCCGCATCTTTTGCCGCCTGCCGCAGCGCCGGAAAGTCGGCCGCCGATTCGAGCGGGCCGAGGCTGCGCCAGAACCGGCGGACGCTCATCGCGGTCGCGACGATGGCGTAGAGAAAGGCGGCGCCGAACAGCAGCGCCATCGCGTTGTGCGGCATCAGCCGGTAGAACGCGCCCGGGCCGGACGTCGCGGCGAACAGGGCGGCCGGATCGCTCCACGCCACGAAGCCCGCGGCGAAGCCGGCCACGCTGAGCGCGGCGGCGAGAGCGACAACCAGGCCGTTACGCTCGAACAGGCCGGACAGCGCCGCCGGCCACGCATGAGCCTGGTAGGACTGGGCGCGCAGCTCGGCCAGGACCTTGGGCACGTTGACGTCGAATTCGTGCGGCGGCGCGAACTGGCAGTCGTGGAAGCAGGCGCCGCAGCCGTGGCACAGATTGGCAAGGTAGTGGAGGTCCGCATCGGCGAAGGCGGTGCGCATCTCCATCGCCGGGAACACGGCGCACAGCCCCTCGCAGTAGCGGCAGGAGTTGCACACCGTCATCAGCCGGTCGGCCTCGGCAAGCGCGCTAGTGGCGTGCATTGGCCGCGGCCTCCCGCCCCGCGATGCGGCCGAACACGCTGCCGATCGTCATGCCGATGCCGGCGGCATAGCCGCGCCCCAGCACGTTGCCCGCCATGATCTCGCCGGCCGCGAACATGTTGGCGGAGGGGCCGCCATCCTTCATGAGCATGCGCGTCGCGCGGTCCACGCGCGTCCCCAGATAGGTGAAGGTGATGCCCGGTCGCACCGGATAGGCATAGAAGGGCGGCGTCTCGATCCGCCGCGCCCAGTGGCTTTTCGGCGGCGCGAGGCCTTCGGTGCGGCAGTCGTCCAGCACCGTGTGGTCGAAGCGGCCGGGCCGCACGGCGGCGTTGAACGCATCGACCGTCGCCGCCAGCGTGTCGGGATCGAGCTTCAATTCGCCGGCCAGCGCGCGGATGCTTGGCGCCTGGATCGGCGGGTAGAGCGAGGGCATGAACAGCTTCAGCGACGGCGCATCGAACAGGATATAGGCGATCTGGCCGGGTTGGCCCGCGACCAGCCGGCCCCAGATCGCATAGCGCTTGGGCCAGAAATCCTCGCCCTCGTCGTAGAAGCGCTTCGCGTCGCGATTCACGACGATGCCGAACACCACGCAGTCCAGGCGGGTGATGATGCCGCCGTCGAAGCGCGGCGCGCGGGCATCGATGGCGACGGCATGGCACTGCGTCGGGTCGCCCACAGGCGCCACGCCCTTGTCCAGCAGCAGCTTCAAGAGCGTGCCGCGGTTGTAGGGCGTGCCGCGGATCAGGAAATTGTCGGCGGCATCGCCCCAGTACTGCTTCAGCCACTCGATGTTGGATTCGAAGCCGCCGGCGGCGGCGACCAGGCCGGAGGCGCGGACCTGCCGCCTTGCATCGCCCTGCGCCACGGTGGCCGAGCGGAACGCGCCGGCGTCGATGTCGAGATCGACGACCTCGGCGTCGTATTCCACCGCGACGCCCAGCGCCTCGGCCGTGCGATAGAGCGCGTTCAGCATGGCGCGCCCGCCGCCCAGGAAGAAGGCGTTGGTGCGCCCCAGGCTGAGCGTGCCGCCGAGCGAGGGCTGGAAGCGCACGCCCTGCTCGGCGATCCAGACCAGCATCTCCTTGGATTCGGCGATCATGTAGCGCGCGAGCTGTTCGTCGGTCTGGCCCTGCGTGACCTGCAGCAGGTCGGTCCAGAACTCGTCCTCGGTGTAGGGGCCGGATAGGGTTTGGGTCGCCGCGTCGTGGGCGCAGCGCATGTTGCGCGTGTGGCGCGTGTTGCCGCCGCGATAGAATTTCGGCGCCGCCTCGAGTACCAATACGGAGGCGCCGGCGCGCCGCGCGGCGATCGCCGCACAGAGCGCGGCATTGCCCCCGCCGACGACCAGCACATCATACACACGCGTCAGATCGGCCAAATTCCCTCCCCGGCGGCGAAGCCGCGGGCGCACCTTAGCCGCCGCCGCCGGCAAGAAAAAGCCCCGCGCGCATCGCTGCACGCGGGGCTGCTCCCGGGCGGTCGTCCGGGTCGGGTCTGCGGACGTTTCAGATCAGGCGAGATCGAAGCGGTCGGCGTTCATCGCCTTGGTCCAGGCCGCCACGAAGTCGCGCACGAACGCCTCCTTCGCGTCGGCGGAAGCATAGACCTCCGCCAGCGCCCGCAGCTGGGCGTGCGACCCGAAGACCAGGTCCACCCGCGTGCCGGTCCACTTCACGTCGCCGGTCTTGCGGTCGCGGCCCTCGAACACGTCCGTGCCGTCCGACGATCCCTTCCACGCCGTGCCCATGTCGAGCAGGTTGACGAAGAAGTCGTTGGTCAGCGTTTCGGGACGCTTCGTGAAGACACCGTGCGGCGACTTGCCGTGATTCGCGCCCAGCACGCGCAGGCCGCCCAGAAGCACCGTCATCTCCGGCGCGGTCAGCGTCAGCAGCTGTGCCTTGTCCACAAGCAGCTCTTCCGCCGCGATGGCGAACCGGGTCTTCTGGAAGTTGCGGAAGCCGTCCGCGACCGGCTCCAGCACCGCGAAGGATTCCACATCCGTCTGCGCCTGCGACGCATCGGTGCGACCCGGCGTGAAGGGGACCTCCACCGTGTGCCCGCCGTTCTTCGCCGCCTGCTCCACCGCGGCCGAGCCGCCGAGGACGATCAGGTCGGCGAGCGAGACCTTCTTGCCGCCGGTCGGCGCGGCGTTGAAGTCCTTCTGGATCCCTTCAAGCGCCTTCAGCACTTTCGCGAGCTGGGCGGGCTGGTTGACCTCCCAATCCTTCTGCGGCGCGAGGCGGATGCGTGCGCCGTTGGCCCCGCCGCGCTTGTCGGAACCGCGGAAGGTCGAGGCCGAGGCCCAGGCGGTCGACACCAGCTCGGCGATCGACAGGCCCGCGGCGAGGATCTTGGCCTTGAGCGCGGCGATGTCCTGCGCCTCGATCAGCTTGTGGTCGACGACGGGGATCGGATCCTGCCACAGCAGTTCCTCCGTCGGAACCTCCGGCCCTAGATAGCGCACGCGCGGGCCCATGTCGCGGTGGGTCAGCTTGAACCAGGCCCGTGCGAAGGCGTCGGCGAACCGGTCCGGGTTCTCGTGGAAGCGCCTGGAGATCTTCTCGTAGGCCGGGTCGACCTTGAGCGCGAGGTCGGTGGTCAGCATGGCCGGCGCGTGGCGCTTCGACTTGTCGTGCGCGTCCGGCACCGAATTGGCGCCCGCGCCATGCTTCGGCCGCCACTGGTGCGCGCCGGCCGGGCTCTTGGTCAGCTCCCATTCGTAGCCGAACAGGTTCCAGAAGAAGTTGTTGCTCCACTTCGTCGGCGTCGTGGTCCAGGTGACCTCGAGGCCGCTGGTGATCGTGTCGCCGCCGCGGCCCGTGCCGTACTTGCTCGCCCAGCCGAGGCCCTGCTCGGCGATGTCGGCGCCTTCCGGCTCCTTGCCGACATGCGACGCCTCGGCGGCGCCGTGGGTCTTGCCGAAGGTGTGGCCGCCGGCGATCAGCGCGACGGTTTCTTCGTCGTTCATCGCCATGCGGGCGAAGGTCTCGCGGATATCCTTGGCCGCCGCGAGGGGGTCGGGATTGCCGTTCGGGCCCTCCGGGTTGACGTAGATCAGGCCCATCTGCACGGCAGCGAGCGGGTTCGCGAGGCTCCGCTCGCCCGAGTAGCGCTGGTCGCCGAGCCAGGTTTCCTCGATGCCCCAGTTGACGGTTTCTTCCGGCTCCCAGACGTCCGCCCGGCCGCCGCCGAACCCGAAGGTCTTGAAGCCCATCGATTCCAGCGCGACGTTGCCGGCGAGGATCATCAGGTCGGCCCAGGAAATCCTGCGGCCGTATTTCTGCTTGATCGGCCACAGCAGCCGCCGCGCCTTGTCGAGGTTCGCGTTGTCCGGCCAAGAGTTGAGGGGCGCGAAGCGCTGCTGGCCCGCGCCCGCGCCGCCGCGCCCGTCGCCGGTGCGGTACGTGCCGGCGCTGTGCCATGCCATGCGGATGAACAAGGGTCCGTAGTGGCCAAAGTCGGCCGGCCACCAATCCTGCGAGTCCGTCATCAGCGCGGTGAGGTCCTTCTTCAGGGCCTTCAGATCGAGCTTCTTGAACTCCTCGGCATAGTCGAATCCCTTGCCCATCGGGTCGGATAGGGGGGAGTTCTGATGGAGCACGCTCAGGTTCAGCTGGTCCGGCCACCAGTCGCGGTTCGTCCTGCCCCTAGAGGCCGTGGGCTTGTGAGCTCCGCCCGTTACCGGGCACTTGCCTTCGCTTGCCATGCATCACTCCATTCGTGTCCCGCCGAACGTATTGACGGTCGGCCATGTGTCCCTCCGGCAAGTGGCGGATGCCGAAGCAGATTAGAAACATTCTAATATAATTCGCGGGCGTCCGCAAGCCTTTTTCAGAATGATTCTAATCAACGAAAGAGTTGAGGGGTCACGTGACGACGATACAGCCGACCAGAGCCCGCAACTCCGAAAGGGCGATTTCGCTCAGCCTCGCCGCGCCGATGGGCAATCGCCACGGAATACCGCAAAAGTAGTGGGCGTAGCCTCAGGCCGCCGTACGCCCCAGCACCCGGTCGAGCACCCAGTTGTTGAAGACATGAACGACCGGTTCGTCGGGCGCCAGGCGCCCGGCAACGGGCACCAGCGGCGAGAAACCCTGGTGCTGGAGCTGCGAGATGACGTTGTCCTCGGGGATCGACTTGTCCCAGCGCCGGTAGTAGCGCTGCACGATTTCGGCGAAGTCGGCGCGCGCGACGGTCGACTTCGGAAACGCCGAGCCGACGATCAGCCGCGTGCGGTCCGGGCCACGGGGATGCAGCTCCAGCCACCACATGCAGTCGCGCGTCAGGCCGAACATCGTGCTGGGGTAGATCAGATTGAAATAGGTCCCCATGTCGGCGCGGCCCTTAAGGCCGGCGATGTGGGGGAAGGTGGTGGTGTCGTCCGACAGGATCGCCTCGGTGCCCTCGTGCTCCTCGTGCAAGGCGATCCAGTGGCCCTTGCCGGCGATGACCGTGCATTTCTGCTCGATCAGCGAGGTGTGGTGCACGGTCGGGACATGGTAGGCCTCCATCGCGTTCTCGACATAGGCCTTCCAGTTGCAGGCCAGGTCGAATTCCTTGCGCCGCACCGTCACCATGTCGGCGAAATTGTAGCTGCCGAACTCCTCGGCGAAATCGACGCCCAGGTAGTCGACGAGCGGCCCCGCCTTGTCGTCGAAGTTGAGGAAGATGAAACCCTGCCAGGTCTCGAGCCGGATCGGACGCAAGCCGTAGTCCGCCGTGCGGAAGCCCTTCGCCGCCTGCATGCCCGGCGCCGACATCAGCTTGCCGGTCAGGTCGTAGACCCAGGAATGATAGGGGCACAGCAAGGTGCTGAGCCCCGAGCCCTCGCCCGTCACGAGCGGCGTGCCGCGATGGCGGCAGAAATTGTAGAAGGCGCGCACGCGCTCGTCGCGGCCGCGCAACAGCAGCACGGGGATGCCGACGAAATCGAACGCCATGTAGTCGCCCGGCTTCCCGAGCATGTCGGCGCGGCCAACGAAGTTCCAGTGCTTCAGGAAGATCGTTTGCACCTCGCGGTCGAAGAAGCTGCGCTCGGTGTAGCAATGGGCTGGCAGCGGCTCGGCCTCGAGCAGCGGGCGGCGGACGTTGCTGTAGGTTTGCGGATCGAACAGATCAAGCGGCATTGCTCATTCCTCCCGACCAGGGAAGCATAGCAAGCGCCGACGGCTTGCCAAGAGCGGCGAGACCATGGAGGCCCGGCCGGCCGCGCATCGCGATGCAATGTTGGAGTTGGAAACGTCATGCCGCCACGCAAGCAACCGCTCCTTCGAGACGGCTGCTGCGCAGCCTCCTCAGGATGACGCGTTTCCGCGGGCGCAATCCAAGCCCATCATCCTGAGGAGCGACCGGAGGTCGCGTCTCGAAGGATGAAGGTCGCAGACCGCCAGGCTCAGAAGAACTTCAGATACCGCTTCAATTCCCAGTCCGAGACATGCGTGTGGTAGTCGACCCATTCCTGGGTCTTGAACTGCACGAAGGTCTCGAACATCAAGTCGCCCATGACCTGGCGTCCCAGCGGGTCGGCGGCGAAGGCCTCGATCGCCTCGCCGAGGGTGCGCGGCAGCTTGTCGACGCCCAGCTTCCTCAGGGTCGCGTCGTCGTGCAAGTACATGTTCTCGCGATGCGGCTGGCCGGGATCGAGCTTCTGGCGGATGCCTTCCAGTCCCGCGGTCAGGATCATCGCCGCGCCCAGATAGAGATTGCAGGCGATATCCGCCGCGCGGCACTCGATCCGTCCGCCGCCCATCGGGATGCGCAGCATGTTGGTGCGGTTGTTGTTGCCGTAGCACACGAAGATCGGCGCCCAGGTGAAGCCCGACATGCTGCCGCGCGCGATCAAGCGCTTGTAGCTGTTGACCGTGGGCGCGATCACCGCGCAGATCGCCTTGGCGTGCCTGAGAACGCCGGCGATGAAATGGTAGCCGAGCTTCGACAACTCGCAGCCCCGCTTGTCCTTCTTGTCCTCGAACAGGTTGCGGCCGGTCTTGGGATCGGCCAGCGATATGTTGTAGTGCGCGCCGCTGCCCGTCCGGTGGCCGTAGGGTTTGGGCATGAAACTGGCGAACAGGCCGTATTTCTGGGCGATCTCGTTGACCATCAGGCGGAAGAAGGTGAAGCGGTCGGCCATCAACAGCGCGTCGCAATAGGCGAAGTCGGTCTCGAACTGCCCGGTCGCGTCCTCCTGGTCGAACGAGAACACGTCCCAGCCCAGCGTGTTCATGGCGGTCACGATTTCGTCCACCACGGGGAACGAGTTCAGGAGCTGGCGCACGTCGTAGGCCGGCTTGTCCAGGTCGTCGCGCTTCGTGCCGGGCGTCACCGTGCCGTCCGGGTTCTCGCGGAACATGTAGAACTCGGTCTCGATGCCCAGGTTGAAGACGAAGCCCATGTCGGCGGCCTGCTTCAGCGCCCGCTTCAAGATGTTGCGCGAGCAGGCCTCGAACGGCTCGCCGTGCAGGTGAAGATCGCTCGGAAACCACGCCATTTCCGGCTTCCAGGGCATGACCATCAGGTTCTTCAGGTCCGGTACGGCCGCGACCTCGTCGTCATTGACCTGCTGCGGCACGCCGTCCAGCGCCGCGCCGGTGAACAGTTCCGATCCCTTGAACATGCGGTCGAAATGCCCGACCGGCACGCACTTCGCCTTGCAGCGCCCGTGGATGTCCACGTAGCTGGCCAGGCCATAGCGCACGCCCTGGCGTTCCAGTTTTTCCTGAAGGTCGTTCTTGTCGCGCGCCATCGAAGCTCCCTCTCAGCGGTCCGAATACAAGGTGAGGCCCTTTGCGGGCAGTTCCGCGCGCAGGACCTGGCCGGTCTGCGCCTCGGTGATGAACAGCGATCGGCCATCGGCGGCGCCGAAGGCAGCGTTGGTGGTGGCAAGCCCGGCGCAACTGCGGATTCGATGCAGCGGCTCGCCCAGTCTCGAGAAGTGCCAGACCGTGCCGAGCCCGATATGGCAGACGAGCAGCCCGTCCTCGTCGTCGATCGCCATGCTGTCCGGCCCGACGCCGCCCGAGAGCTGGACGAACATGCCTACCTTCGACACGCCGCCGTCGAGCATCAGCGGCACGCGCCAAATCGCGTTGGCGCGCGTGACGCCGACGAACAGCGCGGACTCGTCCTTGTTCAGCACGATGCCGTTGGGGCTGGGAACGCCCTCGACCAGGCATTCGAGCCGGCCAGCGGCGGTCAGGCGATAGACGCGGCCGGTCGGATCGTGCAGCCCGGTCTGACCCTGGTCGGTGAAGTAGAGATCGCCGTTGGCGCCGAACACCAGGTCATTGGGGCCCTTCAGCCGCTCGCTGTAACGCCGCGGCATGACCGGGTCGACCGTTCCCTTGCGCGGGTCGAACGCCATGATGCCGTTGCGATAGTCGGCGATGAACAGGCGGCCGTCGCGGTGGAAGGCAAGCCCGTTCGGCTCGCCGTCGTATTCGTGGGCGAGAGTCCATTGCCCGCCCGGCGCGATGCGGAACAACCGGCCGAACGGCACGTCAACGACCCACAGATTGCCCTCGCGGTCGAAGGCCGGACCTTCCAGGAAGCAGTCGAGTTCCGCCCCGCGCTGGTTGGCGTCGGCCCAGGACGTGCGGCGCTTCGTGCGGAACTGGTCGGGGACGCGCGACCAGACGGTCGTCGGCACGTCCTTCGGCGGCGCGAAATACATCAGCCCCCCTTGCGGCGCGCGATCCTATCAAGCATCCGCGGCGCGCGTCATCCCCGTGCGCGCCTATCGCAACGCAATGCGTCGCCGACCAAACGAAACGGGGGCGTCCTCGCGAACGCCCCCGCAATCGAAACGATCGTAGAGCGCGTCAGACGCCCATCGTCGTCACGAACTTGCTGATCAGGTAGGCGTCGAGGCCTTCGATGCCGCCCTCGTGGCCGTAACCCGACTCCTTGATGCCGCCGAACGGCGTCTCGGGCATCGAGATGCCGAGATGGTTGACGCCGACCATGCCGCTCTGCAGCGCGTCGGCGACGGCGGCGGCCGTCCCGGTCGATCGCGTGAAGGCATAGGCCGCCAGGCCGAACTCGAGCCCGTTGGCGCGGCCGATCACCTCGTCGAACGACTTGAACGGCACGATCGGCGCGACCGGACCGAACGGCTCCTGGTACATGATCTTGGCCTTGTCGGACACGCCCGTGAGCACCGAGGGCTCGAAGAAGTAGCCCTGGTTGCCGCTGCGCTTGCCGCCCGCCTCGATCTTGGCGCCCTGCTGCTGGGCGTCGGCGACCAGCGTTTCCATCGCGCCGACGCGCCGGACATTGGCCAGCGGGCCCATCGTCGTGCTTGCCTCCAGCCCGTTGCCCAGCTTCAGCCCCTTGGCATAGGAGATGAAGCGCTCGGCGAACTTGTCGTACACCTTCTCGTGCACGAAGAAGCGGGTGGGCGAGATGCAGACCTGCCCGGCGTTGCGGTACTTGCCGGCGGCCGCGATCTCGGCCGTTTTCACCGGGTCGACGTCGTCGAACACGATGACCGGCGAGTGGCCGCCCAGCTCCATCGTCGCCTTCTTCATGCCCTCGGCCGCGAGCTTGGCCAGGTGCTTGCCGACCGGGATCGAGCCGGTGAAGGAGATCTTCTTGATGATCGGCGAGGCGATCAGGTGGGTCGACACGTCATTCGGCACGCCGAACACCAGGTTCAGCACGCCCGGCGGCAGGCCGGCATCGGCGAACGCGCGGGTCAGCGCGATGGCCACGCCCGGCGTCTCCTCCGAGGCCTTGAGGATCAGCGAGCAGCCGGCGCCCAGCGCGCCGCCGATCTTGCGGCCCGGCGTGACGCCCGGGAAGTTCCAGGGGGTGAACGCCGCGCAGGGTCCGACCGGCTCGCGCACCACGGTCTGGCGCACGTTGGGAATGCGGGCGGGTATCACGCGGCCATAGGCGCGCTTACCTTCCTCGGCATACCACTCGATGATGTCGGCGGTGACGCCGACCTCGAGCTTGGCCTCGCCCAGCGGCTTGCCTTCTTCCATGGTGAGGGTCGTGGCGATGGCGTCGGCGCGCTGGCGGATCAGGTCGACGGCCTTGCGGATGACCTTCGCGCGCTCGTATGCCGTGGTCTTGCGCCAGATGTCGAAGCCCTTCTGGGCGGCCTGTAAAGCGCGGTCGAGATCGGCCTTCGACGCATGCGGCAGCTTGCCCAGGACCTGCTCGGTCGCCGGGTTGATCACGTCCTCCGACTTGCCGTCGCTGCCCTGGCACCACTTGCCGTCGATATACATCTCCAACTTCTCGTAGACGGGCGTCCTCGAGCCATCCATTGCCGGGTTCTCCTCGGATGATTGCGTGAATTGGGGCGGGAAAGTCGGCCACAGTATCGGGGGGCGTGTTTCATGTCGAGCGAGGGGCAGGGCGCGCCGGGCGCCACCCGGCCCTCCGCATTCTGCATGGCGGCGCGACGAGGGATCGCCGAGCGGCTGCGGCGGAACCGCGAGGGCGGTGTTTCGTCTTAGTGGGGACAGGCGGGGCAACGCCACAACCGATAGAATATATCTCAATTTACAAGGGAGACGATCGATGACACGTTATCAAGCCGGATCAGGGGGTTGCGCGGCATTCCTGCGAGAAACCCCGCCTTAAAGGCTTATTAACGAAGAACCCCTACTAATTGGTTACCTTCAGGCAGGAGCATGTCGGAACCGCTATGTCCGCGTCGCCCCAGACGATCAGACCCAGTCCCCACGCGGGACCGCTGGACGACATCGTGTTGCGTCGTCCGCAGCCGATCGCAAGCCTGCCGGAGACGGATCCGGAGCTGAACATCGTCTACGAGTATTGGAACTCGTGCCGCCGTGACGGGTTGTTGCCGCGCCGCAAGGATATCGACGTATTGCAGCTCAAGCCCGTGCTGGGCCACATGCACATCGTCGACGTGACGGCGCAGGATCCGTCGGACTACCGCTATCGCCTGTACGGATCGAAGGTTCGGCTGAACCGCTTCAGCAACTACACCAACACGCGGCTCGGCGACCTGCCGTCGATCCCCTATCGCAATGCGCTGATCGACGACTACTCGGCGGTCGCCTGGTCCGGCACGCCGCTCTACCAGAACGTCGTCGCGCGGCTGCAGTCGATCCGCTACAGCTACAGCCGGCTGCTATTGCCGCTGGCGGAGGACGGCCGGCGCGTCAATATGCTGATAGTCTCCACGCACGACCGGGTTTTCCCTGATTTCACTGCCTGAGCTGAAGCTCATGTCGAGCGGGAACAGCGAGTGCTTCTCCAGCGCGCGCAGCCGCTCGATCGCCTCGGCCTGCGAGATCCAGCACAGATAGAGCGGCTCCATCTTCCCCGGCTTGACCGAGGGTGGGCAGTATTCCGTCAGGCACAGGTCGACATGCGGATAGCCGTAGTAGTCGCGCGGCACCTTGCTCGTGCCCAGGCCCTGGAACACGAATCCGGTGTGAAAATCGGTCGAGAAGTTGCGCAGGCACAGCGAACGGCTGAGATAGGGCAGGAAGACCGACAGCCCGTTGCCGCGGTACGCCTTGTCGACCCACAGGGATCCCGAGTGGCCGATCGTGCCGGCCATCTTCACCGGCGGACGCACCACGGTGACGTGGTGGCCTTCCAGGCTGGTCTTCGGGTCCGCGAACCAGACCTCGCCCGACTCGATCATGTCGCAGAAGTCGTCGGTCCTGAAGATGCGATCGGCGTGCGATGCGACGATCTGCCCGTGAATGTCGGTCAGGCGGAACCAGAAGCAGTCGCCGTCGATGCGGGCCCGGGCCGGATCGAAGCTCGGATAGATGTACGATCCGCTGTCACGCAGGTACTTGTTCAACGCGCGAAAATCGGTCTCGATCGAAAGCGCCAGATGAAGGGATGCGATCTTCTCCATGATCGCATCAATGCTTTTCTGGAGTAGAGCGAACTCCTGATCCGTAAGAGCCATCGTGGCCTCCGCTTTGGAACCCCCGCGCGGTCCCCCAAAATACCGTTCTGGTTGTTATCCAGCTTTTTAGATGATTTGTCGCGATTGATCCTAACGAAGGCTCGGACGCCCTGCCATTGCCGGTTTTGCGATGTTCACCGATGAAGTATCGCCAGGGAGTTGAAATTCTGTGGGATAAGTCAAGCGGGATGGTTAATGCTGCCACATGCCGCCGGTGATGTTGACGGCCTGTCCGGTCATGTAGGCGGCCTCGTCCGAGGCCAGAAAGGCGACCACCTTCGCGACGTCCGCCGGCGTGCCGGTGCGCTTCATCGGAATGGTCGCAACGCGGTCCTTCGCCACCGCCATGCCGACCTTGCGCGACTGCTCCTCGGCGCTGACGCGCATCGGCGTGCCCTCGATCAGTCCCGGGCAGACCGCGTTGACCCGCACGCCGCTCGACGCGATCTCCAGCGCCAGGGCCTGCGTCAGCATGATGACGGCGGCCTTGGTGGCGCTGTACATGCCGAAGTAGGGCCGGCCGGCCTTGCCCAGCCAGGACGACAGGTTGACGACGCTGCCGCGCTTGCGCGCGACCATGCCGGGCACCACGGCTTTGCAGAGGTTGAGCATCCCCTCGGCATTGATGCGCATGATCTCGCGCCAGTCCTCGTTGGTGGTGTCGAGCACCGCCGCCAGCCGCACGATGCCGGCATTGTTGACCAGGATGTCGGTCGGGCCCAGGCGCTGCTCCAGCGCGGCAACGGCGCGCACGACCGCTGCGGGATCGCCGACATTGCCGCTTTCGCACTCGACCCGACGGCCAAGCGCCCTGACGGCCGCCGCGGTGGCCCCCATGCCGGCCGGGTCGATGTCCAACACGGCGATGCTCGCGCCCTCCTCGGCCAGGCGCAGAGCGATCGCCCGGCCGATGCCGTTGCCGCCGCCGGTGATCAGCGCGATTCTGCCGTCCAGTCCCCGCATTGTCCCTGGCTCCTCCCCAGCTCGCATCGGCGGCGACCATAGCATGACGGGCGCGGGCGTCCGTAGCGCACGCCGGCGCATCATGCCCATGCGGCAGGCTCAAGGCTCTTCGGCCAAGAAAACGACGTCCGCCTGCGCGCGGCGCGGTATGCTCGCCGTCTGGTATGACGACCCCCGACCAAGCGAGCCGTTCGACCGCCACGGCGGGCCTGCCGGCGCCGATCCGCGCCGCGCTGTGGTACGTCGGCGCCTTGTCGCTGTGGGGCGCCAGCGCCGGCATGGTGCGCTATGCCACGCTCGAGCTGCCGGCGATCGAGCTGGGATTCCTTCGCGCGCTGTTCGGCGCCGTGCTGATGGTGCCCTGGCTGATCCGCGGCCGCATCTTCCCGCTGCCGCGCCGGCATTTCGGCACCTACCTCTTGCGCGGCGTGGTCGAGGTGATCGCGATCGCCACCTGGTTCCTGTCGCTGGCGGTGCTGCAGGCGGCCGACGTCGTGGCGCTCGGCTTCACCATGCCGCTGTTCGCGACGCTTCTCGCTGCTTTGTTCCTCGGCGAACGCCTTCGCCTGCGCCGCGCCGCCGCCATCCTGGTCGGGTTGCTGGGCGCGCTGCTGGTGATGAAACCGGGCGGCGGGGACGCGGGCTGGTGGGCGGTGGTGCCGGTGGTCGGCGCCGTCGCGGTGGCGGGTTCGCGCATCACCGGGCGCGTGCTGGCGCGGCAGGGCGAGCCGATGGTGACGGTGATCGCCTCGCTCGGCTTCATCACCGCGCCGCTCCTGCTGGTGCCTGCGCTCTTCGTGTGGCAGTGGCCGAGCCTGTCGGTTCTGCTGATGGCGCTTGCCATCACGGTGGTGTCGTTGGCCGGCCATGTGCTGATGATCTGGGCGCTGAGGCTGGGCGAGGCCTCGGCCCTGGTGCCCTACGAGTTCACCCAGCTGCTGGCGACGGTCGCGTTCGGCGTGATCATGATGGGCGAGTGGCCGGACCACTGGACCTGGATCGGCAGCGCGGTGATCCTGTGCGCCGGCATTTACATCGTGCGGCGCGAGGCTGCGCTGGCCAAGGCCGGCGCGGTACAGCGGTAGAAGCTACTCCGCCGCCCGCGCCGCCTGCGCCTGGTGCTCCACCAGCCGCGCATAGAGCCCGCGCCGCGCCAGCAGCTCGACATGCGTGCCGATCTCGCGCACCGCACCGTTGTCGATCACGACGATCGCCTGCGCATCGCGCACGGTGGACAGTCGATGGGCGATCACCACGGTCGTGCGGTCGCGCTTCAGCTCGTCCAGCGCGGCGCGCACGGCGCGCTCGCTGACCGCGTCGAGATGCGAGGTGGCCTCGTCGAGCACCAGGATCGGCGCGTCCTTCAGCAGGGCGCGGGCGATCGCCACGCGTTGGCGCTGGCCGCCCGACAACTGCATGCCGCGCTCGCCGACGCGCGTCTTCAGCCCCTCGGGCAGCGACGCGACGAAGGGCGCCAGCGAGGCCCGTTCGACCGCGCGCGCGAGCTCGGCGTCGCTGGCGTCCGGGCGGCCGATGCGGATGTTGCCCGCGAGGTCACCGTTGAACAGATAGGTGTCCTGGGCCACCAGCGCGATCTGCCCGCGCAGCGCATCCAGCTTCAACCGGCGCAGGTCGACGCCATTGAGGCTGATCGTGCCGTGCCGGGGATCGAAGAACCGCAGCAGGAGCTGCGCGATCGTCGTCTTGCCTGCGCCCGAGGGCCCGACCAGCGCGACGGTCGCGCCGGTCGACACGGGGAAGGATACGTCGGTCAGTACCTGGCGGGCCGTGCCGGGATAGGCGAAGGCCACCTTGTCGAGCAGGAGCGCCGGGACGCCGGGCCGCGTCGGCGCGTCGGCGCCCGGCCCGTCCGAAACGACCGGCTGCTCGCCATGTACCGATGCAAGCCGCTGCGTGGCGCCCAGCGTATCGGCGAGCTGGCGGCCGACCTGGGCGATCTCCGAGACCGGCAGGAACGCCGCCATCGCCAGCAGCGCCGCCAGCGGCAGCGCGGGCGCAGCCATCGCCCCACCGGCCGCGAGCGCCGCGCCGGTCAGGATCACGGCAAGCCCCCCCAGCCCGGTGAGCGCGTCGAGCGTCGCCGCCTGGCGCGCCATGTCGCCCATGAAGGCGAGCCGCGCCTTGCCCACGGCGAGCGAGCGGGCCTCGAGCTTGGCGCGCATCGCCGCCTCGGCCTGGAACTGCGCGATTTCCGCCAGGCCCTGCACCGAGTCCACCGCATGGGCGTTGAGTCCGCCGAGTGCGACGCGGCTCTCGGTGCCCAGCGTATCGATCCGCCGACGGGCAAGGAACGGTCCGAAGCCGGCGAGGGTCAGGAACGGCAGCAGGGCGACGGCAAGCCACGGGTGGATGGCGGTCAGGGTCGCCAGCACCGCGGCGGGCACCAGCACGGCGATGACGGCGGGGGCCAGGGTATGGGCGAAGAAGTATTCGACCATCTCGACGTCGTGGGTCGCCATCGCCACCAGGTCCCCGCTGCGCCGGCGCAGCAGGTAGGCGGGCGCGAGCTCGTCGAGTTTCTTGAACAATGCGATGCGCATCTCCGCCAGCAGGCGGAAAGCGACGTCATGGGCGAGGTAGGACTCGCCCCAGTGCAGCACGCCGGCAAGCGGCGCGACGATTCCCAGGGCGATCAGCAAGGGGCCGATGGCATCGCCATGCCCGACCGCGCGCACCGCGAGCGCACCCAGCACGCCGACACCGATGAAGGCCGCGACCCGCGCGATGCCGAGCAGCAGGATCACCGACAAGACGACACGCCACGGGCTTACCAAGCGCAGCAGCGCCGCGATGACGGCAATCCAGCCCATGCTGCGGCCGCGCAGGACCTCGTCGGAGGCTGCGGCCGTCGGGCCGTCCGTCGCGCCGCCCGCGTCGATCGCATCGCGGTCGGTCTGCGAGCGCGCATCGATCGCGTCGGCGTTGGGGTCGGCGGGCGCGACCTGCTGCTCGCGCATCAGCTGGTAGTAGGCGCCGCGCGCCTGCATCAGCTCGCCATGGGTGCCGCTTTCCGCCACTCGGCCGTCGGCGACGGCCAGGATGCGGTCGCAGCCGATCACGCTGGACAGGCGGTGGGCGAAGATCAGGGTCGTGCGGCCGCGCATCAGCCGCTCCAGCGCCTGCTGGATGACCGCCTCGTTTTCCGCGTCGACCGAGGACAGCGCCTCGTCCAGCACCAGGATCGGCGCATCGCGCAGGAGCGCGCGCGCGATCGCGATGCGCTGGCGCTGGCCGCCCGACAGGCGCGACCCGCGCTCGCCGATCACGGTCCGGTAGCCCTGCGGCAGGCGCTGGATGAAGTCGTGCGCGTTGGCGTTGCGCGCGGCCTCTTCCATCTCCTCTTGCGTCGCCGCCGGCTTCGCCAGGCGCAGGTTCTCCTCGACCGTGCCGTGGAACAGCATCGTGTCCTGGCCGACGACGGCGATATGGCGGCGGATCTCGGCCAGCGGCAATTCCCGTAGATCCACGCCGCCCAGGCGCACCACGCCGGCTTGCGGATCATGGAAGCGCAGCAGCAGGCGCAGAACGGTGGACTTGCCGCTGCCGCTGGGGCCGACGATGCCGATGCGCTCGCCCTTCGCGACGCTGAAGCTCATGCCGCGATACGCCACGCCGCGGCCGCCCGGGTACGCGAAATCGACATTCTCGAACGCCACCGTCGGCGCCAGGCCGCGCGGCGCGGGGGCGGCGCGCGGCATGTCCTCGATCGCCGGCTTTTCCCCCAGCAGGGCCATGATGGCCTCGGCACTCGACGAGCCCAGCATGCCGGCGTGCAGCAGCTCGCGCAGCTCGCGCAAGGGGCGGAACACCTCGATGCCCAGCATCAGCACGACGACCAGCGTCGCGAAGGGCATCAGCCCTTCGCCGACGCGCCAGGCGCCCAAGGCCAGGGCGCCGGCGACGCCGACGGCAATGCCGAAATCCGTGACCAGCCGCGTCAACGTGCTGGCGGCGAGCACGCCCATGGTCGTGCGATGGACGGTCCAGGCCCGCTCGGCGAGCATCTTCGCGCGGTCCGCGCTTTGCCCGAACGCCTTCAGTGTTGCCAGGCCCTGGATCGAGTCCAGCAGGTCGGCGGCGAAGGTCTTGTACGCCTTGGACCGAGCCAGCGCGCTGGCGCGGTTCATGCCGTGGACGAAGGCCGGCCCGACCAGCGTGAACAGCGCCGCCAGCAGCATCACGACCGCGACGGGTAGATCGAGGAAGGCAAGGAAGGCGAAGATCACCGCCGGCGTCAACGCCGCGACGACGAGCTGCGGCAAGTACTGGCCGAAATAGGTCTGCAGGTGCTCCACGCCCTCGGACAACGTCACCACCACGTCGCCCGAACGCGACGCGCCCAGCCGGGCCGGGCCCAGGCGCATCAGATGGTCGTGCACTTCCAGCCGCAGCCGGGTCTGCACGATGCCGGCCGTGCGATGGGCGAAGACCGCGCGCTGGCGGTCGATCGCCGCGCGCAGCACGATGGCCGCCAGCGCCCCGCCGGCGAGCGAGGCCAGCGTGCCGGCCGGCTTGCCGGCGATCGCGGCGGCGATCAGCCAGCCCAGCAGTGCCAGGCGCGCGATGCCGGCGATGGCGCTCAAGAGGCCGATCGCGGCGGCGGCGGCGATACGGTGGCGTACACCCTGGGTGAAGCGCCACAGGCGTCGGTCGAGATACAAGCCCGGTTGTCCTATGCCAAGGTCGGATCAGCAGACCGTTTCCGGCCGTTCCACGGGCTGGCACTCGAGCTTGACCGCGATTTTCTCATTGTCGCTGCGAATCGCCACGAACTCCACGGGTTCGCGGGCGTCGGGGTTGCGTTCCTGGTGCGGCGCGAAGGACGGGAAGAAGGCGAAGTCGCCCGGGCCGATCTCCGCCGCGAATTCCAGCCGATCGCCCCAGCGGATCTCGCTGCGGCCCTGACCACATAGATCATGACCTCGTGACGGCCGTGATGATGCGCGCCGGTCGCGACCAGCGGCGGCAAGGTCACGGAACCGACCCAGGTCTTCTGGCCGCCCGTGCCGGCGAAGTCGACCACCGTCGCGCGCCCGCCGCCTGTGTCCCTGGCCGCTTCCAGCGCATCGGCCCGCACGATCCGCACGCCTTGGGTCCGCCAGTCCTTCGCTTCCATGGCCGTCGATCCTGCCGTCATGTCCTTGAGCCGGGCCTATTCCGCGCCAAGCTCGGCCAGCCGGCCGACCAGGCAGGTCGTGACCAGGCGCCGCCAGCCGTCCGTCATGGCGGTCAACGCGAAGCTGCCGCCGGGGAAGCCCTCATGCTGCAGCCGCAGCCGCGTGCCGGTTTCGGTCGGCGTCAGGGTCCAGGTCACCACCGTATCCATATAGTGTCCATAGCCGCTCAGGTCGTGCGATCCGCCGCGCCAGGAATAGCGCAGGCGGCGCCGCGGTTCGACCTCCAGCACCTCGGCATGCACGGTGCCGTCCCAGCCCTCGGTCGGCTTGGCCTTGAAGGTGAAGCGATGGCCGACTTCGGCGCGAATGTCGTTCGGCATCAGCCAAGCCGCAAGCACCTTGGGCTCGGTCAGCGCGCGCCACACCTTGGCCGGCGAATGCGCCAGCTCGCATTCGATCACGATCGCTTCGCGCGTCGTCCCGGCGGCTTCGGCGGAAACACTCATCGCACTCATTCGTCCATTTCCCGCAGCAAGGACTTGAGCTTGCGCAGCCGGCCGCGCCAGAACGCCTGGTAGCGGTCGATCCAGTCCACAAGCGGCGCCAGCCCGGCCGGATCGGCGCGGTAGAAGGCGTTGCGTCCCGCGTGCCGTGCCGATACCAGCCCGGCGCGCCGCAGCGCGGCCAGGTGCTGCGAGATCGCGGGCTGAGTCACGTCGAAATCGGCGGTCAGCTCGCTGACGCTCGCCTCGCCGCGCGTGAGACGCTCGAACACCGCGCGGCGAGTCGGATCGGCCAACGCCCGAAAAACCGCCGCCTGCTGCTGCATCATGCCCGACCTCGCATGGGCTTATAATAAGTAGATACTTATGAATTGGTCAAGCCCGCTCATCGATCATGATCGAATCCTGGGCGCTGAAGACGCTCGCGCAGCGCGGCGACGTGTTCCACGTGATGAGCCGCGGCAAGATTGTGCTTAGCCAGACCGCCGCCGATGCCAAGGACGACGAGATAAGGCGTTGCTGACGGTCTAGTTCGACGTATCGATATCCGATTGCCAATTGCGCGGATTCTCGCGCTCGTTGCTCGACAGTCGCGGCTCGCCTGCCGCATGATCCTCGAAAGAGGTGGACGCGATGGGCGACGGACTTCCGATCATCGACTTCAGCAGCCGACCGCCGACGCCGGGCTTCGCGGTCACCGGGGCGCATCTCGACAACTATCGCCGCGTTTACGCCGCCAGCGAGCGCGCGGCGGGCGACGAGCGGCAGGCCACGCAGTCGGTGGAGTCCTACCTGGCGATGTACCAGGCGCTGAACGCGCGCCATATCGTCATCAAGGCGCGCGACGTCGAGACCACCTTCGGGTTCCGCGTGCGCAACGAGGACGCGGCCGAGTTCTGCCGCCAGCATCCCAAGTTCATCGGCTTCGCCGGCGTAGACCCTCATAAGGGCATGACCGCGTTGCGCGAGCTGGAACACGCGGTGAAGGAGCTCGGCCTGCGCGGCCTGAATTTGCAGTGCTTCGAGCACAAGCTCAGGATCAACGATCCGAAGATGTACCCGCTATACGCGAAGTGCATCGAGCTGGACATACCGGTCAACATCCATTGCAGCGTCAACTTCTCGGCCGACACCTCGATGGACTACGGCAAGCCGGCCTTCCTCGACGAGGTGATGGTGCATTTTCCGGAGTTGCGGGTCTGCGCCGCGCCGCCCGGCTGGCCGTGGGTGCACGAGCTTGTCGCGGTGGCGTGGCGGCATCCCAACGTCTGGATCAGCCTGGCGCCGGTCCGACCGAAATACCTGGCGGTGGCGAACTCGGGCTACGAGGGGCTGCTGACCTACGGCGACACGGTGCTGCAGGACCGCATCATCTTCGGCACGTCCTACCCGCTGCTGCCGGTGGAACGCAGCATCGCCGAGATCGAGGCGCTGCCGATCAAGGACGCCTCGAAGCGCAAGTGGCTCCACGACAATGCCGCGCGCTTCCTGCGCGTGGAATGAAGCGAGAAGGGAGGAAGCCCATGCTGCACGCTCGATTCCTGGCCGCCGCCATGCTGGCGCTGGCCGCTACTGCCGCCATGGCCCAGACCGAGCCGCCCAAGCCGGCGCAGATCGTCATAAACGACTCCGGCGGCGCCATGCAGAACGCGATGCGGAAGGCGTTCTATGACGAGTTCGAGAAGCGCTACGGGATCAAGGTGGTCGCCACCAGCCCGGTCGACCTGGGCAAGCTGCAGGCGATGGTCAAGAGCGGCAACGTCGAATGGGCGGTGACCGAGATCGGCGGCCAGGACGCGATCTTGGCCGAGGAGTCCGGCCTGCTCGAGCCGCTCGACCTCAAAGTCATCGACCTGTCGCGCTATCCCGAGCACCTGCGCACGCGCAAGTTCGTGTTCCCCAAGGGCGTCTACTCGACCGTCATGGGCTATCGCACCGACGTCTTCAAGGAGGGCCAACGGCCGCAGAGCTGGGCCGATTTCTGGAACGTGCAGAAATTCCCCGGGCCGCGCACATTGCAGAACGCGCCGGTCGACAACCTGGAATTCGCGCTGATCGCCGACGGCGTGCCGAAGGACAAGCTCTACCCGCTCGACCTCGACCGTGCCTTCAAGAAACTCGACCAGATCAAGAAGCACGTCACGGTGTGGTGGACCACCGGCGCGCAATCCGCCCAGGTGCTGATCGACAAGGAGGCGGTGCTGGGCACGGCCTGGAACGGTCGCTACTACGTGTTGATCGAGCAGAAGGCCCCGATCGCGATCGAATGGAACCAGGGCGCGCTGAAGGAATCGTCCTTCGGCATCCCGAAGGGCAGCAAGGACGCATACTGGGGTCAGCGGTTCCTTGGAGTGGTTGCCGAGGCGAAGCCCCAGGGTGTCTACGCCAACATCATCGGCTATCCCGGCCTGAACCTGGACGCGACCAAGTACACGGACGAGAAGCTGATCCCCTTCCTGCCGACCAGCCCGGAGAACTTCCCCAAGCAGTTCTGGACCGACCTTGCCTGGTGGAAGACCAATGGCCCGGCGGTGCAGGAGCGGTGGGCGCGCTGGATGCTGCAATAGAAGCCCGAGGCCACGAGCGGGGCGGGTCGGCCGCCCCGCTGCCCATTCCGACAGGAGCATCATGTCCCGAGCCGAGATCCTGGCGCGGCCGATCGCGCCCTTCGCCGAGCGCACGCGGCTGATCGAGGCCGAGGCTTTGCCGCGCAATATCGGCGCGCTGCTCGACGCCGCGGCCGACGCCGTGCCCGATCACGCGGCGCTGCATTTCATCGACAGCGGCGAGACCTTCACCTACCGCGCGCTGCGCGACGACGTGGCCCGGCTGGTCAACGGGCTTCTGTCGATCGGCGTCGGGCGCGGCACGCATGTCGCGATCATGCTGCCCAACATCCCGGAATGGCCGCTCACCTGGCTGGCGGCGGCGCGCATCGGCGCGGTGGTGGTGCCGGTCAACACGCGCAATACCGCGCGGGAGCTGCACTACGCGCTCGACGACGCCGAGGCCGACTACCTGGTGATCCACCGGGATTTCCTGCCGGTGCTCGACGCCATCGCCGCGCCGCCGCCACGGATCGCCGGGCGCGTGATCGTCGCCGGCGGCGAGCCCGGCCCGCACCGTCGCTGGCGCGACCTGGTCGAGGGGTTCGCGGCGAGCTTGCCGTCCCTGCCCGAGCCCGGGCTCGATGATCTGGTCAACATCCAGTACACCTCGGGATCGACCGGCTATCCCAAGGGCTGCCTGTTGTCGCACCGCTACTGGCTGCAATGCGCCAAGGCGCATTCCGCGGGCGACGGCCAGTCCTATCCGCGCGCGCTGGCGCCGACGCCGTTTTTCTACATGACGCCGCAATGGCTGGTGCTGTTCGCCTTCTTCCAGCGCGGCACGCTCTACGTGGCGGCGCGGCAGAGCGGCAGCAAGTTCATGGACTGGGTCCGGCGCTACCGGATCAATTTCTGCCTGTTCCCAGGCGCCGCCTTCAAGCAGCCGCCGCATCCGCTCGACGCCGAGAACGAATTGACGCGTGTCAGCATCTACGGTTTTCCGCGCCAGGCCCAGGCGGAACTCGAGCGGCGCTTCGATATCGTGGCGCGCGAGGCCTTCGGCATGACCGAGATCGGCGCCGGCCTGTCCGTGCCGCTGGAGGCCGAGGACATGACCGGCTCGGGCTCGGTCGGCCGGCCGGCGCCGTTCCGCGAGTGCCGCATCGCCGATCCGGCGGGCAACACGCTGCCGCCCGGCGAGGTGGGCGAGCTTCTGTTCCGCGGGCCGGGCATGTTGCAGGGCTACTACCGCAATTCCGCGGCGACCGCCGCGGCGTTCCACGGGGAATGGTTCCGCTCGGGCGACCTGGCGCGCCAGGACGACCGCGGCAACTACTACATCGTCGGCCGCGCCAAGGACATGATCCGCCGCGCGGGCGAGAACATCGCGGCGTTCGAGGTGGAGCAGGTGGCCGGCAGCCTCAAGGGCATCGCCGAGGTCGCGGCCGTCGCGGTGCCCGACGATCTGCGCGGCGAAGAGGTCAAGATCTTCGTCGTGCTGCAGCAGGGTTACACGCGCCAGACGCTGGGGCCGGAGGCGATCTGGGCGCACTGCGCGGCGGGGCTTGCCAGCTTCAAGGTGCCGCGCTTCATCGAATACCGCGATGCCCCGCTGCCGCGCACCGGCTCGGACAAGATCGACAAGGTGGCGCTGAAGCAGGCGGCGGCCGATCCGCGCGCGGGCTGCGCCGATCGGCTGGAGAAGGTCGGCGCGCGGTAACGCGGGGCCGCTCGCCTTCCGCCATCGCCGGATATACGCTCGCCTCGAAGCAGGGGAGGGGCAATGGCCGAGCGCACCACCGTCATCCGCAATGCCGACTACGTCGTCGCCTGGAACGAGGCGGCGAAGACGCATGAATACCTCACGGGCGCCGATCTGGCGTTCCGCGGGCGCGACATCGTGTTCGTGGGGAAGGGCTGGAAGGACAAGGCGGATAGCGAGATCGACGGGCGGGGAAAAATGCTGATCCCCGGCTTGGTCAACGTGCATTCGCATCCCAGCTCCGAGCCGGCGAACAAGGGGCTGCTGGAGGAGCTGGGCAGCCCCGGCCTGGGGCAGAGCTCGCTCTACGAGTTCATGCCGATCTTCCGCATCGCGCCCGAGGCGGCGGCGGCGGCCACGTGCGTCGCCATGGCCGAGTTGCTGCAGAGCGGGGTCACGACGATCTGCGACCTGTCGCTGGCGCGCCCGGGCTGGGCCGACGACCTGGCCGGCACCGGCATTCGCGCCGTGCTGTGCCCGATGTTCCGTTCGGCCAGCTGGCGCACCGACGACGGGCATTCGGTCACGTACCAGTGGGACGAGAAGGCGGGCGAGAAGGCGCTGGCCACGGCGCTCGATACCATCGACCGCGCCAGGCAGCATCCGAGCGGCCGCGTCGGCGGCATCCTGGGCCCATCGCAGATCGACACCTGCACCGCCGGCCTCTTGAAGGACGCACGCGACGAGGCCAAGCGCCGTGGCGTGCCGATCCAGCTGCATGCGGCGCAAAGCCTGGTGGAGTTCAACGAAATAACGCGGCGGCACGGCAGGACGCCGATCGAATGGCTCGATTCGCTGGGGTTGCTCGGTCCCGACCTGGTGATCGGCCACGGCATTTTCCTGAACGACCATCCCTGGGTGAAATGGCCGCATGCCGACGATTTCCGGCGGCTGGCCGCGTCGGGCGCGCAGGTGGCGCATTGTCCGACCGTGTTCGCGCGGCGCGGCATCGCGCTCAATACGCTGGGGCGCTACATGGACGCGGGCATCACGTGCGGCATCGGCACCGATACCTTCCCGCACAACATGATCGACGAGCTGCGCAACGCCTGCTACGCGGGCCGCGTGATTGCCGGCAACTTCAAGGCGGTGTCGACCGC
>JADLEG010000281.1 GCA_020846275.1 Alphaproteobacteria bacterium
GGCTGGAGCCGATGCCGCCGAAGCTGGTGCCGACATCCATGCCGGCCAGCGCCAGGAAGAACCGCGCGCTGCCCAAGAGCGCCACGATCGCGATCAGGTCGGCGGTCCAGCTGAAGATCAGGCCGGTGGCGAAGGTTGGCACCAGCGAGGCCGCCACCCAGATCGCCGCGAACACCATGTAGGGCGCGACGCGGAACAGCCAGGACGCGTTCTCGGCCAGCACCGTCTCCTTGCGCAGGAGGCGCAGCAGGTCGCGATAGGGCTGGATCACGGACGGGCCGCGCCGGCGCATCAGCCGCGCCTTGACCAGGCGCACGATGCCGGTCAAGAGCGGCGCCAGCGCCAGGGTCAGCGCCATCTGCAGGCCCTGCACGGCAAGATCGAGGATCATTGCCATATCGCGAGCCCCATCAGCAGCAGCACCAGTGCCCCGAACACCAGCGACAGGTAGCGCCGGATCGTCAGGAACTGCAGGTAGTTGAGGCGGTCGGCCACGGCGCCGACGCCGCGGGCGACCGGCATGTAGAGCCCGTCCCAGGCGAGGTCGGTCAGCGTGACGCGAAAGCGGGCCGGCCGCATGTCGCCCGGCAGCGGCATCTCGACCTCCTCGCGCGCGCGGAAGGCCATGGCGCCGAACACGCGGCGGATCGGCTGGGCGAAGCTGCCGGCGCTGTACTGGGTGGCCGGATCGGTAGCGGGCGTGCCGCAGTCCCAGATCGCCCCGCGCCGCGACGCGCTGCTGGCGAAGCGGCGGATCGCCAGCGCCGGCAGCAGGGCCGACAGGCCGATGAACAGCGCCAGGAGGAGGCCGTTATAGGAGCTGCGTGCCTCGGCGATCGGGACCAGCGACAGCCAGGGCAGAACCAGCTGATGGTCCAGCGACTTGCCGACCAGCATCTTGCTGACCGGCGCCAGTAGATCGACGAACAGCGCGGGCATGACGCCGACGACCAGGCACAGGCAGGCGAGCGTCCCCATCGCCCAGACCTGCCAGCGGTCGGTCTCGCGCGCCGCGGCGGCCTCGGGCGAGCGCGGCCGGCCCAGGAAGACGATCCCGAAGGCCCGCACGAAGCAAGTCGCGGCCAGCGCCGCCGCCAGGGCCAGTATCGCGCCGACCGCCGGCACGGTCAGCCGCAGCGCCCAGTCCGGCAATTGCGGGCTGAGCAGGATGGCCTGGAAGGTCAGCCACTCGGACACGAACCCGTTCAAGGGCGGCAGCGCCGCGATGGCCGCCGACCCGACCAGGAAAAACAGCGCGGTCAAGGGCATGCGGTGGATCAGCCCGCCCAGCCGGTCGAGGTCGCGCTGGCCGGTCTGGGCCAGGACGGCGCCGGCGCCGAAGAACAGCAGGCTCTTGAACAGCGAATGGCAGAGAACATGCATCAGGGCCGCCACCAGCCCCAGCGCCGCCGCGCCGGCCCGCCCCTGGGCCTGGAACGCCAGCGACAGGCCCAGGCCGATGAACACGATGCCGATGTTCTCGACCGTGCTGTAGGCCAAGAGCTTCTTCAGGTCCTGCTGCATCAGCGCATAGAGCACGCCCGAGACGGCGGTCAGGCCGCCGACCGACAGCACCACCAGCCCCCACCACCAGGCCGGGCCGGCGATCAGGTCGAAGACGATGCGCACGAAGCCGTAGACCGCGACCTTGGTCATGACGCCGGACATCAGCGCCGAGACATGGCTGGGCGCGGCGGGGTGCGCGAGCGGCAGCCAGGCATGCAGCGGCACCAGGCCTGCCTTCGATCCGGCGCCAAGGAGCGCCAGCAGCAGGGCCAGGGTCGCGAGCCCGGCGCTAGGCGCCGAGGCGCGGATCGCGCCGAACGCATAGCCGCCATCGGCCCCCGCCAGCACGCCGAAGGCCAGCAGCAGCGCGAACGTGCCGCAGCCCGCCATCACCAGGTACACGTACCCGGCATGGCGGTTCTCGGCCTCGCGGTGATGCGCCACGACGAGCAGCCAGGAACTCAGCGACATGAATTCCCAGGACAGCAGGAAGACGAAAGCGTCGTCGGCCAGCAGCACCATGTTCATGGCGCCGAGGAAGGGCGGGAAGAACGCCAGCACCCGGCCGGGATCCTCGGCATGGCGGCCATAGCCGAGCCCGTAGAGGCTGGCCATCAAGCCGCCCAGGTCGACCACCGCCATGAAGAAGCCCGACAGCGGATCGAGGCGGAAATGCGCCCCGATCCACGACAGCCCGACCGGCAGGGTCGCAAGCACGGGGTTGGCGTCGATCAGCCCGGCCAGGCCGACCGCCAGCAGGATCGCGCAGCAAACCCCCGCGCCGCCGTAGGCGATCGTCCCGGCGCGCCAGCCGAGGCGCGCGTGCAGGGGGCCGGCAAGCCCGAGCAGCAGAAGCAAAGCAATCGCGGCGGCGGCGGCGAACAGCATCCCGGTCGACTATCGCTGCCGCCGAGGCGGCGGGCCCCTTGTTTGAGCGGTATCGGGCGAGGCTTGCAAGCATACTCCCTGACCCGCCCACCGCAAATGATCCATGTCATGAAGGCGTCATCGATCCCTGGTCATTCCGCCGGCGCGGGCGTATGAAGCCGCCAATGGCGAGCCCCAACTTCCTGGCGCCCCTGATCGCACCCGTCGGCGGGCCGGGCGCCACCGTATTCGGCGTGATGTTCCTGCTGGATTCGTTCGCCCGGGCGCTGATGGTGTCGATCATCCCGATCACCGCCTATCGCCTGCTGCATAGCGAGCGCGACGTCAGCCTGCTTTACCTGGTGATCGGCCTGTTCGGGCTGGTGGGGACCTTGTCGATCCCCGGGCTGATGCAGGTGATGCGCCGGCGCTGGGTCTATTCGCTGGGCTGCGGCGCGCTGGTGGCGATGGGCGGGTTGATCGCCACCGGAACGCTTGCCGGCCTGGCCAGCGGCATGTGGCTGCGCGTATTCGGCACGGCCGCGCTCTACACCACGCTCAACCTCTACATCATGGACTACATCCAGAAGCGCGAGCTGGTCCGCACCGAGCCGGTGCGCCTGGTGTTCGGCGGGGTCAGCTGGACGTTCGGCCCGATCCTGGGGATGTACGTGTCGGACGCGATCGGTACGCCCGTCGCCTGCGCCATCGCCTCGGCAATCGCGCTGCTGCTGTTCGGGTATTTCTGGCTGCTGCGCATCCGCGACAACCCGGCCGTCGCCCCGGCGACGCGCCCGCCGCCCAGCGTCGCCTACAACGTGCGGCGCTTCGTGGCCCAGCCGCGCATGCGCCTGGCCTATGCCATCGCCTTTTCCCGCTCGACCTGGTGGACGATGTTCTTCGTCTACGCGCCTCTGTTCATGGTCAAGGCGGGCTTCGGCGCGACGGCCAGCGCGGCGGTGGTGTCGGCGGGCAACGCCATGCTGTTCCTCAGCATGGCCTATGGCCGGCTGGCCCGGCATACGGGCGTGCGTCCGATCGTGGTCGGCGCCTATGCGATCTGCGGCGTGCTGAGCCTGGTCGTGGCGCTGCTGGCCGGGAGCCCGATGGTGGCCGCCGGGTTCCTGATCCTGGGCGCGGCGGCGGCGACGGCGATCGACGCGCTGGGCGGCATCACCTTCCTGCGCGCCGTCCATCCCTACGAGCGCGCCGAGATGGCGACGGTCTACAGCACCTATCGCCAGATCTCCGACATCACGGCGCCGATGGTCTATGCGCTGATCCTGACCTTCCTGCCCTTGCCGGCGGTGTTCGCCTGCAGCGGCGTCGTGATGCTGGTGATGGCGCGAATCGCGCTCCACCTGCCGCGAGGACTCTAGCGCGGCGCCCGCGCGCACCGGCCGTGTACGGGATCATGCACGCGGTCCACGGTCCCGAAACGGCGGCGAGGCGCGGGCTTGCGGAAAAGCGGTGGACGGCTCCACCAGGACGCGAATTGCCTCTTTACAAGATTCAGGTCGAGTCTTATCTGTCGAAACCAAGGGGTCCCAGACAATGCGACGATGGACCGTCCTTGCGCCGGGCATGACGAGTGGCGCGGCGCCGTGCCAACGGACCGGAGAGACAAGCCCCCATGGACGACCGACAGTCGATCGAAACCGAACCTCCCAGTAATGGCACCGGTTCGGGTGCCTGCGCCTCCACCGCGACAGCCACCACACCGGAAACCCACACCGCTTCCTTCGCCGCGATCTTCCCTCCCCCACGGGCCAAGCGGCGGGCCAAGACAATCCGCTTCCCCATCGGCGACATCACCAACGAATTCCGCAAGCGCTTCTTCCCCCAGGCCAGCCGGGCCGAATGGAACGACTGGCGCTGGCAGGTCCGCAACCGCATCAAGTCGCTGAAAGAGCTCTCCCGCATCTTCGTGCTGTCCGAGGACGAGGCCAGCGCCATTGCCCGGCATACGGGCTCGCTGCCCGTCGGCATCACGCCCTACTACGCAAGCCTGATGGCGCGCGACAATCCGCAAGACCCGCTGCGCCGCACCCATATCCCCGTCGGTACCGAGTTCGTGAAGACCCGCGGCGAGTTCGACGATCCGCTGGGCGAGGACCACGACGCGGCCGTGCCCGGGCTGGTCCACCGCTATCCCGACCGGGTGCTGTTCCTGACCACCGGCTTCTGCTCGACCTATTGCCGCTATTGCACCCGCTCGCGCATGGTCGGCGACGCCGGCGGCGAATACAGCTTCAGCTACGCCCAGTGGGAACAGGCGCTGGAGTACCTGCGCCGGCACACCGAGGTCCGCGACGTGCTGCTGTCGGGCGGCGACCCGCTGACCCTGGCCGACGAGAAGCTGGACTGGCTTTTGACGCGCCTGCGCGCCATCCCCCATATCGAGTTCATCCGCATCGGCACCAAGGTGCCGATGGTCCTGCCGCAGCGCATCACCCGGGAGCTGGTGAAGATGCTGCGCAAGCACCATCCGCTGTGGATGAGCATCCACGCCACCCATCCCGACGAGCTGACGGCGGAGGCCCGGGAATCGACTTCGCGCCTGGCCGACGCCGGCATCCCGCTGGGCAGCCAAACCGTGCTGCTGCGGGGCATCAACGATTCGGTGCCGACGATGAAGGCGCTGATGCACGGGCTGCTGCGCTGCCGGGTCAAGCCCTACTACCTGTACCAGTCCGACCCAATCTCCGGCTCGTCGCATTTCCGTACCCCGGTCGCGAAGGGGCTGGAGATCATCCAGGGCCTGCGCGGACACACCACGGGCTATGCCGTGCCGCATCTGGTGATCGACGCGCCGGGCGGCGGCGGCAAGATCCCGATCCTGCCGGACTATGTCGTCGGCCGCGAAGGCGACGACCTAGTCCTGCGCAATTTCGAGGGCGGCATCTACCGTTACGCCGATCCGGGCGGAGCGCTGGGCGCGGAAAAGCAGTTGCCGCTGGCGGCCGAATAAGAAGAACCGGAGCCGGAACAGGGACAGGGAGCGTGCACATGCTGGTCGGGATCGCCTACGACCTGCGCGGCGACTATCTGGCGGAAGGCTACAGCGAGGAAGAGACCGCCGAATTCGACAGTCCGGCGACCATCCAGGCGCTGGACGACGCGATCTCGGCCCTCGGCCATCGCACCCAGCGCATCGGCAATGTCCGCCGCTTGGTCGAGCGCCTGGCCCGCGGCGAACGCTGGGACCTGGTGTTCAACATCACCGAGGGACTGAACGGGGTGGGCCGTGAAGCCCAGGTGCCGGCGATCCTGGATGCCTATGGCATCGCCTACACCTTCTCGGACCCCGTGATCATGGGCCTGACCCTGCACAAGGGCCTGACCAAGCGCGTGGTCCGCGATTGCGGCGTGCCGACGCCCGACTTCGCCGTGGTCGAGGCGGATGCGGATATCGCGCGGGTCAACCTGCCCTATCCGCTGTTCGCCAAGCCGGTGGCCGAGGGCACCGGCAAGGGCGTCACCCCGGCCTCGCGCATCGCCGACCGGCGGCAATTGCGCGCGGTGTGCCGCGAACTGCTGAAGCGCTTCGACCAGCCGGTGCTGGTCGAGACCTTCCTGCCGGGGCGCGAGTTCACCGTCGGCATCGTCGGGACGGCCGAGCGCGCCGAGTCGATCGGGGCGCTGGAGGTGATCCTGAAGGACAATGCCGAGCAGGGCGTCTACTCCTACGTCAACAAGGAGGAGTGCGAGGAGCGCGTCATCTACCGGCTGGTCGACGACGCGCTGGCGCGCGAGGCCAGCGCGGTGGCGCTGGCGGCGTGGCGGGCGCTGGGCTGCCGCGATGGCGGTCGGATCGACCTGCGCGCCGACGCGGCGGGGCGGGTCAATTTCATCGAGGTCAACCCGCTGGCCGGGCTCCACCCCTCGCATTCCGACCTGCCGATCCTCTGGCAGCAGGCCGGCGGCCAGTATGTCGAGCTGATCCGCCGGATCGTCGATGCGGCCGCGACCCGCATCGGCACGGGCCGCATCCGCCATGCGGCGCCCCGCGCCGCCGCCGAATAGAGCCGATGCCGCGCCGCAAGCCATCGCGGCCCGCGCCCGATACGGTCGCCGTGCTGCACGGGACCATCGGGCCCGGCGCCCCGGCCGACGAGCAGGACACGCTGGTCCAGCTTGCCACGGTGACCGCGGCGCTGGAGCGGCTGGGCTGGCACGCGACCCCCGTCCCGGTCACGCTCGACCTCGCGGCCCTCGGCCGGCGGATCGAGGCGCTGAAGCCCGCCTTCGCCTTCAACCTGGTCGAGGCGCTGGGCGGCATCGGCCGCTACATCCACCTGGCCCCCACGGTGCTGGACCAGCTCGGCCTTGCCTATACCGGCTCGGACGCGACCGCGATCCTGCTGACCACGCACAAGGTGCTGGCCAAGCGGATGCTGGCGGCGGCCGGAATCCCGACGCCCGCCTGGATCGACGAGCAGGGTGCGAGCGGCGCCGAGCCTGCAGGCCGGTTCATCGTCAAGTCGGCCTGGGAGGACGCGTCAATCGGGCTCGAGCCGGGCTCGGTCGTCGACGGCATGGCGGCGGCGCGCCGCCGCATCGCGGAGATGGTCGCGCGCCATGGCGGATCGTGGTTCGCCGAGGCCTATGTCGAGGGGCGCGAGTTCAACATCGCGCTGCTGGATGCGCCCGGCGGGCCGGAGATCCTGCCGGCAGCGGAGATTCGCTTCGTCGATTTCCCGCCCGGCACGCCGCGGATCCTCGACTATGCCTCGAAATGGGATCCACAATCCTTCGCCTACACCCATACGCCGCGGAGCTTCGAGCTGGGCCCGCCGGATGCCGGCCTGGTCGACGCGCTGCGCGGGCTTGCGCTGCGCTGCTGGCGCCTGCTGGGCCTGGCGGGCTATGCGCGCGTCGACTTCCGCGTCGACCGGACGGGCCGGCCCTACGTGCTCGAGGTCAACGCCAATCCCTGCCTGTCGGCCGATGCCGGCTTCGCCGCCATGCTCGATCGCGCGGGCATCGGCTTCGACCAGGCGATCCAGCGGATCATCGCGCCCTGCGTGGCCCCGGCCGCGATGCGCCGTCATGCGGGCTAGCGCCGTTCCGGCACGCGCCGCGCCGAGCTTCCGCGACCGGCCCCGGTCCGACGACGTCGCGGCGATCCGGCGGATCGTGGAATCGACCGGCTTCTTCCGGCCGGACGAGGTCGCGGTCGCGGTCGAGCTGGTCGAGGAGCGGCTGGCCCGGGGGATCGAGGCGAGCGGCTATCATTTCGTGTTCGCCGACGACGACGAGGGCGCCGTCGGCTATGCCTGCTTCGGCCCGATCCCCTGCAGCCTCGTGAGCTGGGACCTCTACTGGATCGCGGTCGAGGATGCCGCGCGCGGCCGCGGCCTGGGTCGCGAGCTCTTGGGCCGCGCCGAGGCCGCCATGCGCGCGCAGGGCGGAAGGGCGATCTACATCGAAACCTCGTCGAAGCCGCAATACGACGCAACCCGCGCCTTCTACCTGGCCTGCGGCTACCGATTGGAGCATGTCTTCGCGGATTTCTACGCGCCGGGCGACGGCAAGGCGGTCTACAGCAAGCGGCTTTGAATCAGGCGTCCTTCGACGGGCTCATCCTTCGACGGGCTCATCCTTCGACAGGCTCATCCTTCGACAGGCTCAGGATGAGGACTGTTTGTTGTTCGCCTCATCCTGAGCCTGCCGAAGCATGGGGCCCGCGCCGCCGCCATCCTCGTCCTTCGGCCAGCGGCGGTGCAGCCACAGCCAGTGCTCGGGCCTGGCGCGGATCCAGACTTCCATCCGCCGGTTGACCGCGGTCATCAAGGCCAGCACGTCGGCGTCGCGGTCCCCCGTCTTCGGCAGCGCCAGCGGCGGCTCGCAGATCACGCGGAACCGCGTGTCGCCCAGCCGTTCCACGTGCACCGGAACGACCGGGCATTCGTAGCGCAGCGCAAGCTGGGCGAGCGCGGGCGCGGTCATCGCCTGCCGGCCGAAGAACGGCACGGCGATGCCCTCGTTCATCTTCTGGTCGACCAGCATGATGACGTGGCCGCCGGACTGCATCACCTGCAGCAGGCGCCGCGCGCCGCGGACGCCCTTGCGGATCAGCGCGGCGCCGCTGACGCTTTGCAGCTTGCGGATGTACTCGTCGAGCAGCAGGTTGTTGGCGTTGCGGTAGACGACGTTGACCGGCAATCCGCGCATCCGCGCGGCGAGCGTCACCATCTCCCAGCTCGCCAGATGCGCCGAGAAGATGATGCCGGGCTTGCCGTCCTCGCGCAGGGCGTCGAGATGCTCGCCCCCGACGATTTCGACCCGGTTCGCGGCGTCGTCGACGATGGTCTTCAGATGCGCGTACTCGCATACCGTCCGGGACAGGTCGTCCCACATCTCGGCGACGATGCGCTCGCGCTCGGCCCGCGCCAGGCCGGGAAAGGCGCGGTCGAGGTTGCGCCGAGCGATCCTGCTGGCGCCCATACGGGGTCCCAGGCGGCGCGCGATGGCGGCGACGCCGTTGGTTGCCGTGCGCATCGGCAGGGCGCGCATCAGCTCCATCAGCCCGATCATCCCCCAGCCGCGGATCGGCCGCAGGATACGCAGCCACCACCGACCGATCGGCCCCCTAGGCGCGGCCATCGGCGGATCCGTCCAGCGCCCGGCCCAGGATCGCGCCGGCGCCGTGTTCGTCGTCCCATGCCAGCTCGACCGGCAGCACATGCACCATGTTGAGCGCGCCGGGCGGCAGGCGCACGGCATCCTTGGCGGTTGTCACGAGCACCGCGTCGCGCTTGGCCGCGTGCTCGACCATCGCCATCACTTCCTCGGGCTCGTAGCGGTGGTGATCGGCAAAGTCGCGCGTCGCCACCACCAGCGCGCCCAGGTCGCGCAGCGTCTGGTAGAACTTCTGCGGCCGCCCGATGCCGGCGAAGGCCGCGACCCGCTCGCCGCGGTAGCGCGCGCCGTCCGCGCCCGGCACCAGCCGCGCGCGCATCACCGGCACGCGACTGCCCAGCGCGTCCAGGGCGCCGACGCGATCCTCGCCCACCAGCACCACCGCGTCGGCCCGCGCCAGCCCGTCGTCCACGCGCTCGCGCAGCGGGCCGGCGGGGATAACGCGTCCATTGCCGAAGCCCTGGCCGCCATCGACCACCAGCAGCGACAGCGTCTTGACCAGGGACGGGTTCTGGAACCCGTCGTCCATCACGATGAGCCCGGCGCCGGCCTGGGCCGCGGCGCGCGCGCCGGCGGCGCGGTCATGCGCGACCCAGGTCGGCGCCCGCGCCGCCAGCAGCAAGGGCTCATCGCCGACGTCGGCGGCGGTGTCCAGCGCCGGATCGACGCGGTGCGGCCCGACAACGCGCCCGCCATAGCCGCGGCTGAGCAGGTGGACCATGAGGCCGCGCGCCCCGTACCACCGCGCCGCGGCCAGCGCGACCGGCGTCTTGCCCGCCCCGCCCGCGACCAGGTTGCCGATGCAGACCACCGGGACCGGCGCCCGATAGGGCCGCGCCATGGCGCGCCGCAGCTTCGCCGCCGCCAGCCAAGCCATGCCGGCCGGCGCCAGCAGCCGCGCGACCGCGCTGTCCGACCGCTGCCAGAACTCAGGAGCGCGCACGAAACCCGGTGTCGTGGCCGATGCCGTGCCCATCGGCGCCTTGCCCGTCGGCGCCTTGCCCGTCGGCGCCGTTGGGCGCAGAACCGTTGGCGCCGCGAGCGTGCCGGCGCTGGGCGGCGTCGAGCCAGGGCTGGATCTCGCGCAGCACGGCGTCGAGCACGCCGGCCTCGGCCTCGGCCACGGCGCGCCCCGCCCGCGCCAGCGCGCCGCGCCGCGCCGGGTCGGCGAGCAGGGCCGCCACGCCGGCGGCCAGCCCGGCCTCGTCGGCGACTTCGGTCAGCGCGCCGCCCGCGCGCAATCGGTCGACCATCTCGGCGAAATTGTGCATCTGCGGCCCGACCACGACAGCACAGCCCAGCTGCGCCGGCTCGAGCGGATTGTGCCCGCCCGCGTGCAGCAGCGACTTGCCGACGAACACCACCTCGGCCAGCCGGTAGAACAGGCCGAGCTCGCCCATCGTGTCGGCGAGATAGATGTCGGCGCCGTCGATCGCATCGCCGGCGCTGCGCCGGGCCACGCGATGGCCTTCGCCCGCAAGCTCGGGCGCGATCGCCTCGCCGCGGTCGGCGTGACGCGGCACGACGATCGTCAGCAGGCCGGGCTGGGCCGGCGCCACCGCGCGATGCACCCGCGCGGCGAGCGCTTCCTCGCCGGGATGGGTGCTGGCCGCCAGCCAGCACGGGCGGTCGCCGATCTCGCGGCGCAGGCGGCCCAGCGCCCCCTCGTCGACCGGCAGGGGGGCGGCGGCGAATTTCAGGTTGCCGACCGACAGCGCCTTGGGCGCGCCAAGGGCGGACAGGCGCCCGGTCTGCTCCTCGTCCTGGCCGAGGCAGAGCGCGAAATGCCCGAGCAGCGGCCGGATCAGGAAGGGCACGCGCTTCCAGCGCAGAAAGGATGCCTCGGACATCCGCCCGTTGAGCAGCACCAACGGGATCTGCGCGTCGGCCACGCCTTGGATCAGGTTCGGCCATAGCTCGGATTCCAGCCACAGTGCCAGGTCGGGCCGCCAGTGGTCGAGGAAGCGCTGAATCCATCCCGCATGATCGACCGGCACATATTGATGGAATGCCCGGCGCGGCAGGCGGCTTTCCAACAGCCGCGCCGAGGTCACCGTGCCGGTGGTCACCAGCACGCTGAAGCCCGGACGCTCGGCCAGCACGCGCTCGATGAAGGCGAGGGCCGAGAGCGATTCCCCAACCGACGCGCCGTGCACCCAGGCCAGCGCCCCCGCCGGCCGCGGCCGCGACGGTTCGCCGAAGCGCTCCGCCAGCCGGTCGGCGTCCTCCTTGCCGGCGGCGCGGCGGCGCTCGAGGTAGAAGCGGATCAGCGGCTCGGCCGCGGAGGTCAGGCCGCGATAGAACGACAGGGTCACGCGGCTTCCCCCGCTGCCCGCGCCGAGTCGCGGCCGGCGAATTCGGCCAGCGGCGGGCCCGGCTCGATCGCGTCATGGCCGCAGCGACGGTCGGCCTCGGCCGAAAGCCGGGTCAGCGCATCCTCGACCCGCCGGCGCACCTGGTCGATCGCGTGGTCGTCCGCGTCGGGCGGCACCGCGATCGGCTCGCCCCACAGGAACACGCCGCGCGCGAACGGCTTCGGTACCACCAGCCGGTCCCACGACCCCAGCACGCGGCGACGCGACACCGAATAGCTGGCGGGGATGATCGGCACCTGGGCCAGGCGCGCGAGCATCGCCACGCCCGGCTTGGCGCGCATGCGCGGGCCGGGCGGTGAGTCCGGCGTGATGCCGATCCAGCTTCCCTTGCGCACCGCGCGTACCAGCGCGCGCATGGCCGACATGGTGTTGCGGTTGTCGGAGCCCGCGATCGTGTCGATGCCGAAATGGCTGACCGCGCGCGCGATTAGCCTTCCGTCATGATGCGCCGAGATCAGCATGTGGATCGGCGCGCCGTGCGCCCCGGCGCGGGCGCCGTGGGGCGGGTTCCAGGCGAACGGCATCATCAGCAGCCTTCCGTGCCAGAAGCACAGGATGAAAGGCTTGCCCTCGCGCCACATCCGCCGGGCGGCGGCATCGCCTTCGATCGACCAGCGCCCGGTCCAGAACACCAGCCGCAAGTACCAGGCGCCCAGCCAGCAGGCCAGGCGCTGCGCGGTCTTGCCCTTCGACCACTGCTTCAGCCGGTTGACCATCGCCCTAGCCCAGCACCACCGCCCGCAGCGCGGGCTGCGGTTCGTCGGCCGACTGCAGCGCGTAGAGCCGGGCATAGGAGCCGCCGCGCGCCAGCAACTCGGCATGGGTGCCGCTCTCCACGATGCGGCCATTGGCCAGGTAGTAGATCAGGTCGGCATTGACCACGGTCGCCAGGCGATGCGCGACGACGAGCGTGGTGCGCCGGTGCATCAGGGTCGCCATCGCGTCGCGCACCTGGCGCTCGGATTCGCCGTCGAGCGCCGAAGTCGCCTCGTCGAGCAGCAGGATCGGCGCGTTCTTCAGCATGGCGCGGGCGATCATGATGCGCTGGCGCTGGCCGCCCGACAGTTTGACGCCATGCTCGCCGACCAGGGTGGAATAGCCTTCGGGCAGGCCGACGATGAACTCGTGCACGCCCGCCAGCTTGGCCGCGCGCTCGATCTCGGCGTCGGCCGCGTCCGGCTTGCCGTACTTGATGTTGCGCGCCACGGTGTCGTCGAACAGGCTGACTTCCTGGCTGACCAGCGCGATGTTGGCGCGCAAGGAGGCGAGCTTGATCTCGCGCACGTCATGGCCGCCGATGGTGATGCGGCCGGATTCCACGTCGTAGAACCGCGGGATCAGGTTGAGGATGGTCGACTTGCCCGAGCCGGACGGGCCGACCAGCGCCACCGTCTTGCCCGCCGGCACCTCGAAGCTGACCCCGTCCAGCGCCGCGCGATCGCCGCGATACGAGAAATGCACATTCTGGAACTTGATCGACGCGCCATGCGCATCGAGGTCGATCGAATCCGGCCCGTCGACGATGCGCGGCGCGCTGTCCAGAACGGCGAACACGCGGGTCGCAGCGGCAAGGCCTTCCTGCAAGCTCGAATTCAGCGCCGCTAGCTTCTTCATCGGCTCGTAGGCCAGCAGCAGCGCGGTGATGAACGAGAAGAAGGCCCCCGCCGTGCGGTTGCCCAGGATTACCTGGTTGCCGCCATAGGCGATCACCGCGACGATGGCGACGCCGCCCAGCGTCTCCATGATCGGGTGCGCGATCGAGCGGGTGCGCGCCGCGCGCTGCACCAGGCCGAACAGGGATTCGACCGCCTCGCGCGCGCGGCCGGTCTCGTAGCTTTCCATGCCATAGGCCTTGACGTGCCGCGCGCCTTGGAAGGTCTGGCCGAACAAGGTGGTCAGGTCCGCGAGCTGCACCTGGGTGCGGGTCGCGACCTTGCGCATGCGCTTGCCGATATTGGCGATCGGCAGCACCGCGATTGGGAAGACGATGAAGGCGACCGTGGCGAGCTGCCAGTCCTGGCGGAACATGACGGCGACCAGGAGGACGAGTGTCAGCGCGTCCTTGCCGATGCTGGTGAGCGTCATCGACACCGCGCCGCGCAGCATGCCCACGTCGTTGACCAGGCGGGACACCAGCGTGCCCGTGGGCGTGTCGTTGAAGGTCGCCATGTCGGCCCGGATCAACCGCCCGTAGAGGTCGACCTGCAGGTCCGAGACGATGCGCTGGCCGACATAGTTCATCAGCACGGCCTGGCCGTAGGTCGCCATGCCCTTCAGGAAGAACACCACCAGAACGGCAACCGCGACCCAGGCCAGCATCGTGCGGTCGCGGTCGACGAAGACCCCGTCGATGATCGGCTCCATCAGCTTGGCCAGGGCCGCCGTGGCCATGGCGGCGACGATCATGCACAGCCCGGCCAGCGCCAGCCGCAGCCAGTGCGGCCGCACATGGTCGACCAGCAGGCGGCGCATCAGCACGCGCGTGGACTGGTCGAGGCCGATCTTGCCGA
>JADLEG010000282.1 GCA_020846275.1 Alphaproteobacteria bacterium
CAAAGCTCATCCTTCGACAAGCTCAGGATGAGGAACCGGGAATCGCCTCATGGTGAGTCCCGAGCCTGTCGAAGGATCGAACCATGAGGCCGCGCGTATGCAGCCCATTCTCGAGGTCGCCGGGCTGGTGAAGCATTTCCCGGTCCGCAAGGGCGTGCTGCAGCGCGTGGTCGGGCAGGTGCGCGCGGTCGACGGCGTGGACCTGACCCTGGCGCCGGGCGAGACGCTGGCGCTGGTGGGCGAGAGCGGCTGCGGCAAGTCGACCCTCGGCCGGCTGGCGCTGCGCCTGATCGAGCCGACCGCCGGGCGCATCCGGTTCGAGGGCAAGGACATACTTGCGCTGGGCGACCGCGAGCTGCGCGACCTGCGCGGGCGCATGCAGATCATCTTCCAGGACCCCTATGCCTCGCTGAACCCGACCATGACCGTGGGCGACATGATCGCCGAGCCGCTGATGCTGCACGGCGTCGGCAGCGCGGCCGAGCGCCGCCGGCGGGTCGCGGAGCTGCTGGGCCTCGTGGGACTGATGCCGCACCATGCCAGGCGCTTCCCGCACGAATTCTCGGGCGGCCAGCGCCAGCGCATCGGCATCGCCCGCGCGCTGGCGGTCGAGCCCAGGCTGATCGTGGCCGACGAGCCGGTCTCGGCGCTAGACGTGTCGATCCAGGCGCAGGTGATCAACCTGCTGCGCGATCTGCAGCGCCGCTTCGGCCTCAGCTACATTCTGATCTCGCACGGACTGGCGGTGGTGAAGCACGTGGCCGACCGGGTTGCGGTGATGTACCTGGGCAAAATCGTCGAGATCGGCGACAAGCGCAGCCTGTTCGCCGCGCCCCGCCATCCCTACACCCAGGCCCTGCTGTCGGCGATCCCGATCCCCGACCCGGCCGTCAAGCGCCGGCGCGCGATCCTCGAGGGCGACGTGCCGAGCCCGCTGAACCCGCCGCCCGGCTGCCGGTTCCATACGCGCTGCGCCTTTGCGCAGGATCGCTGCCGAAAGGAAGAGCCGTTGCTCGAAACGGCGGCAACGGGCCACCGCGTGGCCTGTCATTTCTGGCGCGCGGTGCCGGCGATGGAGCCGATCCGCGCGGGCATCGACGCCGACCCGGTGCTGGTACGCCTGCAGGGGTTCTTCCGCTCACGAGGGCGCGACGAACGGGATGCCGCGCTTGCCAGCGCCGGGGCGCGGACCTAGCATTGGCGGAACCGTTGATCGGTCAACGATCCGGGCAATCACGAAGCTGAACGGGGAAGGTGGATCATGCGCTCGCGTTTCTCCCTGCTGATCGGCGCCGCCGCGCTGACGTTTGCCGGCGCCGCCCAGGCGCAACACTTGCGGATCGGCCTGGCCGAGGACCCCGACCTGCTCGACCCGCACCAGGCGCGGACCTTCGTGGGGCGGCTGGTCTTCACCGCGCTGTGCGACAAGCTGGTGGACATCGACGCGAACCTGAAGATCGTGCCGCGCCTGGCGACGGAATGGTCGGTGTCGGAGGACGGCAAGACCGTGACGATGAAGCTGCGCCATGGCGTGACCTTCCACGACGGCGAGAAGTTCGACGCGGCGGCGGCCAAGTTCAACCTGGAGCGGGCGCTCACCCTGCCGGAATCGCGGCGCAAGAGCGAGATCGCGGCGATCGCCACGGTGGATGCCGTGGACGACTACACGATCCGGCTGAACCTGAAGGAGCCGTCCTCGCCGCTGCTCTCGCAGTTGACCGACCGCGCCGGCATGATGGTGTCGCCCAAGGCCGCCAAGGAGCTGGGCGCCAACCTGGCCAACAAGCCGGTCTGCTCGGGCCCCTTCAAGTTCGTCGAGCGCGTGCAGAACGACCGCATCGTGCTGGAGCGCTTCGCGAACTACTGGGACAAGGACAAGTACCATTTCGACAAGGTGACCTTCCAGCCGATCCCCGACGCCACGGTGCGCCTAGCCAACCTGCAGTCCGGCCAGCTCGACATGCTGGAACGCCTGCTGCCCACCGACATCGCGGCGGTCAAGGCCGACAAGCGGCTGAACCTGCAGGCGATCACCTCGCTCGGCTATGCCAGCTTCTCGATCAATGTCGGCAACACGCCGCGCGCCAATACGCCGGTGGGCAAGGATCCGCGGGTGCGCGAGGCGATCGAACTCTCGATCGACCGCGAGATCCTGAACCAGGTGGTCTTCAACGGCGAGTTCACGGTGGGCAACCAGCCGGTCGCGCCGACCAACCCGTTCTACGCCAAGACGATGCCGGTGCCGAAGCGCGACGTGGCGAAGGCCAAGGAACTGCTGAAGGCGGCCGGCGTGCCGAACCTCAGCTTTGAGATGCAGGTGCCGAACGACACCCAGCAGACCCAGGTGGCGCAGGTGCTGCAGGGCATGATGCGCGAAGCAGGCATCGACATGAAGATCGTGTCGATCGAGTTCGCCACCGCGCTGCAGAACCAGACCAAGCGCGACTACGTGACGTCGCTGATCGGCTGGTCCGGCCGCCCCGACCCGGACGGCAACATCCACGTGTTCCTGCACACGGGCGCGCCGCTTGACGAAACCGACTACTCGAATGCCGATGTCGACAAGCACCTCGATGCCGCCCGCACGACCTACGACGTCGCCAAGCGCCAGGAGCACTACACCAAGGCGGCCGAGCAGTACTTGAAGGACCGCCCGATCATCTATCTCTACCACGTGAAGTGGCTGTTCGCGCATTCCACCAAGCTGGCGGGCTTCAAGGCCAGCACGGACGGGATGATCCGCCTGGAGAACGTGAAGCTGCAGTGATGTCGCACGTCGTCCTTCGACAGGCTCAGGACGAGGAGTCTCTCGTGTTCCTCACCCTGAGCTTGTCGAAGGGTGGGCGGGCATAGACCGCCATGTGGGGCTATTTCCTCGGCCGGTTGGCGATCGCGATCCCGACGCTGTTCATCGTCACGATCATCGTCTTCGGCCTGCAGCATCTTCTGCCGGGCGATCCGGCGCTGGCGCTGCTCGGCGAGGACCGCTCGCCCGAGGCCTACGAGCAGGTGCGCAAGCAGTACCACCTGGATAAGCCGGTGCCGGTGCAGTACGCGATGTGGATCGGCAACGCGCTGACCGGGGACCTGGGCGCCAGCCTGCGCACCAAGAAGCCGGTCGCGGACCTGATCGCCGAGAAACTGCCGGTGACGGTCCAGCTTGCGCTGATGTCGATGGCGATCGCGCTGCTGATCGGCATTCCCACCGGCATCCTGTCGGCGGTCAGGCGGAACAGCTTCTGGGACTATGCCGCCAACGTGCTGGGCCTGTCGGGCCAGTCGGTGCCGACCTTCTGGCTCGGCATCATGCTGATCCTCTTGTTCTCGGTGCGCTGGGGGCTGCTGCCGGCATCGGGCTATGTCAGCCCGTTCGAGAACCTGGGCGACAACCTGCGCGCGATGATCATGCCCGCCTTCGTGCTGGGCGCGGCGCTGGCGGCGGTGATGATGCGTCACACGCGCGGCGCGATGCTGTCGGTGCTGCGGTCGGACTACGTGCGCACCGCGCGGGCCAAGGGCCTGAACGAGCGCCGCGTCGTGCTGCGCCATGCGCTGCGCAACGCGCTGATCCCGATCATCACGCTGGGCGCGCTGCAGCTCGGCCAGCTTCTGTCCGGCGCGGTCTTGACCGAGCAGGTCTTCACCATCCCCGGCTTCGGCAAGCTGATCGTCGACGCGGTCTTCAACCGCGACTACGCGGTGGTGCAGGGCGTCGTGCTGGTCACGGCGACGGCCTATATCATGCTCAATCTGCTGGCGGACATGACCTACTTCCTGGTCAATCCGCGCCTCAGGGGCTAGGGCTAGGGCGATGGCGGTCGACGCGATCCTCGATCCCGCGGCCCCGGCCGGCGTCGTCGTCGAGCAGAGCCGCGGCAAGCGCATCTGGCGCCGCCTGCTGCGCCGGCGCAGCGCCGTGGCCGGCGCGGTGTTCGTCGCCTTCTTCGTCGCCGTCGCGGTGCTGGCGCCGCTGGTGTCGCCCTACGACCCGGCCAAGGCCGACTGGCTGCAGGTGCGCAAGCCGCCCAGCATGGCGCACTGGATGGGCACGGACGAGATCGGCCGCGACGTGATGGCGCGCATGATCTGGGGCGCGCGCGCCTCGCTACTGGCGGGCGTGGTGTCGGTCACCATCGCGCTTATGATCGGCGTGCCGGTCGGCCTCTTGTCGGGATACTGCCGCGGCTGGATCGACCACGTGCTGCAGCGGATCACCGACGCGCTCTTGGCCTGCCCGTTCCTGATCCTGGCGATCGCGCTGGCCGCCTTCCTGGGTCCCAGCCTGACCAACGCGATGATCGCGATCGGCATCTCCACGGTGCCGATCTTCGTGCGCCTGACGCGCGGCCAGGTGCTGGCCGTGGCGGTGGAGGATTATGTCGAGGCGGCGCGCGCCATTGGCAATCCGCACTGGCGGATCGCGCTGCGCCACGTGTTCCCGAATGTCGTGCCGCCGCTGCTGGTGCAGGCGACCCTGTCGATCGCGGCGGCGATCCTGGCCGAGGCGAGCCTGTCCTTCCTGGGGCTCGGCCAGCAGCCGCCGGCGCCCAGCTGGGGCAGCATGCTGAACACGGCGAAGAACTTCCTGGCCCAGGCGCCGTGGATGGCGATCTGGCCGGGCATGGCGATCTGCGCCGTCGTGCTGGGTTTCAACCTGTTCGGCGACGGGCTGCGCGACGCGCTGGACCCCAAGGAAACCTGAAGCGCGCGGCGCGGGTCACGCCGCGTTGAGGTCGCCGACGAACTGCTGGACCTCGCGCGTCAGGTCGCGCGCCTGGCCGTCCATCTGCTCGGCGGCGCCCTGCTCTTCCACGGCCGCGGCGATCGCCGAGGCGATCCCGTTCATCTGCCGCGCGATTCCATCACCACCGCCAGCACCAGCCCGTTCATCTTCCCGTGCGTCAGCCCAGCCAGAAATCGATGCCGACCGAATCGTCGATCAGGTCGAGGCAGGTGTAGCGGTTGCGGATGCGGCGCGCCCAGCGGACGGCGTCACGGTGGAAGGCGTCGGACCAGCCAAGGTCCGCCGGGCGCTGCGGCGCGCCGGCGCGTTCGAGCACGCGGCGCAGGCTGGACGGGGGCAGGAACCGGGCCGCGAGCGCGTCACGGATCGCCGGCCACTCCGCCTGCAGCAACGCGTTGACCCGCTCGGTCTCCGCCGCGTCCAGCGCTTTGGCGCGAAATTCGGCCAGGCAGCCGTCGCCGCTGTCGCCGAAATGGGCGCGGATCGCCGCCGCGTCGACCGTCGTGGGCTTCAGCCGGGGCGGCCGGTCCTGCTGCAGCAGCCGTTCCTGCAGCCGCGCGACGGTAAGCGTCGCCACGCCGATCTGCTCGCCATGCAGCGCGTCGCGCCCCAGGCGTTCGCGCGACACGCCCTCGCCCAGCATGTCGACATGATGGCTGATCAGGTGCTCGGCCTGGCTCGCCGGCGCGCTCGACCCGGCGATGCACATGCCGAAGCCGCACAGGACCAGCACCCGCGCCAGACTTTCCATCGCCGCCAGGTCGCCGCGCATCAGCCCTTCGGCGCCATCGAGCATCGCGCGCTCGTCCGCCGACTGGATGGCGAAGGGCGTCTCGCTGTAGGCGGTACCGCGCAGGCGATGCGACAAGAGCCAGTCGAGCTGGGCCGTCGGCCGGCACAGGCTGTCGCCCAGGCCGCTGCGGATCATGTGCGGCGGCGCGGCGGCCAGCACCTCGAGGTCGATGAACACGCCGCCGGCGCCATGCGCGGACAGCGACTTCTTGTGGCCATGCTCGGTGATCGCCGCGCTGGTGGAGGTGTAGCCGTTCATCGACGGCGCGGTGGCGAACACCGCGTAGGGCTTGCGGTCGAGGAAACTCGCCTGCTTGCACAGGTCGTTGATCGTGCCCGAGCCGACGGCGACCAGGGCATCGTCCGGGGCGGTTTCCGCGCGAATGCGCTCGACGGTCTCGGCGTCGGCATGCGGATGACCGGGCAGCAGCACCAGCCGCGGGGCGGCGATCGATTCGAGCGCGCGGACCACCCGCGCCCCCAGCACGCGATGCGTATCGGGGTCGCAGACCACCGCCAGGCGCCGGCCGAGATCGAGCGCGCGGACCAGCGCGGCCTCCTGTCCGTCGAGCGACGGCGCGATCGCGACCGCGCGGAACGGAAGCCGCACCGGCTTGCCCGACGCGGGGTCCACCCAGCTTCCCGCGAGGAGCTGGTCGATCGAAGCTTGGCTCATGTCATGTCATCCGCTGCGCGACGCCTGATGAGGCCCAACATGATCTCGCGACGGAGGATGTAAAGCCCGCTTGCCACCACCAGCCCGGCGCCGCCGAGCAGCCAGCCCGTCGGCAGGTCGCCCCAGATCAGCCAGCTCCACGCCATCGCCCATACCAGGCCGATATAGGCGAACGGCGACAGCGAGGACGGCGGCGCCTGGCGGAAGGCATGGATCACCAGCCATTGCGACCCGCCGCCGAGCAACCCGATTCCGCACAGCGCCGCCAAGCCCGGGAGCGTCGGCGTGACCCAGCCAAGCCACAGCAGCGGCAAGGCAAAGGCGGTCGAGAACATCGAGTGGTAGAACAGCATGGCCGGCGCGGTCTCGGTGGCGCCGAGCTGGCGCACGCTGATCATCGACAGCGCGTAGAAGAAGGCGTTGGCGAGGCCGGCCAGCGCGCCCACCAAGGTGACGCCGCCGCTGGGATGCGCCATCAGCAGCACGCCCATGAAGCCGACGCCCACCGCCGACCATCGATGCGCGCCGACCCGCTCGGCGAGCAGCGGCACGGACAAGGCCGTCACGAACAGCGGCCCGGCATAGCCGATCGCCACCGCGTCGCCTAGCGGCATCAGCGAGAACGACAGGAAGGCCGCGGTCAGCGAGATGAAGCCGAAGAAGGTCCGCATGCCGTGCATGCCAAGACGGCTGGTGCGCAGCGCGCGAAATCCGCCATGGGTGACGACGATCAGCACACAGGGAACGAGGCTGAGCGCCGAGCGGAAGAACACGATCTCGCCCAGCGGGTAGTCCTGGGACAGCCACTTCGCCGCCATGTTGACGACCGAGAACAAGCTGGTCGCGCCGAGCAGGCAGGCGATGCCGCGCGGCACGTTGTCCGGCGTGCCCCGCGCGGGCGGAACCGGTTCGCTCGGGGCCACAGGCGGGCTTGCGGACGTGGAGGCGGCGGGGGGGCGGGACGTCTTGTCGTTCATTGCCGGCGACTATACGGCACCGGCCAGTTTGTGTCGCTTCCGCGATGGCGGTGCCGGGCCCGCCGTGGTGGGAAATCGGCCTTGGTTCGGCCAGTCGGCGGCGAAGGAATTTTGCGATGAAAACGCATGCCCAGGTGGTGGTGATCGGCGGCGGCGTGGTGGGGTGCAGCGTGCTGTACCACCTGACCAAGGCCGGATGGAAGGACGTCGTGCTCGTGGAGCGCGACGAGCTGACCTCGGGCTCCACCTGGCACGCGGCCGGCGGCATGCACACGGTCAACGGCGATCCCAACGTCGCCAAGCTGCAGCAGTACACGATCAACCTCTACAAGGAGATCGAGGAAATCTCCGGCCAGTCCTGCGGCGTGCACATCACCGGCGGGCTGATGCTGGCGGGCACGCCGGAGCGCCTGGACTGGCTGAAGATGGTGCAGGCCCGCGGGCGCTACCTGGGCATGAAGCTGGACTTCGTCTCAGTCGACGAGGCGGTCAAGCTGTTCCCGCTGATGGACAAGAAATACTTCATCGGCGCGCTTTACGACCCGATCGAGGGCCATGTCGACCCGTCGGGCGTGACGAATGCCTACGCCAAGGCCGCGCGCGTCCAGGGCGCCGAGATCTATCGCCATACCCGCGTGACCGACATCAAGCAGCGCCCGGACGGCAGCTGGGACGTGATCAGCGAGAAGGGCAACATCCACGCCGAGCACGTGGTCAACGCCGGGGGGCTGTGGGCCCGCGAGGTCGGACGCATGGTCGGCCTTGAGTTGCCGGTGCTGGCGATGGAGCACCAGTACCTGATCACCGAGGAGATCCCCGAGGTCGCGGCGTCGAAGACCGAGATGCTGCACATCATCGACTTCGAGGGTGAGATCTACATGCGCCAGGAAGCCAAGGGCATGCTGATGGGCACCTACGAGCGCGCCGGCCAGCCCTGGTCCGAGCGCTCGACGCCCTGGAACTTCACCAGCGAATTGCTGCCGCCCAACCTCGACCGCATCGCGCCCAGCCTGGAAGTGGGCTTCAAGCACTACCCGGCGATCGAGCGGGCGGGCATCAAGCGCGTGGTCAACGGGCCGTTCACCTTCGCGCCGGACGGCAACCCGGTGATCGGGCCGGTGCGCGGCCTCAGGAACTACTGGGTCGCCGTGGGCGTGATGGCCGGCTTCAGCCAGGGCGGCGGCGTCGGGCTGTCGCTGTCGAACTGGATGGTGCACGGCGACCCCGGCGCCGACATCTGGGGCATGGACGTGGCGCGGTTCGGCGACTGGGCCTCGATGGCCTACACCAACGCCAAGGTGCGCGAGAACTACTCGCGCCGCTTCCGCATCCGCTTCCCCAACGAGGAGCTGCCGGCGGCGCGCCCGCTGCGCACCACGCCGGTCTACGACCGGCTGAAGGCCAAGGGCGCGCTGTTCGGCGTGTCCTACGGGCTCGAGACGGCGCTGTGGTTCGGGCCCGAGGGCAAGGAGACGGTCGAGGACGTGACCTTCAAGCGCTCGATCGCGCACGGGCCGGTGGCCGAGGAATGCCGCGCGGTCAGGACCGGCGTGGGGCTGATGGAAACCTCGAGCTACGCGCGCTACGAGGTCGCGGGGCCGGATGCGGAATCCTGGCTGTCGCGCATGCTGGCCAACCGCATGCCGCGCGCGGGACGCATCGTGCTGACGCCGATGCTGAACGCGGCCGGCAAGCTGATCGGCGACTTCACGGTGGCGCGGCTCGACGACGAGCGGTTCTACGTGTTCGGCTCGGGCGCGGCCGAGGACTATCACCTGCGCTGGTTCGAGCGGCATCTGCCCGAGCGCGGCGTGGCGATGCGGCCGCTGCGCAGCGAGATGCTGGGCCTGTCGATCGCCGGGCCGAAGTCGCGCGAGCTGCTGGCGCGGCTCGCCCAGGACGATGTGTCGAACGCGTCCCTCCCGTTCCGCAGCTTCCGCCGCATGGAGCTGGGGCTGATCCCCGCCCTGGTCGGGCGGCTCACCTATACCGGCGGGCTTGGCTACGAGATCTGGGTCAAGGCGGACTACCAGCTCGCGCTCTATGAGCTGATCCTGCGCGAAGGCGCGGCGTTCGGGCTCAAGCACTTCGGCGGGCGGGCGCTGAACTCGCTGCGGCTGGAGAAGAGCTGGGGAAGCTGGGCGCGCGAATACCGCCCGATCTACGGGCCGTTCGAGGCGGGGCTCGATCTCTTCGTCGACCTGAAGAAGAACGACTTCGTCGGCCGCGACGCGGCGATGCGCGAGCGCGACCAGGGGCCGAAGCGCCGGCTGGTCACGCTGACGGTCGACGCGAAGGACGCCGACGTGATCGGCGACGAGCCGGTCTGGCACGACG
>JADLEG010000283.1 GCA_020846275.1 Alphaproteobacteria bacterium
CCGGCTCTCCCACCCGGGAACTCCCTGGACTGGTGCGGTCGTGGCGAACGTTCTATCTATCCGTCCCTGGCTAACAAATCGTAAGGATCGCCGGCGATAATGCACCAAGCGTTCCTTATGTGTTCCAAGGCACGGATTGCATGACGTTCGGGCCCGACGACCGCGTCTATGCCATCGGCGACATCCACGGCCGGCTGGACCTGCTGGACCGGCTCTATCGCCTGATCCGCCAGGACAGCCACAACGAGCCGCCGGGGCGGCGGGTGGTGGTGCATCTGGGCGACTATGTCGACCGCGGTCCGGACAGCCGCGGCGTTATCGAGCGCGTGATCACGCCGCCCCTGCCGGGCTTCCAGTCGGTGGCGCTGATGGGCAATCACGATTTCATGATGCTTGGCTTCCTCGACCGCCCGGCCGAGGTAGGGCCCGGTTGGATCATGAACGGCGCCGGCGCGACCCTGGCAAGCTACGGCGTCGACCTGCCGCGCCGCCTCGATGCGGACGAGATGGCGCGCGCGGCGGGCGCGCTGGCCCAGGCGCTGCCGTCATCGCACCGCGCCTTTCTCGACAGGCTGGTTCCCCATTATCGCGCCGGCCCCTTTCTGTTCGTCCATGCCGGCATCCGGCCCGGCCGGCCAATCGACGCTCAGGACTTCGCGGACCTGATCTGGATCCGCGAGGAGTTCCTCGACTCCCCAGCCGACCACGGCGCGGTCGTGGTGCACGGCCATTCGATCACGCGCGAGCCCGACTTCCGGCCCAACCGCATCGGCATCGATACCGGGGCCTATCGCAGCGGCCGCCTGACCGCGCTGCGCGTCGGCGACGGCGCGACCAAGATACTGCAAACCTGAAGCACCTGCGGGCTGGCGAAGGGGCTCGGAGAGTCTGCCCGGGCGAGCGTTTGTCCGGACGCGTTGGCCGGCGCCCCTGCCGCGGTGAAAACGCAGATAGCGGCCGGCCATTAACCATGGATTAGAACTTTAGCTCTATTTCGATACGAAAGTATAGGCCACCACTCCTCGTCGCGAGGCGCCGCTTGGAGCAGCACGAGCGTGCCCTGATGGAGGCCGACGCGAATGTGACCGCGGACCATCTGATCGCGGCGACAGCCAACTGGGCGCGCGAGCGTGGCCAGGCGGCCATCGCGCTCGAGGCGTTCGGTGTCGCGGAAACGGCGGTTCACGACGGCATTGCCAGGTCCGCACCCAGAGCGATGGCGAATTCGCCAAGGCGACCGTGCGGCTGAAGCAGGGCCGCGTCTTTCCCGATCGCGAGCGACTGATCGTCGATGCCGAGCAGGGCCACCAGAGGCTGAACGAAATGCGCGGCCGCATCGACGCCGAGCTTGTCAAGCCGCGCGAGGAGCGCTCGGCCTCGGTGATCAAGGCGCCGACCGCCACGGCGGCAATCGAGCGGGTCAAAACGCTGCGTCTGGCGGCGGAATTCACCAGCGATTCGGCCGAGGCGCTGATGGCGGCCTATGGCCAGATCAAGCACAATCTGTGGGTCATCAGCGAGTTCGCCGGGCGGCAGCGCGCGCTGATCGGTGCGCGCAGCGCAAGGCGTTCGATGCGGATGGCCTGCGCGACTTCGGGAATTACCGGGAGCACGTCGAGCAGGCAATCGAGATCGTCGAGGCCATGGTCAAGCACCCGGCGATCGCGCCGGCCATGGAGGCCGAGACGGCGAAGATGCGCCGCGCCTTCGTCGACGAGTTCGGCGCGGCGCGTCGCGCGGCTTTATTCCGCGCCGGCCGGATGCTAGGAGTGTGCCCGACCCGCAGGCGCCGCGCGCGCCGGCGGGCTTCCAGGTCCGGACGGGAACGGGGGCATGAAATCACGCAAGCGGGTGTTGGTGACGGGAGGCGCGGGCTTCCTGGGCTCGCATCTCTGCGAGCGCCTGCTCGGCGACGGCCACGACGTGCTGTGCGCCGACAACTACTTCACCGGCACGCGCGACAACATCCTGGGCCTGCTGGCCAACCCGCATTTCGAGATGATGCGGCACGACGTGACCTTCCCGCTCTATGTCGAGGTCGACGAAATCTACAACCTGGCCTGCCCGGCATCCCCGATCCACTACCAGTTCGATCCGGTGCAGACGACCAAGACCTCGGTGCACGGCGCGATCAACATGCTGGGCCTGGCCAAGCGCGTGCGCGCGCGCATTCTGCAGGCCTCCACCAGCGAGGTCTATGGCGACCCCACGTCCCATCCGCAGCAGGAGGAGTACTGGGGCAACGTCAACCCGATCGGTCCGCGCGCCTGCTACGACGAGGGCAAGCGCTGCGCCGAGACGCTGTTCTTCGACTATCACCGCCAGCATGGCTTGAAGATCCGCGTGGCGCGGATCTTCAACACCTATGGGCCGCGGATGCACCCCAACGACGGGCGCGTGGTGTCGAACTTCATCATGCAGGCGCTCAAGGGCGAGCCGATCACGCTGTTCGGCGACGGCACGCAGACCCGCGCCTTCTGCTATGTCGACGACCTGATCGACGGGCTGGTCCGGCTGATGGGCGCGCCGGACGAGGTGACCGGCCCGATCAACATCGGCAACCCGGCGGAGATGACCGTGCGCGAGCTGGCCGAGCGGGTGATCCGCCTGACCGGATCGCGCTCGACGCTTGCCTTCAAGCCCCTGCCGGTCAACGACCCCACGCAGCGCTGCCCGGACATCGCCAAGGCGCGGCAGGTGCTGGGTTGGCAGCCCAAGGTCGACCTGGAGGCCGGGTTGAAGCGCACGATCGACTATTTCCGCCGCTTCGTGTGACGGTCGCCCATGGATCTTGACGCGTTCTACGCCAGCGAGCTCGACCAGCATGCCGCGCTTCTGACCGCGACGCGCGCGCAGTGCCGCGAACCGTTCAAGGCGCTGGTCGCCGCGGCGGCGGCGAGCGTGCGCGGCGGCGGCAAGGTGATGTTCTTCGGCAACGGCGGCAGCGCGGCCGATGCGCAGAACCTGGCGACCGAGCTTGCCGTACGCTACGTCAAGGACCGCGCGCCGATCGCGGCGCTGGCATTGACGACCGACAGCTCGGTCCTGACGGCGACCGGCAACGACATGGGCTTCGCGCAGGTTTTCGCGCGCCAGGTGCGCGCCGTGGGCCGCAAGGGCGATCTGGCGATCGGCATCTCGACCTCGGGCACCAGTGCGAACGTGATCGAGGCGCTGAAGGCCGCGCGGGAGATGGGCGTGGCGGCGGCGGGCCTGACCGGCGCTTCGGGTGGCGCGATGAAGGGGCTGTGCGATCCGCTGGTCTGCGTGCCGTCCACGGTGACCGCGCGCATCCAGGAGATGCATATCCTGCTGGGGCAAATGCTCTGCGGCGCGCTGGAGCGCGAACTGGGCCTGGTGTGACGGCCGCCATGAGCGAACGATCGGACCTTGCCGACATTGTTGCCCGCCTGAGCGGAGTGCGCGTTGCCGTGATCGGCGACGTCATGCTGGACCGCTACATCTATGGTGCGGTCGAGCGCGTCTCGCCCGAGGCGCCGATTCCGGTCCTGCGCGTCGAGCGCGAGCAGGCGATGCTGGGCGGCGCGGGCAACGTGGCGCGCAACCTGTCGGCGCTGGGCGCAGCGACCACGCTGGTGGGGGTGATCGGCGCCGATGCCGACGGGGCGGCGGTGGTCAGCGCGATCGGCGAGTTGCCGCATGCGACCTCGGGCCTGGTCGTCGACCCGCGCCGGCCCACCACGCTGAAGACGCGGTTCGTCGCCGGCGGACAGCAGTTGCTGCGCGCGGACCGCGAAACCGCGCTGGCGCTGTCGGCGGAAAGCGAAGCGGCGCTCGAGGCGGCGGTCGAGCGCGCCGTCGACTGGGCCGGCGTCGTGGTGCTGTCGGACTACGCCAAGGGCGTGCTGGAAGACGCCATGCTGCGCCGGGCGATCGAGCGCGCCCGCGACGAGGGCAAGCCGGTGATCGTCGATCCGCGCGGCAGCGACTATCGCCGCTATCGCCGCGCCAGCCTCGTCACCCCCAATCGCCACGAGTTGGAGCTTGCCTCCGGCGCAGCCCTGCCGCGCGGCGCGGGCGAGGAGGCCGACGGCGCGGTCGAGCAGGCGGCGCGGCGCGTGCTGATGCAGGCCGGCATCGACGCCATGCTGGTCACCCGCAGCGAGCAGGGCATGACCCTGGTGCAGCAGGCCGGCCGGCCGGTCCATCTGGCGGCCGAGGCGCGCGAGGTGTTCGACGTCTCGGGCGCAGGCGATACGGTCGTCGCGGTCCTGGCCGCGGCGCTGGGCGCGGGGGCCGCCCTGGCGGATGCGGCGCGCCTGGCGAACACGGTTGCCGGCATCGTCGTGGGCAAGGTCGGCACCGCCGTCGCCTATCCCGACGAGGTCCTGCACCAGCTCCGCGCCGAGGAGGTCATGGGCGGCGAGGCCAAGGTGTTGGGCCTGGAGGCGGCGCTGGATCGGGTCGCGGGCTGGCGGCGCAAGGGGCTGCGCGTCGGCTTCACCAATGGCTGCTTCGACCTGCTGCACCCCGGCCATGTTTCCCTGCTGGCCCAGGCGCGGGCGGGCTGCGACCGGCTGATCGTGGGATTGAACAGCGACAGCTCGGTCGCGCGTCTCAAGGGGCCGGGACGGCCGGTGCAGGGCGAGGCCGCGCGCGCCCTGGTTCTGGCCTCGCTGCAATCGGTCGACATGGTCGTGGTCTTCGCCGACGACACGCCGATCGAACTGATCCGCGCGATCCGGCCGGACGTGCTGATCAAGGGCGCGGACTATACGGTCGCGACCGTCGTCGGCGCCGATATCGTACAGGCGTACGGCGGCAAGGTCATGCTGGCCGAGATCGTGCCCGGCCACAGCACCAGCGCGACGATCAAGCGCCTCTCTCGCTAAGGCGCTCAGATTCGGGAGGATTCCGGATCCGACAGGCCGCGCAGCCGATCGGCCGCCATCATCGCGAACCGCAGCAGCAGGGCCCGGCGCCGCGCCGCCGCCACGGGGGTGGTTTCGGTGTCGCGGATCAGGGCGGCGCCGTACGCATCCGTCACATACAGGCCGCACCGCTCGGGGATCAGCGTGGTCGGAAAGCCCTCGGCGACGGCGAAGTAGAACCGGTCGCAGTATTCCAGATAGTCCTGCCATTTGCGGTCGGACCGGTAGTCGGCCAGCGAGGATTTCACCTCGGCCACCACAATGGTTCCCGCCCGGTCGATGCCGATCACATCTACGCGACGGCCGTTGGGCAGGATGAGCTCGGTCAGCGTGCTGAAGCCGGCCTGGCCCAGGTAGCGGCAAAGCCCGCGCGCGATGAACTGGGCGTTCGGCGAGAGGGGACGGTCGTCAGGCATCGCAACAGCCTATCATGGATGTTGGGTGTCTGGAACAAACCGTGTCTCCCGCGACCCGCTGAAATCTGCTATTAATCATGCCAGGAATCAGCTAGACTGATAAGTGGTCTGTGGGCAGGCGATGCCGACGTATCGCTCTTCCACCAGCAGCGAAGAGCATGAGTTTGAGCCTTTCGATCGCCAAATCTCCGAGTAAAGAACTAGGCCACTCCGCCGCAC